>DUUT01000150.1 GCA_012841405.1 Chloroflexota bacterium
CTCAGCGGCGGGGACGTCGGGACGGGTGGGGGGCCCATCACGGTGGCGCCCGCACCGCCTCGAGCTGCCGGGCCGTGGCGCCGGCCCGTTCGCCGCGTCGGGCAGGCAGCCGGGGGTCGCCGGCGCCCCAGCCCCCTAGCTGGGCTCCTCCTCCACGTCGGGGAGATCGCGCGCATCGATGACGGCTCTGCGCAAGCGCAGCGCCGGTGGCATCAAGAGCCCCACTACCAGCAGCAAGAAGCCGAGCTGCCACACGAGCGGCTGCTCGTTCATCGTGCCGATGCTGATGAAGGGCAGCGCCGCCAGCAGCAGCACGAACGCGATATCCAGAAGCGTCGTTCGCCGCATGCCGCTACCCTCCGAGAGCGTTCAACAGCACCGTCAGCAGGCCCGTTAGGACGGCCGTGAGCACCGTCCAGGGCAGCACGCGGCGCAGGACGATGCCCTCCTGCCCGGGGATGCGTGACGTGCTGGTGCCCAGGACGATGTTCGCCGGGGCGATCACGTTGCCCGTGGCCCCGCCCGCCCCCTGCCCGGCCAGCACCGAGGCCTGCGATAGCCCCTCCAGCGCCGCTGCCGCCTGCGCCTGCAGAGGCGAGAACAGAATGTTCGATGCCGTGCTCGACGAGGTCATAAAGGCCCCTAGGATGCCAATCCAGTTCGCGGCAAAGGCATAGATGGTTGGCGTGGCGACGGCTGCCAATCCCCCGGCCAGCACCATCGTCTGGCCCGAATGATCCATCACCTTGCTCATCACGAGGAATGAGGCGATGGCGATGGAGGAGGGGACCGAATCCTTCACCAGGTTGCGCCACAGGCTATCGCGGGTGCTCGGATCCGCGCGCTCACAGCCCCGCCAGCGATAGACACCCAAGCTGACCAGCGCGGCGATCAGCACAAAGGTCCCGGGGTGCGTCAGCGGGGAAAACGGCGAGTACGGCAACGCCGCCTCGCGGGCGACGCCAAAGCCGGTCTGCACCGCCGGGAAGGGCAGCCCGATCTCGAAACGCGACAGCGCCGCGTTCACCGGCGGGATAGCCAGCGCCACCGTCGCCAACACGGTGAGCAGGACGTAGGGCAACAGGGCCAACCCCAGCGTCATGGTGCACTCTTCGGGCAACGCCGTCTCGAGCCCATCGACGGCCTGCTCTTCGTCACCCGGCGCCACCATGGCCGGCCGCTCCGCGATCCCTGTCGCCGGTTCGGCATAGCGCCGCCAGTGGGATAGCGGATAGAGCGCCACCAGCGCCGCCGTCCCGGCGACGAACGTGGACAGGATGGGGTTGATGTACATGAGCACCAGTTGCAGGCCGCCGTGGAGCGCTGAAATGATCAGGATCATGGGCAGGGCGTGCCGAACGGCCGGCCCCCGCCCATAGAACCAGGCCACCGCGAGACCCCCCAGCAGGTTGATCAGCCAGAGTAGGATGGCCGTCTGCACGGCCGTCGCCGTGGGATCGGCGACACCAACGACGTTGAGCATCGCCAACCACCCCACGGCCAAGGTGCCGAACATCTTGGCCCACGTATGCGCAATCAGCGGGATCACGACGGCATAGAGCGGGCGCACGCCGATGCCGATGAGCAGCGGCGCCGTGACGGCGATGGGCGCACCAAACCCGGCGATGCCCTGAAAGAACGAGGCGAACACCCAGCCGATCGCCAGCACGAGAAAGAGCTCGTTGCGGCTGAATCCGAGGAATCCCTCGCGGAGCGCCTCAAAGGCTCCGGCCCGCACCGTGACGAGGTAGAGCAGCAGCGCCGCCCAGACGACATAGAGGATAAAGACGGCATCCCACAGCCCCTTTCCAGCGGCGACCGCCAGCGTCTCCAGCGGGGTGCGAAAGGCCAGCAGCGCAACCAGCGTCGCCGTCACCATGCCGAGGGGCCCCGCCTCGATGCCCTTCCAGCGCAGACCAACGAGCAGCACCAGCAGCACCACAATGGGCAGCAGGGCAATCAGCCAGGGCACAATTCCGGTGGGCAACGGGTTCGCCTCCATACCGGGCCTCCTGTCATCGCGCCTGGGCCAGCGTACCGATTCGATAGCGTGGGATCAGCGGCGCAGGGTGGAGGAGGGACGCTCAGCGAGGGGTACGAGGGAGTAGGCCGCCCAAGCCTTGCAGCGTCACGCTAGCCGTAGCGGGAATGCGCGGGGGGGGAACGACCGTCCAGCGATGGAGTGGATGCACGCATACCATCTTACCATACGATGCCGCACGTGTCCATCCACCGAGCATGGGCACCTCCTCGAGGGCAGTGCCCCCATGGGATGATGGCGTGCGCATGCAAGCGGCCTCCGAGCCAGACCGTGGCGCTGCGTGGCCGCCGCACCCGTTCGACGGCATCGGCGTACCGCCCCACCACCTCCGCCGGCTGGGGGGCACCCCGCGCTGAAAGCGGTCTGCGCTGCGCCAGCCAAGCCCTAGGCTGTGTTTCGAAAATGCATCCGACGTAGAGACGCTGTCGCCCCGAGCGTCAGCGCGGGGCCTTGACGCCCATCGTCAAGGTCTCTCGCCACGCTCAGAACGACGCTGTGGCGGATTTTCCAAACACTCCCTAGTCGCTGGTCAGATCTAGGGCGAACTGGGCCAGCGTGCCTCCATCCACCACGACGATCTGGCCGACGACAAAGTCGGCGTCATCGGACGCCAGAAAGGCGCACACGCGGGCGACATCGGCGGGTTGGCCGACCCGGCCCCACGGGATGCGTCGCCCCGCCTTCTCCGGGCTGTACCCGGGCATGTCAAAGTAGCGCGGCACCTCGATGGCCCCCGGCGCCACTCCCACCACGCGGATGCGGTAGGGCGCCAGCTCGAGGGCGATGGTCCGTGTCCAGGCGGCGATGGCGCCCTTGGTGCCGTCGTACACCGACCACCCCGCCTGACTCTGGATCCCGTGGATCGACAGCATATTGATGATCACGCCGCCGCTGTCGCACATGTGGCGAGCGGCCTGCTGCGCGCAAAAGAACTGGCCCCGCATGTTGATGTGGTAGAGCCGATCAAACATCTCCTCGGTGGTGGTGAGAAATGGGCTCGAGGCCGATAGCCCGGCATTGTTCACCAGCACGTCGAGGCGCCCCAGGAAGGCGATGGCGCCGTCGACCAGCGCCCGGCACTCGTCGACGCGGCTCACGTCGGCACGGAGTGCCGTCGCCCGCCGCCCCATGGCGCGGATCTCGTCCACAGCGCTCTGGGCGCCCTCACCGCTGCTGTGATAGCTGAGCACCACATCGGCTCCGCGCCGGGCAAACTCGAGGGCCGTCTCGCGGCCGATCCCCACCCCCGCTCCGGTCACTAGCGCGCATCGGTTCGTCAGGGACATGATGCGACCTCCTGCAGCTGCTGGCAGGCAGTATAGCCGTAGCGGGCGGCGTGCACAACGCCCTTGCAGTGGCCAAATGACGGCCTTACAATGGTAGCAACCTCGCCTCACCGTACGGATTGCACTTGTGAAGGGAGAGTCCCTGTGCGTGGCGCCCAAACGCCGGTCGATCTGTCCGCTGGACAAGCGGAGTGCTCCGTGGCGCCGCCACGGGGTGTGGATCTCGTATGAGACGACTGCGCCTCGTCGCGTTGGCCCTGGCGGTGACGGTGCTGATGCTGCTCCTCGGCCCATTCCTCGTGCCCGTGCCGCCCCTGCCCTGCACCACCTCACCCCAGGGCCTGGCAGACGCCGATAGCGTCTTTGTGCCGGTGGGCAACCTCCAGGTACACGCCACCATCGCCGGATCCGGCGAGCCGACCCTCGTCGTGCTCCACGGGTTTGCCGATAGCACCTTTAGCTGGCAGGAGGCCATCGCCGCCCTGGACGACCGGTCGACGGTGGTGGCCTTTGATCGGCCGGGATTTGGGCTCACGAGCGGGCCGCTGTGGCCCTTTCGGGATGCGAACCCCTACACGCCCGAGGCGCAGGCCAACCTGACGGTGGCGTTGATGGAGGCCTTGGGTATCGAGCGCGCCGTCCTGGTGGGGCACTCGGCGGGCGGCGCCATCGCCGCCCTCGTGGCGCTCAGCCATCCGGAGCGCGTCGAGGCGCTGGTGCTCGAGGCGCCGGCCGTGGAGGCCAACCTGGCACCCACATGGGTGCAGTGGCTGGCGCGCACCCCCCAGGGGCGCTACCTCGGCCCCCTCGCCGCCCGCGCCCTGCCGCTGTCGGCACCGCTCCTCATCCGCCTCGCCTGGCACGATCCGGGCTCGGTGACGGCCGAGGAGCTCGTCGGGTACGCGCGCGCCTTCCAGCTCTGCCACTGGGATCGCGCGCTGTGGGAACACGTGGCAGCCGGCAACCCCCCGAACATCGTCGACCGCCTCGACGCCCTGAGGGTGCCGATCCTGCTCGTCACCGGCGACGACGACCGCGTCGTGCCCACGGCGGCCACCGTACGACTGGCCGATGCGCTGCAGGATGCCCGCCTGGTCGTGGCGAGGGGCTGCGGCCATGTCGCACATGAGGAGTGTACGGAGACGTTCGTGCGCGCCGTCACAACCTTCCTCGATGATCTCGACATCGCTCCCTAGCGCATCCGGCGCGCGGTGATCACCTGGAGGGATCATGTCTGAGCAATCCGAACTGGCCCCGGATTTCAGCCTCATCGACACCAACGGCGAGACGGTACGCCTCTCGGACTATCGGGGGCGCTATGTCTATCTGGTGTTCAACCGCGGCTTCTCTTGACCGTACTGCCGCAGGCACATGGTGCAGTTGCGCCAGGACTATGACGCGTTCGTCGAGCGCGATGCCGTCGTCATCGCCATTGGCCCGGACAGCCGCGAGGCGTTTCAGCGCTTTTGGCGCGAGAACGACATCCCCTTCATCGGCCTGGCGGATCCCAGCCACACCGTGGCGGATACCTATCAGCAGGAAGTGAACATCCTCAAGCTCGGGCGTATGCCGGCGCAGCTTCTCATCGACCGCCAGGGCATGATCCGCTACCAGCACTATGGGCGATCCATGTCCGACATTCCTCCCAATGACGACATCCTCGAGCGCCTCGACGCTCTGCGCGCTGAGGAGGATTGAACGCGCGTGCGGCGCCCATTTGACGCCTACGGGGAACGGGCGCAGAATAACGGTTTAGCGCCGCGTATCCGCGGTGACGTTTGGTTTGGTACCGAGGTCGTCATGGGCTCCAAGTTGCGCAAGTTTCTGATCGGTAGTCCGCTCTCGAGCGACCGCCTGGCCGAGGAGCGCCTCGGCCAGGCGCGGGCACTGGCGGTGCTCTCATCCGACGCCCTCTCCTCTGTGGCCTATGCCACGGAAGAGATCCTCCTCGTGCTCGTTCTGGCGGGCACGGGTGCCTTGGCACTGTCGCTGCCCATTGGGTTCGCCATCGCCACCCTGCTGGCCATCGTGGCACTCTCGTACGTGCAGACGGTACACGCCTATCCCGGCGGCGGGGGCGCCTATACGGTGGCCCGCGAGAACCTTGGCGTCCTGCCGGGCCTCGTCGCGGGAGCCGCGCTCCTTAACGACTATGTCCTCACCGTAGCGGTGAGCGTCTCGGCGGGCGTGGCGGCCATCACCTCCGCCATTCCCGCGCTGTATCCCTGGCGCGTGGCCCTCGCCCTGGGCGCCGTAGGGTTCGTGACGCTGGTGAATCTGCGCGGCACGCGTGAATCCGGGCGCGTGTTCGCCGTGCCGACGTACCTGTTCATCGTGACGCTCGCCGTCCTCATCGTCTCGGGGCTCGTGCAGCTGCTCGTGGGCGGCACCTCGGGTGCGGAGCCGCTCTCAGGGCAAGCGCCCCCCATCGCCGCCAGCCTGACGGCGTTTCTCGTGCTGCGCGCCTTTGCATCCGGATGTACCGCCCTCACCGGCGTCGAGGCGATTAGCAACGCCGTGCCGGTGTTCAAGCGGCCCGAGGCCACCAACGCCGGCAAGACGCTCCTGTGGATGGGCGCCATCCTCATCACTCTATTCCTGGGGCTCACCTATCTAGCCCAGGCCTATGGCGTGGTGCCGGTGGAGGGCGAGACGGTGGTATCCCAGCTGGCACGCCTCACCCTCGGGGTTGGGCCCCTCTACTATACGGTACAGGTCGCTACGGCCCTCATCCTGCTGCTGGCCGCCAACACGAGCTATGCCGGCTTTCCGCGGCTAGCGATGTGGATGGCGCGGGAGAGCTACCTGCCGCGTCCCCTGGCAAACCTCGGCGATCGCCTCGTCTATGCCAACGGTATCCTGCTGCTCAGCGCCCTGGCCTCGGCGCTCATCATCATCTTTCGCGCCGACACGCACGCCCTCATCCCCCTCTACGCCGTGGGGGTGTTCACGGCGTTCACCCTCTCGCAGGCGGGGATGGTACGCCACTGGTTCACGCTCCGTACGCCCGGCTGGAAGCGCGCCGCCGCCATCAACGGTCTGGGGGCGCTGGCCACAGGCATCGTACTGGTGGTGATGGCCACCACGAAATTCGCGCTTGGTGCCTGGGTCGTACTGGTGCTCATCCCCATCATGGTGCGCATCTTTCTAGTCATCCACCACCACTATGACGAGGTGGCCCATCAGCTCTCCCTGGCGGAGCGCTGGCCCGAGCCCGTGCACCACCACACGGTGATCCTCCCGGTGGCGGGGCTGCACCGCGGCACCCTCAAGGCCGTCGAGTATGCCCAAGCGCTCGGGGGCGATCTGCACGCGGTGAACATTGCCATCGAAGGCACAGAGAACCCCACCCTGTACAACCGCTGGCAGGAGCTGCTGCCCGACATCCCACTGGAGGTGATCGCCTCCCCGTATCGCTCTGTGCTCACGCCGCTCCTCGAGTACATCGAGGGGTTTGTGCGCGAGGAGGGGGATTACGTCACCGTGGTGATGCCCGAGTTCGTGCCGAGCAAGTGGTGGCACCGCTTCCTGCACAACCAGACGGCGCGCCTCCTCTATCGCGAGCTGGTGCACCGGCGCACCGGCTGGCAGGGGCGCTTCCGGATCCTGACGAACGTGCCGTTCTACCTGTCGCGGTAGGCGAAGAGCTCGGTGGGGATGGGCGAGAGCCGAGACGCCGTCGTGATGAGCGTCAGTGAGGGGCCTTGGCGCCCTGCGACGCAGGCCACGCGATCGGAGGAAAATAAAAGACCGCGGACCCCACGGGTAGCTAAGCCACCCATATGGTCCGCGGTCCCCTGTGGTGGGCGCGAGAGGACTCGAACCTCTGACCTCACGGATGTGAACCGTGCGCTCTAACCAACTGAGCCACGCACCCACGACACCGCTAGTATAGCACGAACGGGCGCACCGCGCAAAAACCGCAGCCGCTGTGTGGTTGTGCCCTGGCGCTGGGCGCCAGAAGAGCGTTTTGACAGTTACCCAGGGGTACGGTATAATCATCGCTTGCCAAGACCGGGGCCCCTGTTCCCCGGTGTAGACCGGATGAGAAATTGTGGCCGGAGGGATAACATCGTGTACGCTGTGGTAGAAAGCGGCGGCAAGCAATACAAGGTAGCGGTCGGGCAGACCGTGGACGTGGAACTGCTGGGCGTGGAGGAAGGCGGCACGGTCGAGTTCGACCGCGTCCTCATGGTCGCCAATGATGGCGATGTCCGCATCGGGCGGCCCACTGTGGATGGGGCTAGGGTCTCGGCAACCGTAGTGGGGCATGGACGCGCTCCCAAGGTGCTCGTTTTCAAGTACCAAGCCAAGAAGCGGTACCGGCGCAAGCTCGGCCATCGCCAGGGCTACACTCGCCTGCGCATTGACGAGATTACGGTCTAGGACCGAGAGGCTAGGAGAACGCATATGGCACACAAAAAGGGCGGGGGCTCGAGCTCGAATAATCGCGATAGCCGATCGAAACGACTCGGCGTCAAGCGCTATGACGGTGAAGTCGTGAACAGCGGCACCATCCTCGTGCGGCAGCGCGGCACCCGGATCATGCCGGGCACGAACGTCGGGCTGGGCAAGGATCACACCCTGTTCGCTACCATCGATGGCTATGTCAAGTTTGAGCACGTCTCGCGCACCAAGAAGCGCGTCTCGGTGTATCCGGAAAGGGTCGAAGCAGCGTGAAGGACAAGATCCATCCCAAGTACTATCCGGAAGCCAGGGTCATCTGCGCTTGTGGGAACGAGTGGGTGACCGGCTCGACCCAAGAGGTGCTGCGCACCGACGTCTGTAGCGTCTGCCACCCCTTCTTCACCGGTCAGCAGCGCATTGTGGACGTTAGTGGCCACGTGGACCGCTTCCGTCAGCGCGTGGAGCGCTCGCGCCAGCTACAGACTGAGGCCGAGCGGCGCGAGGCGCAGCGTGAGGAACGCCGCCGCGCCCGGACTCTGGTTGAGGTGGTCGACGAGGAAGAGGCGGTCGAGCCGATTGAGGCACTGTTCGAGAACACCGATGAGGAGCAGGAGTAAGCCCCCCTGCTCGGCATCCCGACACTGAAGGGCAGAGTGGCGACACTCTGCCCTTTTATTCATCACCCCCACAAGGAGGCACGGTGTACCAGTCGCGACGCGGTGGCTGGATCGAACTCGTTTGCGGGTGCATGTTCAGTGGCAAGACGGAGGAGCTCATCCGCCGGGTCAAGCGCGCCCAAATCGCCCGGCAAAAGGTGCAGGTGTTCCAGCACTGCCTTGATCTGCGCTACGGCGAGCGCACCATCGCCTCGCACTCGGGGGCGAGACTGGAGGCCATCACGGCGCATACCGCCGCCGAGATCCTCCAGCAGATCGACCCCGACACCCAGGTGGTAGCCATCGACGAGGCCCAGTTCTTTGATACCGCCATCGCCGCGGCGTGCGAAGAGCTGGCCGACCGCGGCCTGCGCGTCATCGTGGCCGGGCTGGACATGGACTTTCGAGGGGAGCCCTTTGGGGCCATGCCGCAGCTCCTCACGGGAGCCGAGATGGTGGACAAGTTGACGGCGATTTGCGTAGTATGCGGGGCGGCAGCCACGCGCACGCAGCGCCTCATCGACGGCAAGCCCGCGTACTATGAGGATCCCGTGATCCTCGTCGGTGCGAGCGAGGTCTACGAGGCGCGGTGCCGCACCTGTCATCAGGTGCCTAGAAGGGAGTAGGCATGGCCCGGTTCAACTATGGCGGGCAGGCGGTGATGGAGGGGGTCATGATGCGCGGGGAGCGCGAGTGGGCGGTAAGCGTGCGCAATCCTGCTGGCGAGATCGTGACACACCATGAGCCCCTCAAGGGGATGGTCTATCGCAGTCGCATGATGCGCCTGCCCTTCCTCCGCGGGCTTACCATGCTGTGGGATTCCCTCGGCTTGGGCATTCGCGCCCTCATGTGGTCGGCCGATGTGGCCATGGGTGAGGAGGAGCAAGCCCCCAGTTTTGCCGGCCCCATGGGCTGGGCTACGGTGGCGACCTCACTGGCCCTCGGCGTCGGCCTCTTTTTCCTCTTGCCCATGTTCCTCGTGAGCTTGATGGACCGGGTGATCGTGTCCCCCTTGCTCAGCAACCTGGCCGAGGGCCTGGTGCGACTGGGCATCTTTGTCCTCTACCTCTGGGGCGTGGGCCGGATACCCGATATCCGCCGCGTCTTTGCCTACCACGGCGCCGAGCACAAGGTGATCAATGCCTACGAGCACGGCGCGGCCATGGAGCCCGAGGAAGTGGCCAAGTATCCGCGCGCCCATACGCGCTGCGGCACCGGCTTTTTGCTCATCGTCCTGGTGATCTTTGTGCTCATCTCGACCTTTATCGGCCGGCCCCCCATCCTGCTGCGGTTGGCCTCGCGCATCGTGCTCATCCCCGTGGTTGCGGGGATCGCCTACGAGCTCGTCAAGCTGGCCGCGCGACACTATGCGCGTAGCGCCCTGGTGCGTGCGCTGATGGCGCCCGGCCTGGCCCTCCAGCGCCTCACCACCCGCGAGCCGGACGCCGCCATGCTCGAGGTGGGTATCGCTGCGCTGCGAGAGGTGCTACAATCGGAGGGGCTGGCGCTCCACGAGAGCGCCGTGGCCGCCGTGCCGCCCGGTCGCCCCGCTTCAGCGGCCGCCGGTGCCCCATCCGCTGACTAGGGCATGAGTACACGAGGGGCACAGCGTCGTTCCGCGCAGCGCGCGATCTGGCGTTGGCGCGGAACCTCGGCGATGTGCGTCCAGGCCCCTCGCAGACGCTCGAGGTGACATCTTTTCGGCGTATGGTGCGTCTTGCAGACACGCCCCAGCGCAACACCTGTCTCTTTCTGTCTGGCATTTCGCCCGTTATTTCGCCCGGCATTCCGTGTACCCACCGAGCCACCCCGACACCGAGAGGAGGCAACGAATCCGATGCTGTCGAAGGAAGAGCTGATCGCCCGTGCCGCCAAACCCTCGTCCGAGGCGCTACGCCTCCATCCCTTCTACCGCGGCAAGATCCAGTCGGTGCCCAAGTGCGCCATTCGCAACCTCGATGACTTTTCCATCTGGTACTCTCCCGGCGTGGCCGCCCCCTGCCGCGCCATCGCCGAGAACCCCGACCTGGTGTACGAGTACACCAACAAGGGCAACACCGTGGCCGTGGTCAGCGATGGCACGCGCGTGTTGGGCCTGGGCAACATCGGCCCCAAGGCGGGGCTGCCGGTGATGGAGGGCAAGGCCCTCCTGTTCAAGTACCTCGGCGGCGTGGACGCCGTCGCCATCACCCTCAAGACCGAGGCCGCCGATGATATCATCAACACCGTGCGGCTGATCCAGCCGAACTTTGGCGGCGTCAACCTCGAGGATATCGCCCAGCCCAAGTGCTTCAAAGTGCTGGACACGCTGCGCGCCGACCCGGACGTCGAGATCCCCGTCTTTCACGACGACCAGCAGGGGACGGCCACCGTCCTGTTGGCGGGCCTGGTGAATGCCCTCAAGCTCACCAATCGCGACATCCGCAACACGCGCTTTGCCCTCATCGGCATGGGGGCCGCCAACGTGGCCACCCTGCGCCTCCTGTTGGCACGCGGCGTCAGCATGGAGCAAATCGTCGCCACGGATAGCAGGGGGATCCTCCACCGCGAGCGCGCCGACGTGGAGCGAGCGCAGGCGGACTATCCTGACAAGTGGCGGCTGTGCCAGGAGTCAAACCCCGAGGATCGTCGCGGTGGCATCGAAGAGGCGATGCGCGACGCCGATGTGTGCATCGCCTTTGCCCAGCCCGGCCCCGACCTCATCAAGCCCGAGTGGGTGGCGGCGATGGCGCGCGACAGCATCGTCTTTCCCTGCTCCAACCCCGTGCCCGAGATCTGGCCGTGGGACGCCAAGGAGGCGGGCGCGCGTATCGTGGGCACCGGCCGGTCCGACTTTGCCAACCAGCTGAACAACTCGCTGGGCTTCCCCGCCATCTTTCGCGGGGCGCTCGACGTGCGCGCCCGCACCATCACCGACGAGATGTGCCTCGCCGCGGCGGACGAGATCGCCCGCTTTGGGGAGGAGCAGGGGCTGACCGACGACCACATCGTTCCCGATATGAGCGATCTCGAGGTCTACCCCCGCGAGGCCGCCGCGGTGGGCATCAAGGCCCAGGAGCAGGGGCTGGCACGCCTCACCATGACGCGCGAGGAGCTACTGACCTCAGCCCGCACCAAGATCGCCGCCGCCCAAGAGATGGTCGCCGTGATGATGCGCGAGGGCATCATCGCGCCGGTGCCCGAGGAGTAGGTGAACGCCTCGCCGCTTCGCGTCATCCTGACGGCATACATTGACCGAAAAGCGCCCAATCCCTACAATCAGGAGGTAGGGTTTGGGCGCATCATCGTGTGTCAGGAGAGGATCCATGTCTACTGCCAAGATCAGCTACCACAAGCAAGAGTGGGAGATCAACAGCGGCATGACAGTGCGCGATGCCATCATCAAGATCGGCCTCGATCCCTATGCTGTACTGGCGCTGCGCGATAAAAAGCTCATCAACGACCAGACGATCATCGAGCCGGATGACGAGATTCGCCTCGTCAACGTGATTTCGGGCGGGTGAAGGCCCGCCAGAGAGTGCAGCCGCGGATGAGATGCGCCAAATGCGGCGCCACCGCCGTGATCGGGATGCGTCAGCACCGCCTCAACCTCTGCGCCGAGCACTTTGTGGCGTGGGTGCCCGACATGGTGGCGCGCACCATCGACAAGTACGCCATGTTCGCCCCCAACGAGCGCATCCTCGTCGCCGTATCCGGCGGCAAGGATAGCCTCGCCCTGTGGGACATCCTCATCCGGCAGGGATACGAGACGGAGGGCGTCTACATCAACCTGGGGATCGACCACGAGGGCTACTCGGACGCCTCGGAGGACAAGGTGCGGGCCTTTGCCGAGGAGCACGGCTCCGTCCCCTTCCGCGTGGTGAACGTGGGCGAGGTCTATGGCAAGACGGTGCCCGATCTGGCGCACACGCGTCGCGGCAAGCGCGTCTGCTCGGTGTGTGGCCTCGTCAAGCGCCACATCATGAACCGCGTGGCCTCTGAGGGCGGCTATGCCGCCATCGCCACGGGCCACAACCTGGACGATGAGGCCGCCACCCTGCTGGGCAACACCCTCCACTGGCAGAGCGCCTACCTGCTGCGCCAGGCGCCCGTCCTCCCCGAGACCCATCCGCGCCTGGCGCGCAAGGTCAAGCCGCTGTGCCACCTCTACGAGCGCGAAACGGCGGCCTACGCCCTTCTCCGCGGTATCGATTATGTGGAGGAGGAGTGCCCCTACGCGGTCAAGGCCAAGTCGATCGTGTACAAGGGGCTCCTCAACCAGCTGGAGCACCGCTCCCCCGGCACCAAGCTCCAGTTCTACCTGGAGTACCTCCACGCCCGGGAGGACGGCCTCTTTCGCCAGGAGGAGCCCGCGCCGATCGAGAACACCTGCCCCCAGTGTGGGCAGCCCACCATGGCCACGGGGTTGTGCGCCTTTTGCCGCCTGTGGGAAAAGACGCCGTGACCACCCCATTGCGCCCGGCGAAGCCGCACGGCGCACGGCGCGCCTACCTCTACTACGATCTCGTCATGGTCGCCTTTGTGGCCGTGCTGATGATCAGCAACGTGGCCTCCACCAAGATTCTCACCCTGGGGCCCTTGACCTTTGACGGCGGCACCATCCTCTTTCCCCTCAGCTATATCTTTGGCGACGTGCTCACCGAGGTGTACGGCTATGCCCGGTCGCGGCGCGTCATCTGGGCGGGGTTTGGCGCCGCCGCACTGATGGCGGCGGTGTTCGCCCTCGTCGGCGCCCTCCCCCCTGCACCCGGCTGGGAGAATCAGGAGGCGTACGAGGCCATCCTGGGACTGACGCCCCGCATCGTCGTCGCCAGCCTCGTCGCCTACTGGGCGGGGAGCTTTGCCAACGCCTGGATCATGGCCCGCCTCAAGGTCGTCACCCAGGGGCGCTGGCTGTGGGTGCGCACCATCGCCAGCACCCTCGTCGGCGAGGGGCTCGATACGTTCCTCTTTGTCGTCCTCGCCTTTGCCGGTACCTTTGCGCCAGCGCTGCTCGTCGCCGTGATCGTATCGAACTATGTCTTCAAGGTGGGCATCGAGGCCGTGGCCACGCCGGTCACCTACTGGGTGGTGAATGGGCTCAAGAGAGCCGAGAACGAGGACTATTATGACTATGGCACCGACTTTAACCCCTTCCGCCTGCGGACGGAGAGCGAGTGACCCATGAGCACTGAACCCCCGGACATCGATCGGACCAGCGACGTGCCACACGGTGGCGCACTGCCGTTTCCGGAGGAGCTTCCTCCCGACCACCGCAGCGGGTTCGTGGCGCTGGTGGGCAAGCCGAACGTCGGCAAGTCCACCCTGCTCAACGCCTGGCTGGGGGTCAAGCTGATGGCCGTCTCACCCAAGCCCCAGACGACGCGCAACCGCCTGCTGGGCATCCTCACTCGCCCCGACGCACAGATCATCTTTGTCGACACGCCGGGCATCCACCTCCCGCGCACGCGCCTCGGTGAGTACATGGTCGAGACGGCGCGCCGCGCCGTGCCCGACGCCGATGTCATCCTGTTCACGGTGGACGTCTCCGAGCCGCCCAGCCGCGCCGATCAGGAGGTGGCGCGGGTGATCGCGGGCGCGCCGGATGTCCCCGTCGTGCTAGTGCTCAACAAGGTCGACCTCATCGCCCCCGAGGTCGCCGAGGAGCACCGCGCCGCCTACGAGGTACTCGGCACCTATACCGTCTCCATGCCCGTGAGCGCGCTCTCGGGCTACAACCGGGATGCGCTCCTGGAGGAGACCATCGCCCTCCTCCCCCCGGGGCCGCGCTACTACCCCGAGGACCAACTCACCGATCAGCAGGAGCGCTTTGTGGCGGCAGAGTTGATCCGCGAGCGGGCGCTCGAGCTCTTGCAACAAGAGGTGCCGCACGCTCTGGCGGTGATGGTGGAGGAGTACAAGGAGCGGGAGAACGGGACGGTGTTCATCGCGGCAACCATCTTTACCGAGCGCGACTCGCAGAAGGGAATCGTCATCGGCCGCGACGGCGCCATGCTCAAGCGCATCGGTCGGGAGGCGCGGTTGGCCCTGGAGGCGTTCCTCGAGGCCAAGGTGTACCTCGAGCTCTGGGTAAAGGTGCGCAAGAACTGGCGACGCGACGAGCGCTTTTTGCGGCAACTCGGCTACGAGCCGCCCCAAGAGCGCTAAGTAGTGTGTGGAAAAAGGGCCACAGCGTCGTTCTGAGCGTGGCGAGAAACCTTGGCGATGGGCGTCAAGGCCCCTCGCTTACGCTCGCGACGACAGCGTTTCGACGTCGGGTGCGTTTTTGAGACACGGCCTAGAGCGTCGCCGAGGCGCCGCCTCCCCCGTGGCGGTCGCGGGATGCGTGGGAGCCACGCTTTGGACGGGCCCTGCCCTTGCGCTACAATGAGGCGGCAGCGCCAGACGATGGGTCGAGGCCGATCGGCCGATGGTAAGCGCCACAATAGCACAGGAGGTCGCCCCATGCTCGTCAAAGAACGAATGACGCGACACCCCATTACGATCACTCCCGATGTATCGCTCCACGAAGCGTTGCGCATCATGCGCGAGGAAAAGGTGCGGCGTTTGCCCGTGCTCGACAAGCGCGGCAAGCTGGTAGGTATCGTTCTGGAACACGATCTCCTCTATGCCTCGCCCTCCCCGGCCACCAGCCTCAGCATCTACGAGATGAACTATCTCGTCGCCAAGATCAAGGTCGAGGACCTGATGAGCCGCGACGTGATCACCATCGAGGAGGACTGCCCCCTGGAAGAGGCGGCGCGCATCATGGTGGATAACAACATCGGCGGCCTGCCGGTGATGCGCGGCAACCGGCTGGTGGGCATGATCACCGAGAGCGACCTGTTCAAGGTCTTTTTGGAGCTCCTCGGCGCACGGAACCCCGGCCTGCGCGTCACCATCAAGGTACCCGAGCAGCAGGGCTTTTTGGCGGCGCTGACGCACTCGCTGGCCGATGCCGGGGCGGATATCGTCACGCTGGGCACCTTCTGGGGTGACGACCTCTCCAACCGCGAGATCGCCTTCAAGGTGCAGGGCATCGAGTGCGACACCGTGGAGCAGATCCTCGCCAACCTGGGCGCCGATGTCGTCGATCTAAGGATGTGCTAGAGAGCCTCTAGCCTTCGTTGGCCGCGGCGGCCCCCGCCAGCACTTGGGCCGCCGCGGCAGCCGCCCTGGCGCGATGACTGATGCGGTTCTTGACCTCCTCCGGCAGCTCCGCCATGGTGCGGCCATACGCGGGCACGTAAAAGATGGGGTCGTAGCCAAACCCGTGTTCTCCGCGGGGCTCGGGCGCAATGCGCCCCTCGACGACCCCCTCCACGACCTCCGTGCGGCCACTCGGCCAGGCGAGGGCGATGACGCACCGAAAGCGCGCCGTGCGCGCCTCCTCGGGCACGCCGGCGACGCTGCGCAGGAGCAGCGCGTTGCGGTCGGCATCGCTGGCCCCCTCCCCAACATAGCGCGCCGTGTGCACGCCGGGCCCCCCGCCGAGGGCGTCCACCTCGATCCCCGAGTCGTCCGCCAGGGTCAGCATGCCGCTCAGCGCAGCATAGCCCCGCGCCTTGAGCACGGCATTCTCGGCATAGGTCTCCCCCTCCTCGGGGATCGATTGCTCGATGCCGACGTCCGCGAGGGACACGAGTTCGGCCCCCGTATCGGCTAGTAGCTCCGCATACTCGCGCTTTTTGCCCTCGTTGTGCGTGGCAATCAGCACGCGCAGGGGCTGTGCTCGCACCATATCGCATCTCCATTGCCTAGCATCCGGGCGCCCGGCATGCCGAGCGCCCCATGCGA
>DUUT01000014.1 GCA_012841405.1 Chloroflexota bacterium
AAGCGCCCGCCACGGGAGTAGGGGGCATCCGGCGGGCGCGCACGCCGCTGATGGCGGTCACAGTCTCCCCAGGCTCATGGTGGCCAGTTCACCCCACCAGTAGCGCAGCGGCGTCCACCAGCGTTCGCGGCCGATGCAGCGGTAGTACGGCGGGCGGAGGGCCAGGATGAGGTCACCGATGCGGTAGCGCGGCAAGACGGGCGTCGAGACCACCAGGCTCCCCAACTCGCCGGGCCGCATCTCGTGGAGCATCTTGATGCCCCGGCGCGTCAGTACCTCAAAGAAAAAGAGATCATAGTTCGGCACCCAAGCACGGTGCTCGTCGCGCTGCTGCCCGAACATCCCCTCGGTGGTGCCATAGATCTCGCGGATCGCGCCTCGACCATAGAGGGCGTGCAGAGCCGGGCGGTAGCGGGTGTTGATGCCCGGCACGCTACCGAGGGTCAGGATCTGTACGCGCCACAGGTCCTTGGGATAGACGCCGTGGCGATGGCGCAGATAGCGCGCAAACCGGATGGCCGTGGGCGCTACGCCGCCCACGAGGACGACGTTCTCGTCGCGGCAGCGCTCGTAGGCGAGCTCGAAACGGGCCTCCCAATCGCGCACCGTCTTGCCGCCGCCCAAGGCATCGATCTCTTCCTGGGTTGGCAGCGAGCGGATCGGCGTGCGCGTGGCGACATAGTTCAGCATGGCGCGGCTGGCGCTCACCCGCAGACGCATATCGTTGGGCGTCATGGGGATGAACTTGGACTCTCCCGTGGTGGAGCCGCGGGTGATCGCCCACCCAATGGGGGGCTCGTCCAGCAAGAGGTGCGTCTCGCCGGCCATGACGCGTGCGATGAGGGGTTTGATCGCGTCGTAGGTGATGATAGGGAAGGCGCGACGGAACGCGTCCAGATCCGATACGCTGGCGGCGTGGTGGGCGGCGCCGTACTCGGTGCAGGCATAGATACCCACCAGGCGCTGCAACACCGCCATCTGTGCCGTGGGCGGACCGTCCACGGCCTCGTGCCACGGGCGGAGCATGCCCTCGATCATGGCCCTGGGATCCGGGGACGCCATTGGCCACCTCCCTTGTGACCCACCACGCACGTCATGAGCATTGTACTCCTCCGCTACCGGCCGCGCAATGCGGGAACAGCATTTGACTTGGCTCTGACGCTGACTACAATGAACGCACGTCGGGTTCAAGAGGAGAGGAAAAATGCCGCATCTGAGCCCCACCGAATTGATCATTATCCTTGTCATCGTCCTTGCCATCTTTGGCGCCGGCAAGTTGTCGACTCTGGGCGGCGCGCTGGGCAAGGGAGTAAAGGACTTTCGGGCGGCGATGGGTGGCGACGATAAGAACGCCGGTAAAGACGGCGGCTCGTCTGAACTCCAGGCCGCCAAGGTTTCCGAGCCCACGGGGACCTCGCAGGAGGGCTCCGACCAGGAGGCCTAACGCGACCGGTCTGTGCGTCCACAGGAGGAGAACATGCCGCAACTCGGGCCTATGGAGCTGATCATCATCCTGGTGATCGTGATCATTGTCTTTGGCGTAGGCAAGTTGCCAGAGGTCGGCGGTGCCCTCGGCAAGGGCATCAGAGAGTTTCGGAACGCGAGCAAAGAGATCGAGGAGGCCAAGGAGGACGTCAAGGCCGTGGCCGAGTCGGTTGATGAGGGCGAGACGAAAGCATAGGGCGGCCGTTCGGTGCACGCCCGAATTTGGCTCATGGCGGAGTGTTTGCAGCCCGGCGGGGTGATCGATGGGTCCCCCGTCGGGCTTTTGAGTGGCCGCGTAGGGCGTCCTGGTGCGTGTGACAGCCTAGCCAGCGAGGAGGGCAACCATGTTTGTGCTCAGCGGCTTTGCGGACGAGATCGCTCCCGATCTTGAGGTGCAGCTCGACGTCTTGGGGCAGTTCGGGATACGGTATCTCGAGCTGCGCGGCGTGTGGGGCAAGAACGTGCTCGACCTCACCGATGGCGAGGTCGATGCCGTCAAGTCGGCGCTGGACGCCTGTGGGATCGGGGTATCGGCCATCGGCTCGCCCATCGGCAAGATCCGCATCGACGAGCCGTTCGCGCCGCACCTGGAGGCGTTCCAGCGAGCGCTGGATCTGGCCGAACGGTTCGAGAGCCCCTATATCCGCCTCTTTTCCTTCTTTGTTCCCGCGGGAGAGGCGCCAGCGCATCGTGACGAGGTGATGCGGCGCCTGGAGGCGTTCCTCGAGGCGGCACGCGGGCGCCCCGTCACCCTGCTGCACGAGAACGAGCGCCACATCTATGGCGACATCCCCGAGCGCTGCCGGGACATCCATGAGACCCTCGCCTCGCCGCAACTGCGCATGACCTTCGACCCCGCGAATTTCGTGCTGTGCGGCGTGCGGCCGTTCACCGCGGCGTACCCGTTGGTGAGCCCGTACATCGACTATGTGCACGTGAAGGACGGCGTGCTGGCCGACCGGCGCGTGGTGCCGGCGGGTCAGGGGGATGGCGAGGTGCGCGAGCTGCTGGCGGCGCTACAACAGAGGGGCTATAATGGCTTCCTCTCGTTAGAGCCGCACCTGGCGCAGGCCGGTGCGTTCAGCGGTTTCAGCGGGCCCGAGCTGTTCGGCGTGGCGGTGGACGCCCTGCGCACCCTGCTGCGCGAGCTCGGCAGCGAGTGCTAGGGCGCGCCTGAAGCGTCGACCACGGCGTCGGTCCGCGGCGCCGTTGGCTGCGCCAGGCATCCGCTGGGCTGAGCGCGGTGCCCGTGGCAATCCGCCGACGGCCGGGCGCTCGCCGCGACGTGGTGTGGAGCACACAAGGAGGAGCGAGATGGCTCAACCGGGTTCTATCGTCAAAGTCGTCGTGCCGGTTGCGGGCATGGGAACGCGCCTCCTCCCGGCCACCAAATCTCAGCCGAAGGAGATGCTGCCCGTTGGGCGCAGACCGGTGGTGCAGTACGTGGTGGAGGAGCTGCAGGCGGCCGGCCTGCGCCAGATCCTGTTCGTAACCGGGCGCAAAAAGACGGCCATCGAGGATCACTTTGATCCCGACCCCGAGCTGGTGCGCACCCTGTCCTCCGGCGGCGGCTACGATTTGCTGTCCGAGCTGGAGTACACCGAGACGCCGGCACGCTTTTTCTACACCCGGCAGAGCGTGCCCCGCGGTCTGGGCGACGCCGTGGCGCACGCCCAAGAGTTCACCGGCGACGAGCACTTTGCGGTGGCACTGGGCGATTCGATCATTATGAGTCGCGACGGCTCGAGCTTTTTGCACGAGATGATGGCCGCGCACCTGGCCAACGATGCCGCCTGTACGCTGGCGGTCGAGGAGGTCGATCCGGCGGACGTGTACCGCTATGGCATCGTCAAGCCTCAGGGGGAGGTGGGGAGCGGCGACAGCCTGATCATCGAGGATCTCGTGGAAAAGCCGCGGGCGGGCGCGGCGCCCAGCAACCTGGCCATCGCGGCACGCTACATCTTTAGCCCTGCCATCTATGAGGCCATCAGTCGTACCGCCCCTGACCGCAATGGGGAGCTGCAGCTCACCGATGCCATTCGTCTCCTGCTGCAGCTCGGTGAGCGCGTACAGGCAGTGCGCCTGCGGGCGAATGCGCGACGCTACGACATTGGCAACTTTGAGAGCTATTTCAAGGCATTCATCGATTTCGCACTGACCGACGAAAAGTACGGCTATATGGTGCGCCAGTACGTCAAGCGGAAGGCGAGAGAGATCTGAGATGAAGGTGATACGGTGTTCCGCTCCGGGGCGGTGTGCCATCATCGGCAACCCGACGGACATGTATGGCGGTAGCGTCATCTCGTGTTCGCTGCCCTTTCGGGCGCGCGTCGTCGTGGCGCCATGCGAGGAGCTTGCGCTCGAGGCGGCGGGGAGCTCGGTGACCATCAGCTGCCGCGATGAGCTCGCCTTGAATGGGGACGTGTTCGATGTGGCGCGCGCCGTGCTCGACTATTTTCGTGATGACTCGCTCTGTTGCCGCATCGCGTATACCACCGATGTGCCGGTGCGCGCCGGTGTGGCCGGGTCGACGGCCCTCACCGTGGCGATCCTCTACGGGCTGCTCGCGTACCGCGGGCTGGACTATCACCTCTACCGCGTCGCCGAGTTGGCGCGCTACATCGAGCTGAACCACCTGCGCATCGTCTGCGGTTACCAGGACGCCTACATGTGCACCTTTGGTGGGCTGAACTATATGGATTTTCGGGGCAAAGAGTTCTACCGCGAGGCGACGGAAGAGCTGTACGCCACGGTGGAGCGCCTCGATGCGTACGTGCCCTACCTGCCGTTTGTGCTCGTGCACACGGGCGTGGCGCACTCGTCCGATGCCGTGCACAAGCCGCTCCGGGAGCGCTGGCTGGAGGGGGATCCCGAGGTGCGGGCGGCGTACGAGGATATCGGGCTCCTGGCGCGTGAGGGCAAAAAAGCGCTGCTGGCCGCGGATTGGCCCCGGCTGGGGCGACTGATGAACGAGAACCACGCCATCCAGCGCGATCTGGGCGGTTCGGGCGAGGCGAACGAGGAGCTCATCGACATCGCCCTGAACCATGGGGCGCTGGGCGCCAAGCTAGCGGGCGCCGGTGGCGGGGGGACGATTATCGCGCTGCACCCCGACCCCACGGAGATGATTGCCGCCATGCGGGCGGCAGGGCACGAGATGATCTTTTGCCCCCAGCCGACGGTTGGCGTGTGCCTCGATGAGGCCGCGGCGCCCGAGGAGGCAGAGGGCACCGCAGGCCGCGGACGTTAGCTTGACAATGGGCACTCCGCGGGGGTATAATCCCTCGACGTCTCGCAAGTATGCCTGGCGATCCGTGTTCGACAGGATGCATTGCCCGCCCTATGATTCGTTGCCTGGGCGCGCTGCGACGTCCTGGAACGCATGCATCGGGACGCAGGCGATCCCACGGTAAAGGATGATTCACGATGCCAAAGAGAACATGGCAACCCAAGAAGCGTCGCCGCATGCGGCGGCATGGCTTTATGGCGCGCATGTCCACAAGGGGTGGGCGTAGGGTCCTCAAGGCCCGCCGGGCTAAGGGGCGCAAGGAACTCACCGTCCGCAAGACGTACGCTATCGATCAGTAGACGTGGACCTCTGTGCTGCCGCGCAAGAACCGACTGACCCGATCGAGCGACTTTCAGCGGGTGCGCAGCCAGGGACGATCGTGGTCTGATCGTCTACTGGTGCTTTTGTGTGCTCCGAACAGCCTGGAGGTCACACGATTCGGGTTTTCCGTGAGCCGACGCATCGGGGGAGCCGTCGTGCGGAACCGTATCCGCCGGCTCATGCGCGAGGCGGTGCGTCTGCAGCATGACCTGATCGCCCCCGGGTGGGATGTGGTGTTCATCGCTCGCAGGGGTATCAGCGGTGCGGATTACTGGGCGGTAGAGGAATCGGTGACGCGGCTGTTGCGTCTGGCCAGGCTGTACCGCTCACCGGAACGGACGAGCCCTGGGACTGAAGGGGATGTGTAGTACATGGTCCTTGGGAGGCGCCTCGTACTAGGGGCGCTACGGTTCTATCAGAGGTTCATTTCACCGGCGTTTCCTCCCAGTTGTCGGTTCACCCCTACGTGCTCCGAGTACACGTACCAGGCGGTCGAGAAGTATGGCGTGCTGCGGGGCGTGTGGATGGGCGGTGGGCGCTTGCTGCGCTGTCACCCCTTCCATCCGGGCGGGTACGATCCCGTCCCCTGACCAACCGGGCGATGGACGCGACCACGCGTCAGCGATATGGCCCGAGAAGTCGGCGTGCATGAGGGGCCGCACGCCATTTCTCAGGGATGCAGGAGGTTTTGCTTGAAGATAAGAGGAAGGGCGTTCATCGCCTTCATGATCCTCGCCCTGACTGTGGTGATGACGGGCTGTGTGCCCAGGGGCGCTACAGCCAACCTCGGATGGACGGTGGTGGCGGCTACACAGGAGGCGGTCTATTCCGCGCTGCCCACTGGCCAAGTCATCGCTCTGGACGCTGCGCAGGGCTCGACGCTGTGGACCTATCCCGTTCCTCGTGAGGGGGGTGGGGGCTTTGGGGCCCTCTTTTCGCGGCAGGTGCAGGAGGACGTCGACAGCCCACTCGATGGGGTGTATGGCGTCCCGGCGATCACCGAGGATCTGGTACTGATTCCTTCGTACGATCACCACCTGTACGCCTTTGATCGCGCTACGGGCGACCTGGTATGGTCGTTCGCCGCCGATGAGGGGATCGTGGGCAGCGTCACGGTGCGCGAGGGAATCGTCTACTTTGGCGCCTCGGATTACCGCGTCTACGCCGTGGATGTGGCCAGCGGCGAGCCGGTGTGGGACACGCCCTTTGAGACGGGCAACTGGGTCTGGGGCGCGCCTGCCGTGGATGACACGCGGGTGTACGTTGGGTCGATGGACCACAACGTGTATGCCCTCGAGCGGGAGACGGGCCGCCTGGTGTGGCAAGAGGATCTCGGGGCCTCGATCCCCGGCGCGGTGACGCTGGCGGACGGCGTCCTCTATGTGGGGGGCATCGATAACCAGCTCCACGCGTTGAACGCCGCCGACGGCTCGGAGCAGTGGACGGCCTCCCTGGGAGACTGGGTGTGGGGCCAGCCCGTGGTCGTGGAGGGCTATGTGTACGCGACCTCGCTGGACGGCAGGGTGCACGGGCTCGACGTGACGGACGGCAGCCCGCGCTGGGCGGCTATCGCCGTCGAGGGCGCCCTGCGCGCGGGGCCGGCCTTCCAGGATGGGCATCTCATCGTCGGGACGGAGGCGGGGAACGTCTACCGCATCGATGTGGAGGCTGGCACGGCGCAGCAGCTCGCGACCGCCCAGGGGGCGGTGCTGTCCAAGCCGGCCGTGGTGGAGGAAATGGTCTACGTTGGCACGACGCTGGGCAACGTAGTGGCTCTGAATACAGACGTCGGCGGCGATCCCACCGTGTGGGTCTATCCGCCTGCTGAGTGATAGGTGGCCCAGGAGGATTGACACACGTGACGAGTGCTAACAGGCCGAACGTAAACCCCAAACAGCTTCGCAAGTCGCTGCTGACCTGGGCCATCATTGGCGCCGTGATCCTGGTCGGATCACAGGTCGGCTGGGGCACCATCTGGCGGGAAGGCCTCATCCGGCCGATGCTGAACGCTCTGCTCTTTCTCTACACGTATCTGGGGCAGAGCTTTATCATCGCCATTGCCGCCTTTACCATCATCCTGCGGCTTCTCACCATGCCGCTGCAGGTGAAGCAGATTCGCTCTGCCAAGCGGGTGACGCAACTGCAGCCGCGCCTGGCCGAGCTGCAGAAAAAGTACGGTGGAGACAAGGCGCGCCTGGCGGAGGAGCAGCAAAAGCTGTACCAGCAGGCGGGGGTCAACCCTCTCGGTGGGTGTCTCCCCACGCTGATTCAGTTCCCGATCTGGATCGGGCTGTACCAGTCGATCAACGCCATCCTGGCGGACACGCCCATTGAGCTGATGAACCTGGGGAAGAACACCTATGCGGGATTCCCCCGGCTCACCGAGATCGTGCCCTTGCAGAGCCGCTTCCTGTGGCTGAACCTGGCGCGGCCCGATCCGACGCCGTTCGTGCTGCCGATCCTCGTCGGGAGCACCATGTGGCTCCAGCAGCGCATGATGTCGCAGCCGAGTGGGGGCGATGATCAGCAGGCGTCGATGAACCAGACGATGCAGATCATGATGCCGCTCATGTTCGGCTACTTTACCACCCAGTTCGCGTCGGGCCTGGCGATCTACTTTGTGATCTCGAATGTGGTCGGTATTGCCATCCAGTGGGCCATCGAGCGGTGGGGGTCGCCGGTGGCCCCGGTCACCCCTCCAGTGTCCGCCGCACCTGCCAGTAACAAGGAAAAGGTCCCCTATGGACGGAAGAAGCAGAGACGCAAGGCAAAGCGCTGATTTTAGCGCGCGTACCGTGGCCGAGGCGGTGGCCAAGGCGGCCGAAGAGCTCGGCGTGCCCGCCGACCAACTGAACTACCGGGTGATCAAGGACAGCCACTCGATTCTGGGGTTGGTGCGCACCGGCGAGGCGGTCATCCGCGTCTTTATGCCGGAGAGCGCGCCGGGCCCTGAGCCGGCCGTAGAGTCGAACGCGGCGGTCGAAGCGACCGAGATGAGCCCCACGGCGGCGCCCCTGGCGACAGAGCCCGAGGCGGTAATGGCCGAGGAGCTGGCTGAAGAGCCGGTCGCAGCGGAGCAGCTCGAGGAAGAGGACGAGGAAGAGGAGGCGGCGACCGCCCACGGTGGGCTTCCCCCCGAACTCGCCAGCGTGGCTACCGAGGTCGTCGCTACGGTGCTCGACAAGATGGGCCTCATCGCCGCCGTCGAGGTGGCTGACCGTGGGGGCACGGTGGACCCGGTGACGAAAGAGGTGTCGCCCCTGTCGCTCAACATCGTGGGGGATGACCTCGGCGTGTTGATCGGGCGGCGCGGGGAAACGCTGCGCGATCTCCAGTTCATCGTGCGGCTGATCGTCAGTCGCCGCCTCGGCCAGTGGCCCAACCTGGTGCTGGACGTCGAGGGCTACAAGGCCCGGCGCGCCTCCAGCCTGCAGGCCCTCGCCCAGCGGATGGCAGACCAAGTGCGCGAGACGCGTCAGCCCGCTATCCTCGAGCCGATGCCGGCCCATGAGCGCCGCATCATTCACCTCACCCTTCGCGACGACCCGGACGTGTACACCGAGAGCACGGGCGAGGATGAGGGGCGCAAGGTACAGATTCTGCCCAAGTGACTGCTCCCTGTGAGGCGCCCCCTGACTACCTGGTCATCGGCCATGTAACGCGGGACCTGTTGCCGGATGGTGGCCACCGGCCAGGGGGCACCGTCACCTACGCGAGTATGGCCGCCGCTCGCCTGGGGTTACGGGTGGGGGTGGTGACCAGTGCCGCCCCTGGCGACGTGCGCCTTGGCACGGGGATCGGCGTCGCCGTCAAACCCGCTCCCCAGACCACGATCTTTGAGAACTTCTATGTCGGGGGCGCCCGACGGCAGTACTGCCGCGCTGTGGCCGCTCCGCTAGGCCTTGCGGACGTGCCCGCTGGGTGGCGGGCGGCGCGCATCGTGCACCTGGGGCCGGTGGCTCAAGAGGTGGATCCGCAGCTCGTCACGGCGTTTGGCGAGGCACTGGTGGGCGTCACCCCGCAGGGGTGGATGCGGCGGTGGGACGCCGATGGCGCCGTGCAGCGGGCGGATTGGCCCACGGCGCGGGAGGTGCTCGCGCGGGCGGATGTGGTCATCCTCAGCATCGATGACCTCGAGGGAGACCGCGCACTATTGCAGCAGTGGGTACGGTGGACGCCCCTGCTGGTTCTGACCGTTGGCAAGGATGGCGCCATCATCTATCATGGTGGCCAACAGCGCCGCTTCCCCGCCTTTGATGTGGTCGAGGTCGATCCGACCGGGGCGGGTGACGTCTTTGCCGCAGCCTATCTGACGCGGCTATCAGAGACTGGGGACGCCTACGAGGCGGCGCAGTATGCCAATTGCGCCGCCTCGTTTGTGGTCGAGGGCGTCGGCGCGGCGCGCGTACCAGCGCGCGAGGCGGTAGAGTGGAGACTCGTGCATGGGCGGCGACGGGCCGACGGCTCGTATAGCTAGCCGGTATGTCAGCCGGAGCAGGGGGAGGCATGGGGCGAGTATACGCGTTGGCCAATCAAAAGGGCGGAGTCGGCAAGACGACGACGGCGGTTAACCTCGGAGCCTATCTGGCCGATGCGGGCAAGCGCGTGCTCCTCGTCGACGTGGACCCGCAGGGCAACGCCACCAGCAGTCTGGGCGTTGACAAGAGCGCCCTGATGCGCTCCACGTACGAGGTGCTCATCGGCGCCGAACCGGTAGCCAACGCGGTGACGCTGACGGCGTGGATCGGCCTGGATCTGCTCCCCTCGACGCCCAACCTGGCAGGCGCCGAGGTCGAGATGGTCGAGATGGCGGGGCGCGAAATGCGCTTGCGGCGGGCGCTGGATGCGGTGCGTGCGCGCTATGACTATATTCTCATCGACACGCCCCCCAGCCTCGGCATGCTGACCCTCAACGCCTTGACCGCCTCGGACGGCGTGCTCATCCCGGTGCAATGCGAGTACCTGCCCCTCGAGGGGCTGTCGCAGTTGCTGCACACCATTGAGCTCGTACGCCAGAACCTGAACCCAGACCTGGTCGTGCGGGGGTTGGTCATGACGATGTACGATGCGCGGACCAACCTGGCGCGCCAGGTGGTGGACGAAGTGCGCGCCCACTTTCCCTCGACCGTCTTTCACTCTGTCATTCCGCGCAGCATCAAACTGGGCGAGGCCCCGAGCTATGGCGAGCCCATCATCAGCTACTCACCCGATTCGAGCGGTGGGCGCGCCTACGCGGCGCTGTGCCAGGAGCTTCTCCAGGAGGACTAGGCAGGGCCTCGCTCCGCACATGACGATGCATCGGAGGTGACCTCATGGCGGCCAAAACCAGGGGCGGGCTCGGCAAGGGGCTCGGGGCACTCATCCCGGCGGGTACGGCGCAGCCCGGCCTGCGGCGTGTCAGCATGGACGCCATCGTGCCGAACCCGCGGCAGCCACGCAGTGTCTTTGACCCCGAGGCCCTACAAGAGCTGGCCGATTCGATCCGCGAGGTGGGGCTGATCCAGCCCCTCATCGTGCAACAGGTGCCCGGCAGCGAGGATGCCCCCGGTGGGCCACGGTACCAGCTCATCACCGGGGAGCGCCGCTGGCGTGCCTCGCGCCTCGCCGGCCTGCAGCACGTGGATGTGATCGTCAAAGAGGCCACGCCCCAGGAGATGCTCGAGCTGGCGCTGGTGGAGAACATCCAGCGCTCCGACTTGAACCCCCTGGAAGAGGCCAGCGCCTACCAGCAGCTCAGCGACGAGTTTGGGCTCACGCAGGAGCGCATCGCCGAGCGCGTCGGCCGGAGCCGGGCCAGTGTAGCCAACGCCATGCGGCTGCTGCGCCTACCGGAAGAGGTCAAGGATGCCCTGGTCACGGGGCAGATCACCGAGGGACACGCGCGCGCGCTGCTGATGCTCTCGGACGAGGACGAGCAGTTGCAGGCGCTGCGTGCTGTGCTGCAGCGGCGCCTCTCTGTGCGCCAGACCGAGGAGTACGTACGGCGCCTGCAGGTGGCCGGCAGTGACACCACGCGGCAGCGCACCCGCTCGCCGGAGACCGAGGCCCTGGAGACCGAGTTCCGCGAATCCCTCGGTACCAAGGTGGACCTCTACCGCAGCCGCCGCGGCGGTCGGCTGGTGATCCACTTTTACTCGGAGGAGGACCTGCAGGCCGTCTATGACCGCATCGTGGGTGGCGATGGGGGGGAGCGGTTCTGACGTCTGCTCCGGGGGCGCGCCCCCTGGGGGGAGGATGGTGGCGCGCTGACAGCGTTGCCGGGCGGTTTTTGATGCGGTCACCATTCGCTGCTAAGATGATAGAGATGACACTGTACGGCTAGGATAAAGACGATGATGCTCGACAAGGCCGTCGCCGTTCGGCGGCGCTATGATGAATTGAATACCCTGATGGCCACGCCCGAGGTGGCGAGTGACCCGGACAAGATCCGGGTCTATGCCCAGGAGCAGGCCGAGATCACCGAGATTGCCGAGGCGTACGCCGAGCACCAGGCGCTCAGCGAAGAGCTCGCGGCGACGCGCGCGATGCTCGACAGCGAGACCTCGCCCGAGATGCAGGAGCTCATCAGCGACGAGGTGGCCTCGCTTGAGGAGCGCATTGCGTCGCTGGAGCAGCGCCTCACGACGCTCCTGTTGCCGCGCGATCCGCGCGACACGCGCAACGTCATCGTCGAGATTCGCGCCGGCGCCGGCGGCGACGAGGCGGCACTCTTTGCGGCCGACCTGTTCCGCATGTATACCCAGTATGCGGACAAGCACAATTGGTCCTGGGATGTGCTGAGCAGCAGCGAGATCGGCATCGGTGGCTACAAGGAGATCATCTTTGGCGTCAAGGGGCGGGGGGCCTACTCGCGCCTCAAATTCGAGAGTGGGGTGCACCGCGTCCAGCGCGTGCCCGTCACCGAGACGAGTGGCCGCATTCACACCTCGACGGCGACGGTAGCGGTGCTGCCCGAGGCGGGGGAGGTCGAGGTCGAGATCAACGAGCGCGACCTGCGCATCGACGTGTACCGGTCCGGCGGCAAGGGCGGCCAGAGCGTGAACACCACCGACTCGGCGGTGCGCATCACGCACCTCCCCACCGGCATCGTTGTCCAGTGTCAGGACGAGCGCTCGCAGCTGCAGAATCGCGCTCGGGCGATGTCCATCTTGCGCGCCCGCCTGTACGACCTCGAGTACCAGCGCCAGTTCCAGGAGCTCGATGATAGCCGACGCCTACAGGTGGGCTCGGGCGAGCGGAGCGAAAAGATCCGCACGTACAACTTTCCCCAGAATCGCGTGACCGATCACCGCATCGGCCTCTCGGTGCACCGGATCGAGGATGTGCTGGCGGGCGAGTTGGACCAGTTCATCGAGCCGTTGATCGCGGAGGAAGAGGCCGAGTTGCTGCGGGTAGCGCCGACCGCCGGCTGAGCAGGGCGTATCCATGGCCAGCCCTTCGGCAGAACACCAGGACGCCGAAAACGGCACCACCATCGCGTCGGCGCTGCGCTGGGCGATTCCCCTCCTGGCGGCGCGGGGCGCCCACGCCCCCCGGTTGGATGCCGAGGTCCTGCTGGCCCACGTCCTCGCCACCTCGCGCCCCTACCTCATTGCCCATCGTTCGGAGCCGTTGCCCGCGGCGGCCGCCCGGCGCTTTCGCGAGCTGGTGATGCGCCGCAGCCGCGGCGAACCGGTGGCCTACCTCGTGGGCGAGCGGGCCTTCTATGATGTCGACCTCGTGGTGGATGACCGTGTGCTCATCCCCCGGCCCGAGACGGAGATGCTCGTGGAGGAGGCGCTCGCCTGGTGTTGGCAGGCGGAGGGGCGCTGTCAGCGCGTCGCCGATGTGGGCACGGGCAGCGGCGCGCTGGCGGTAACGCTGGCTCGCCACCTCGTGCAGGCGCGCGTGTGGGCGGTGGACTGCTCTAGCGCTGCGCTGGCGGTGGCGGCGCACAACGTCGCGCGCTATGGGTTAGCCGAGCGCGTGTTCCTCGTCTGTGGGGACCTGCTGGCGGCGCTGTCGGGGCCGCTGGACCTGATCGTCGCCAACCTGCCCTACGTGCCGGCGGGCCGTCTGCCTCGCTTGGAGACGGGCGTGCGCGACTATGAGCCGCACGACGCTCTAGATGGGGGCCCCGATGGCCTGGAGGTGATCCGGCGGTTGCTGCCCGAGGCGGCGGAACGGTTGGGGGCCCCGGGCCTGCTGCTGCTCGAGATCGATGAGGGCCAGGGTGCCGCCGTCGCGGCGGCGGCCCACGCCCACCTGCCCACGGCACGCATCAGCGTGCACCGCGACTATGCGGGCCTGGAACGGATGGTGCGCATCGAACGCGCGCCGGCGCCGTCGCCCCAACAACGATCGTGAAGGACGGATAGCATGGCGCTTCGCCTGATTGCTTTGGATCTCGATGGCACGTTGCTGCATGAGGACCTGACCATCTCGCCGCGGGTGCGCCGCTCGTTGGCGTGCGCCGCGTCGGCCGGCGTGCGGCTGACGCTGGCATCGGGGCGGGGGTACCCCGCGATGCGCCGCTGGGCGAACGAGTTGGCCATCACCACGCCACTGATCTGTTACCAGGGGGCGGTGGTCGTCGACGCCGCCACGTGCCAGCGCATCTACCAGCGCACCTTTGGCTACGATACGGTCCGTGCGGTGGTGGCGTTTGTCCGCGCGCGCGACCTCTCGTTGACCCTCTACGTCGGTGACGAGATCTATGTCGAGAATAAGCGCCACACGGACGCCTTCTATGACCAGTGGTTCGGCCTGCCGACGCACCAGGTGGATGACCTGCTGACGGCGCTGCCGGGGGAGCCGGACAAGTTTCTCATCGTGGGGGAGGAGGACGCGCTGGACGCCCTGCGCCCCGCGGTGGAGGACGCGTTTGGCGATCAGCTGCAGATCGTGCGCTCGCACCGCTACTTCCTCGAGGGCCTGGCGGCCGGTGCCAGCAAGGGGCAGGCCCTGGCCTGGTTGGCGGGCGAGCTCGGCATTGCCAGGGAGGAGACGATGGCCATTGGCGATTCGGGCAACGACCGTTCCATGATCGCCTGGGCGGGACTCGGCGTGGCGATGGGCAACGCCAGCGAGGAGGCCAAGGCGGTCGCTGACTGGATCGCCCCGGGGATCGACGAGGATGGCGTGGCGGAAGCCATCGAGCGCCACTGCCTGGGCGACACCCATGAATGAGGGCGGTACTCCACGGCGCATCGCGACGCGCGCCCTGTCGGCGGATGACGCGGAGGCCCTGCCGGCGGCGCTGCGCATCCTGCGCTCCGGAGGGACGGTGGTGTTCCCCACGGATACGGTCTATGGCGTCGGGAGCGACCCCTGGTCGCCAGAGGCCGTGGCGCGGCTCTACTGGGTGAAGCAGCGCCCTCGCGAGATGGCCATCCCTCTCCTCGTCTCCGCGCCCCACCACGTGGAGCGCGTCGTGAGCGACCTGCCAGACGCCTTTCAGCGCGTGGCGGCGCGCTTTTGGCCGGGCGGGCTGACGCTCGTGCTGCCGCGGCACCCCGCGGTACCCCACATCGTCACCGCCGGTGGGCCCACCATCGCCGTGCGCATGCCCGGCCATCCGCTGGCACGGGCCCTCATCGAGGCGGCGGGCGGAGTGCTCGCCGTGACCAGCGCCAACCGATCGGGCAACCCCGCGCCGGTGACGGCGGAGGCGGCGCGGGCGGACCTCGACGGGCGTGTGGACCTGGTGATCGATGGTGGCGCTAGCCCTTGTGGCGTCGCCTCGGCCGTCATCGATCTCGTGCGTACGCCGCCCCGCCAGCTGCGCGCCGGCGGGATCCCGTTCGCGGCGTTGCGCGTGGTGCTCCCCGATCTCGTCGATGCCTCGCGTGGCTAGCCGCCGCGCGTTCAGCGCCCCCGCGACGGCCGGCTGAAGGAGCAGTACCTGCCCGCCGCCCTCATCCGCCGCTTGCTCGAAGAGGGGGCGGGTGCTACACTAGGACATATGGATGGCGGGGCAGTGCCCGCCACCCCCAGGGAACACAAGGTAGAAGCGCACCGTGACCGCCCACGCTCTCTACAACCGGTGGCGAGGCCAAACCTTTGCCGACATACTGGGACAGGACCACATCACCACCACCCTGCGGAATCAGATCCGGACGGGGCGGATCGGTCATGCCTACCTGTTCACCGGGCTGCGCGGCACCGGCAAGACATCCACCGCGCGCATCATGGCCAAGGCGGTGAACTGCATCGGCGATACGGCCGAGCCGCCGTGCAACGAGTGCTCCGTGTGCCGCAGCATCACCGAGGGACGATCGCTCGACCTGATCGAGGTGGACGGCGCCTCGAACCGCGGTATTGATGAGGTGCGTGAGCTGCGCGATCGCGTTGCCTTTGCCCCTAGCGAGAGTCGCTACAAGGTGTACGTGATCGACGAAGTGCACATGCTCACCAACGAGGCCTTCAACGCCCTGCTCAAGACGTTGGAGGAGCCCCCGGCGCACGTCATCTTTATCCTGTGCACCACCGATCCCGGCAAGCTGCCCGAGACGGTGCTCTCGCGGTGCCAGCGCTTTGATTTCCGTCGTGGCTCGGTGGCGGTGCTCATGGACAAGCTGCGCCGGATCTGCGAGCACGAGGGGATCGCCATCGAATCCGCCGCGCTCGAGTTCATCGCTCGGCGAGCCACGGGAAGCTTTCGCGATGCCGAGAGCCTGTTGGACCAGCTGGCCGCTTCTGGCGCGGGAGAGATCACCCTCGAGCAGGTGCGGTCGATCCTGGGCTCCGTATCCGACGAGTTGGTTGCGGACCTGGTGGAGAGCCTGGTCGCGGGGGACGTGCCGACGGGGCTGCGCCTCATCAACGAGGCGATAGACAGCGGCGCCGAGCCGCGCCAGTTCCTCGGTGAGGTGCTGGACTATTTGCGAGCGGTGATGCTCGTCCAGACGGGGGCGGACGGCGACCTGCTCAACGTGGGGCCCGAGGCGCGAGCCCGCATCGAAGGGCTCTTGGAGAAGCACACGCCCTCGGTGGGGATGCTGCTGCGTGCCCTGCGGTTGTTCAACGAGGCGGGCCAGGGGCTGCGCGCTGCCCTCCGCGCCCAGCTGCCCCTCGAGCTGGCCTTTGTCGAGGCGGCGACCCAGCCCGTGCCGGCGCCGGCGATGCCGAGCGCCGCGTCCGAGCCCACTCAGCGGAGGCCTTTCCGAACCAGTCGCCCGCCGGCGCCCGTCCGGGAGCCGGCCGCGGACGAGCCCGAAGAGACAGCGCCCGTGACGACGCCCGCGGCGGCGCCTGGGCCGGAACCCATGCGCCCGGCGGTAGCCAACGTCGAGCCGGTCGTCCTTGACCCGCCCCCTCAGCCCCCCGCCGAGGCGCCGGCGGAGCCAGAGGGCGGCGCTGGGCTGACGCTCGAGTGGGTGCAGGGGTACTGGCCGCAGGTGTTGACCAAGATGCGGGCGCTGAGCCCGCAGGTACAAGCGTTGCTCAAGTCAGCCGAGCCGGTGCGCGTGGAAGGGGATCTCATCACCCTCAACTGCGAGGCCCCCTTTCACCGGGACAAGCTGAGCGAAGAGAAAAAGCGCGAGCTGGTCGAGCAGGTGCTCGCGCAGGTCCTTGGCCGTGCGTGTCGCGTCACCTGCGTGGTGGGCAGCCCCGCGCCCCGAGCGACCACCGCCGCACCGCCGCATGGCGAGCCCGCCGCGGGGGCGGACCTGTTCAGCTTGCGGGTAGAGCGGGGCGGTGCGAGCACCCAAGGGGAGCGCGATAGCGGGCGCGGTAGCGTGCGCGATACGCTGCTGAACCACCCTGCCGTGAAGGAGCTGCAACGGCGCGGAGGGCGAGTATCGAGCGTGCGTGTCTACGGCGAGGACGCCGATGAGGAGGACAAGGAACGTGGCTAGCAAAGGAAAGAGCCGTTTCAAGGCCCCGCGGGGCCCCGCGCCGCGTCGGCAGCTGGAGGAACTCCAGAACCAGATGATGCAGGCGCAGAACAACCTGGCCGAGGCCGTGGTGACAGCCAGCGCCGGCGGCGGCGCGGTGACCGTCGAGATGACGGGCGCCCAGGAGCTGCGATCGATCACCATCAAGCCCGAGGTGGTGGATCCTGAGGATGTCGAGATGCTGCAGGATCTCATCATGGCTGCCTTTCGGGAGGCCATGGAAAAGTCGCACCAGCTGGCGGCCGAAATGCTTGGCCCCCTTGCGGGGGGAATGGATCTCTCAGGTCTACTCTAGATGTCTGCAACACCCAAAGCTGTAAGTCGATTGATTGAAGCCTTTAGCCGGCTCCCGGGGATTGGCCCCAAGACGGCCTCTCGGCTCGCCTATCACCTCCTCCGAGCCGGCCGCGAGGACGCCCAGAGTCTCTCGCAGGCCCTCGCGGAGCTCCACGAGCACACCATGTTCTGCTCGGTGTGCTGCAATATCAGTGAATCGGACCCCTGTGACGTCTGCTCCGACCCCCATCGCGACCGCACCATGATCTGTGTGGTGGAGGAGCCCCTCGATGTGCTGGCCATCGAGAACACCGGCCGGTACAAGGGGCTCTACCACGTCCTCCATGGCCACATCTCCCCCATGGAGCGTATCGGCCCCGACGAGCTCCACATTCGGGAGCTGATGCGGCGCCTCGAGGATGGGACGATCCAGGAGGTCATCGTGGCGACGAACCCCACGCTGGAAGGGGATGCCACGGGGATGTTCCTCTCGCGCCTGATCGGGCCGATGGGCGTCCGCGTGACGCGGTTGGCGCTGGGATTACCGCGCGGGGGCGATCTGGAGTACGCCGATCGCGTGACCCTGGCGGAGGCGCTCGCCGGCCGACGGGCGATCTAGACGGCGACGAGGCGGAGCAGTCCCCGCAGGGCGTTTGACCTGCGGGGCATCCCTTCTTATACTGAGAAATGGCGTGCGCGGCACGATGGCGCCTGTCGCACCGCAGAGCACGCCATCGCCCTGTTGCGCTCTGACCCCTCGGGTGGATCTGCGCGGGGCTCCTCAGATACACTATGGCAGCGTTGGCTCAGCGCAGTGGATCCGTTGCATTCCGAGTCAAGGGACGGACTGTGATGCAAGAACGCCCGAGGGTGGTCGTGGTCGGAGGGGGGATTGCCGGGCTTGAGGCCGCGACCAACCTCGCCGAACGCGGCGTGTCCGTCACTCTCGTCGAGCGGGCGCCTCGCCTCGGCGGGAACGGCCTGACGGTGTGCTGCAAAGCCATCGATGGTGGGTGCCAGCTGTGTGGCGGGTGCCTGCTCATGGAGCGCCTCGCCGCTGTGGGGCACCTGCCCCGCGTGCGTATCTTGACCGAGACCACCGTAAAGGCGGCTGTGCCGCAGAACGGTGGTTTTTCTCTGTTTCTGTCCGGCGCGTCCGCCCCTGCGGACCCCCTCACCGCCGACGCCGTGATCGTGGCCACCGGGTTCGACCCCGTGGATGCCCGTACCAAGGGGCCCTACGGCTATGGCCTCCTCCCCATGGTCACAACCGGAGAAGAGGTGGAGCGACGACTGCGCCTGGAGGGGCAGGGCGCCTATGACGGCCTGGGAGCGGCGCGCGTGGCCTTTGTCCAGTGCGTCGGCTCGCGCGACGAACACGCCAGCCGTGGGTACTGCTCGCAGGTCTGTTGCCGCTATGCGCTGCGGCTCGCCCGCCTGCTGCGGGCGCGCAACCCCGAACTGCAGGTCTCTGTATTCAAGATGGACATCCAACACGGGGGGCGGGATTTCGCCGCCTGCTGGCAGGCGGCCTCGGCGGATGGGATCCGCTTTGTGGCCGGTCTCCCCGCCGTGGTGCGGCGATCGACCGCGAACCCCGAGGCGGCGACGTTCATCTATGACAACATCCTAGGGGACACGGTGCGGCAGGAGGATTTCGATCTCGTGGTGCTCTCCGTCGGCATGCAGCCCCGCGGCGACGCCACGCAGGTGGCCGACATCTGGGGCATCAACCGCGACCGCTTTGGCTTTTTTGCCGCCGACGAAGAGACCCGGACCCTCGTGCCCGGGGTATTCGTGGCGGGCAGTTGCCAGGCGCCGCGGGCGTTGGCCGAATCGGCGGCGCACGCGCGGCGTGCCGCCGAGGCCTGCTATCGCTACCTGGCGGAGGGGCGCTCATGAGCACGCCAATCCCGGTAGCGAAGGAGGTGGCCGTCATTGGCGGCACCCCGGAGGGGCGCCGTGTGGTCCAGGAGTTGCTCGCCCTCGGCTATGCGGTGCACTGGCTCTCCCTACCGGGGGACGCTCCCCAGGCGCTACCGGGGCACCCCCGGCTGACGTCCCTGGTCGACGGCATGCCGTCACGCGTGGCGGGGCACGTGGGGGACTTTTGCCTCACCGTGGGGCGCGACGGCACCGCTCGCGACGTCTGCGCTTCGGCGGTGGTGGTGGCCATCGGCAACGCGCGCGTGGCCGCGTTGCCCACGACGGGGGTAGCGTCCGCGGCGCGGGTGCTCACCCTGGCGCAGCTCGGCGCCCGTCTCGCCGCGCCACAGGATGTGGGCGCGGCGATGGCGCACCGGAACCTGCGCGTGCTCATCCTCCTCGATTGGGAGCACGCCACGAGCCGCGAGATGGCGGCGGAGGCGTTCGTCACCGCGGAGCGCGTCCGACGCGCATGGCACAGCGAGGTCTGTATCCTCTATCAGGAGCTGACGGTGGACGCGCCGGGCATGGAGGCCACCACGCGACGGATGCGTGAGCAGGGGATCGTGTTCTGTCGCTACGAGGAGGGCGCCATCGAGGATGGTGCCCTCCTGGCGGACGACGAGGGGGTGGCGATCACCTACGCCGAGGGGCGCCTCACGGGGGACCTGCTCGTCGTGCCCGAGATCGTGCAACCCCGCGAGGAGACGGCCGCGTTGGCCGCGCTCCTGCGAGTGACCGTGGGCGCCGATGGCTATTTCCAGGATGTCAGCATCCACCAGTATCGCCCGGGGCTGTCGGTGCGACGGGGCGTGTTCGTGGCTGGGCGGTGCCACGCCGACCTGAGCGTGGCGGAGGCCGAGGCCGACGCCCTGCAGGTGGTGGCCCTGGTCGATGGGTTGCTCGGCGCAGGCGTGTTGGCGCCCGAAGGGGAGGTCGCCGCGGTGGATGCCACCGCGTGCATCCGCTGTCTCACCTGCGTGCGCACCTGCCCCCACGCCGCGATCGAGATCGTCACCCGGCACGACAGAACCGCGGCGCACGTCGTCGAGCTGGCCTGTCGTGGGTGTGGCGCCTGCGTGGGCAACTGCCCCGTGCAGGCCATCAGCCTCAGCAACCACGCGTGGCCAGCCTGGATGCAGGCCGCCGAGTAGGAGGAGCCGAGCCCCATGGATGCGTCGGAACGGATGGTGGTGCTGGGGTGCGACCACTCGGCGGGCGCCGCGCTGGATGCCCTTGCCGCCTACGGGCGCGCCCTACCGGCGGGCGTCGAGTGGGTGCGCCTGCCGTGTGGGGGCGGGCTCGATGTGCTGCACATTCTGCGGGCGTTCGAGTCCGGCGCCGACCGGGTGATGGTGCTCGCCTGTAACGATGGCGCTTGCGGCTCGGTGGAGGGGAATCGCTGGGCCGAACGGCGTGTGCAGGCGGCGCGCCGCCTGCTGGAGGAGGCGGGCATCCCGGGGTGGCGGCTCGCGTTCAGGGCCATCGCGCCCACCCAAGCGGCGGACCTGCTGCCGTGGATCGGCGCGTTTGCCGCGTTCGAGCCTGCGGCAGACGCGAACGCTTCAGAGGACACACGATGATCGTAGCGGAACGCAAGCCATTTGCCGAGATACTGGCCAACGCGCGCGGTGCGGACAAGGTGCTGCTCGTCGGCTGCAATACCTGTGTGGCCATCTGTCTCGCCGGCGGCGAGAAGGAAGTCGCCGTGACCGCGGCGCAGCTCCGTCTCGCCCTCCGTGGTGAGGGGCGTGCGCTACGCATCACGGAGCGCTGCGTGGAGCGCCAGTGCGAGCCCGAGTTCAATGAGGACCTGGGCGAGGCCATCGCCGCTCACGACGTGGTCCTCTCCATGGCGTGCGGCGTGGGCGTGCAGACCCTGGCGGAGCAGTTTCCCGAGGCCATCGTCTACCCGGCGCTGAACACCACCTTTATGGGCCGGCCCGAGGAGCGCGGCGTGTGGTCGGAGCGCTGCCTGGGGTGCGGCGATTGCGTGCTGGACAAGTTCGGTGGTGTGTGCCCCATCACTCGGTGCTCCAAGAATCTGCTCAACGGCCCCTGCGGTGGATCGGCCAATGGGCGCTGTGAGGTCGACCCTGAGAACATTCCCTGTGCGTGGCAGCTCGTCTATGACCGTCTGGTGCGTATCGGCCAGCTCGACCGGCTGATGGCGGTAGAGCCACCGAAGGATTGGTCCACCGCTCGCCATGGGGGCCCGCGCCGAGCCGTGCGTGAGGACACGGTGCCATGACGCCGAGCGGTGCGAAACAGACCAAGTCGGGCAGCCGACTGGAGCGCATCCTCAACTCCGGCGCCTTTGCCGTCACCGCCGAGTTGGGCCCGCCCAAGGGGACCGACGTGGCGGCGGTGCGCGCCAAGATGGAGCTGTTGCGCGGTGTGTGCGACGCGGTGAACATCACCGACAACCAAACGGCCATCGTGCGCCTGAGCAGCGTCGCCGCGTCGGCGCTGCTGTGCCAGGAAGGGCTCGAGCCGGTGATGCAGATGACGTGCCGCGACCGCAACCGGCTGGCCATCCAGGCGGATGTGTTCGGCGCCGTGGCCCTCGGCGTGCGCAACCTCCTCTGCCTCACGGGCGATCACCAGTGCTTTGGCAACCACCCGGCGGCCAAGAACGTGTTCGACCTCGACTCGATCCAGCTGATCCGCATGATCCGCCGCTTGCGTGACGAGCGGGTCACCGAGGAGGGCGATGCGGTAGAGGGAGAGGTGCCCATCTTTATCGGTGGCGCCGCCAACCCCTTTGGCGACCCCTTTGAGATGCGCGTCATCCGCTTGGCGAAAAAGGTGGCGGCGGGGGTCGATTTCATCCAGACGCAGTGCATCTTTGATCTGCCACGTTTCAAGGAGTGGATGCGCCGCGTTGTGGATCTCGGCCTTCACGAGAGGGTGCACATCCTAGCGGGCGTTATGCCCCTCAAGTCGGCGGGCGCGGCGCGCTACATCAACAGGAACGTGGCGGGGATCACCGTGCCGGACGCCATCATTCGGCGCATGGCGGGCGCAGGGTGCGGCGCGAAGGCTCGCGCCGAGGGGATGCGCCTGTGCGCCGAGATGATCCAAGAGGTGCGCGAGATCGAGGGCGTGCACGGCGTGCACATCATGGCCGTCGAGTGGGAGGAGGCCATCCGGCCCATCACCGAGATGGCGGGGGTGTTGCCGCGGCCAGAGCTCTAGGCTGTGTCTCAAGAACGCGCCCGACATCGAAGCGATGTCGCCCCGAGCGTAAACGAGGGGCCTTGACGCCCATCGAGAAGGTTTCTCGCCACGCTAAGAACGACGCTGTGGCCCTCTTTCCAAACACTACCGAGTGGTCGGGGGGCCGTTACCCGTGGGCAGCAAGTCGTCGGCGCCCACGGGCCTGGGCGGAACCGGAACACGCCGATCCCTGGGAACGGCCGACGGACGAATTCTACAGAGAGGCACAGGCATAGTGGGTGAGATCAGCACGTACGATCCCAATTTCAAGTACGACGTGGCGGCGCAGCCCGGCGGAGAGCATATCAAGGCGTGCTTCTCCTGTGGGACGTGCACGGCCGGGTGCCCTGTCACTGAGGTGGACGAGCGCTACAGCCCGCGCAAGATCATCCGCCAGGTGTTGTTCGGCCAGCGGGAGGCGGTGTTGTCCAGCGAGCTGCTCTGGTACTGCGAGACATGCTATGCCTGCTCGGCTTATTGCCCCCAGAACGTCAAGTTCGGTGACGTGATGCGTGCGCTGCGCGAGATGGCCGTAGCCGAGGGATATGTGCGCCGCGAGTTCCTGCAGCGGGTGCACAACGTGGACCGCCTGGCCCATGCGATTCGCCTCGACCTGGTGCGCGCGGCGCTGGAGACGTGGGAAGAGCCCGAGCCCGCCTCCCTCGCCCCAGCGGGGGAGGCCGTCCGCGCCAAGATCGACGCCACGCGCGTCTAGAGGGCTGGGGTGAGGGGGCTCGGCAGCGGCGGGGACGGCGCATCGCGTGGGTCAAGGTCCCTCACTCCGTTCGGGACGACGAAGGGGCGCTCGGAGCAGCAGCAGGAGATGTGGCGCTCCAACTCTCTCCACGGGGTTGGGGTGCGAGAATAGCCGGCCATCCACGCCGGAGGTACGACAGTCGATGAGGGAAAACGTGTCCATAGAATTCCAGGTTGAGCGTGCGGCCGTCGGGTCGGTGTTGGTCGTGGGGGCCGGTATTGCCGGCATCCAGGCATCCCTCGATCTGGCCGACTCGGGCTTTCAGGTGCACCTGCTCGAGAGTTCCCCCGCCATCGGGGGGACGATGGCGCAGCTGGACAAGACGTTTCCCACGAACGACTGCTCCATGTGTATTCTCTCGCCCAAGGTCGTTGAGTGCGCCCGCCACCACAACATCCACCTCATGACCTGGTCGGAACTGGAGAGCCTGGAGGGGGAGGCGGGGCGCTTTCGGGCGCGCATCCGTCACAAGCCGCGGCTCGTGAACGCCGATCTCTGCACCGGCTGCTCCGAGTGCACCGGCGTCTGCCCCGTAGAGGTGCCCAACGGCTTTGACGAGGGGATGGCCATGCGGAAGGCCATCTATCGTCCCTTCCCTCAGGCCGTGCCCAACATCTTTGCCATTGACAAGCGGGGCACATCGCCGTGCAAGGCGGCCTGCCCCGCCGGTACGAGCGCCCAGGGGTACGTGGCCCTCATCGCCGCGGGCCGCTACGCGGAGGCGCTCGCGCTGAGCCGCAAGGCGAATCCCTTTAGCGCCGTCTGCGGTCGTGTGTGCTACCACCCCTGTGAGACGGCCTGCAGCCGCCAGCTCGCGGGCGATGAGCCAATCGCCATCGCCGCCCTCAAGCGCTTTGTGGCCGACTGGGCCGTGGCCCACGGCGATACGCCCGTGGAGCCCCTCCCCGTGACCCGCGAGGAGACGGTGGGCATCGTCGGCGGCGGGCCTGCTGGGCTCACCGCCGCCCAAGACCTCGCCATGCTCGGCTATGCCGTCACGGTGTACGAGGCCGCCCCCAAGGCCGGTGGTATGCTGCGCTACGGCATTCCCGATTACCGGCTGCCCCAGGACGTGCTGGAGATGGAGATCCAGCGCATCGCCGATCTGGGCGTGACCATTCGCACCAACGCGCCGGTCACGGATCTCGAGGCGCTGGAGCGCCGCCATGATGCCGTGCTGCTCAGTGTCGGCGCCCACAAGGCGACGGCGCTGCGCCTCCCGGGGGAGGACTTGCCGGGAGTGTTCTCGGCCATCGATTTCCTTCGTCGGGTGAACGCCGGCGAACGCCCCGACGTCGGCGCCAAGGTCGTCGTCGTGGGCGGGGGGAACACGGCCATCGACGCGGCGCGCTGCGCCCGCCGCTTGGGTGCCGCCGTCACCATCGTCTACCGGCGCTCGCGCGCCGAAATGCCGGCCTATGCCTTTGAGGTCGCCGAGGCCGAGGCGGAGGGGATAGAGCTGGCGCTGCTCACCAACCCGGTGCGTATCCTGGGGGATACCCAGGTGACCGGCCTCGAGTTGCTGCGCATGGAGCTGGGGGCGCCGGACGCCAGCGGCCGACGGCGTCCCGTGCCCGTGGAAGGCTCGAGCTATTGCCTGGACGCCGACACGGTGATCCTGGCCATCGGCCAGGTGCCGGACCTCGCCTTTCTCCCCGACGACTGTGCGGTGACGCGCCAGGGCAATCTCGCGTACGACCCAGAGACGCTGGAGACGGGGCGAGCGGGCGTGTTCGCCGCCGGAGACGCCGCCACCGGTCCGCGCAGCGCCATCGAGGCAGTGGCGATGGGACACCGCGCCGCCGAGTCGATCCATCGCTTCCTGTCGGGCGAAGCGGTGGAGCTCGTGCCGCGCATCGCCCCCGAAGAGGTGGTGGCGCTCGAGCGCAGCGAGGTGGCCCAAACGCTGGCCGACGGCGCCGTGGCGCGCAACCCCCGCGCCCGCATGGCGGAGCGCCCCGTGGAGGTGCGCATCGGCGATTTCAACGAGGTGGCCCTCGGGTTCACCGAGGAGCAGGCCCGCGCCGAGGCGGAGCGCTGCCTCGATTGCGGCGTGTGCTCCGAGTGCTACCGCTGCGTCGATGCCTGCAAGCCCGGCGCCATCGACCACGCCTTGCGCGAGACGCACAGCGAGATCGAGGTGGGCGCCGTCATCCTGGCGCCAGGATTCGACGAGTTTGACGCCAGGCAAAAGTACGAGCTGGGCTACAGCCGCTTTGCCGATGTGGTGACAAGCATCGAGTTCGAGCGCATCCTCTCGGCCTCGGGGCCGTACGGTGGGCACGTGCAACGGCCCTCCGACGGCAAGGCGCCGCGGCGCATCGCCTTCCTGCAGTGCGTGGGCTCGCGCGATCAGCAGTGTGGCAACGCGTACTGCTCGTCGGTGTGCTGCATGTATGCCATCAAGGAAGCGGTCATTGCCCGCGAGCACGACGGCTCCATCGAGCCGACGATCTTTTTCATGGACATGCGGGCCTATGGCAAGGATTTCGACAAGTACTATGAGCGGGCGCGCGACGAGTACGGCGTGCGCTTTGTGCGCGCCCGCGTCGCCACGGTGGATGAGGGTGCCGATGGCACCCTCGACGTGGTGTACGTCACGGAGGACGAGCGCTACACCCGCGAGGCGTTCGACATGGTGGTCCTTTCGGTGGGGCTCGAGCCCTCCCAGGGGGTCAAGGACCTCATCGAGCGCCTGAACCTGCGCCGAGGCGAGGACGGGTTCTGCTACACCGACGAGTTCTACCCCTTGCGGACCTCGCGGGAAGGGATCCTGGTGTGCGGCGCCGCCAGCGGCCCGAAAGATATCCCCGAGACGGTGGTGCAGGCGAGCGGCGCTGCCGCCGAGGCGGGGCGGCTCCTGGGGTCGCAGCGCGGCACGCTGACGCGCGCCAAAGAGTACCCCCCTGAGGTCGACGTCTCCGGCGATCCACCGCGGGTGGGTGTATTCGTGTGCCATTGCGGCATCAATATCGCCGGGACGGTGGACGTGGAGGCGGTGGAAGCGTACGCGCGGACGCTGCCCTACGTGGTGTACGTCGGCCGCAACCTCTTTACCTGCTCGCAGGACACTCAGGATGCCATCCGGGAGGTTATCGCCGCGCACGGCCTGAACCGCATCGTGGTGGCCTCGTGCTCGCCGCGGACCCACGAGCCGCTCTTCCAGGAGACGATTCGCGAGGCGGGGCTGAACCCCTACCTCTTTGAGCTGGCCAACATTCGCGACCAGTGCTCGTGGGTACACATGCAGCTCCCGGCGGAGGCCACGGACAAGGCCAAGGACCTGGTGCGCATGGCGGTGAGCCGCGCGGTGAACAACCGGCCGCTCCACGGCCAGCCGCTCCCCGTAACCCCGAGCGCCCTCATCATCGGCGGGGGCATCACCGGCATGAGCGCCGCCCTCAACGTGGCGGATCAGGGCTTTGACGTCTACCTGGTGGAGCGCGAGGCAGAGCTCGGCGGCAACGCCCGCCACATCCACCGCACACTGCGCACCCCGGACGTGCAGGGGATGGTGGCCGCCATGGTCGCCGCGGTGGAGGCCAACCCGCGCATCCACGTGTACCGCCAGGCCACGCTACGGGCGGTGGAGGGGTTCGTCGGCAATTTCCGCAGCACGCTCGCCGTGGCCTCCAATGGCCACGGGCCGGAAGAGGTCACCGTCGACCATGGCGTCACCATTGTCGCCACGGGGGCCGTCGAGCGCGAGACCGATGCCTATCTCCGGGGGCAGGATGCGCGGGTCCTCACCCAACGCGAGCTGGAGGGCGCCCTGGCGCATGGTGCGGTGGTCTTTCCCGAGGGGCGGCGTGGGTCGGTGGTCATGATCCAATGCGTCGCGTCGCGCACGCCGGAGCATCCGTACTGTAGCCGGGTGTGCTGCTCCCAGGCGCTCAAGAACGCCATCACCATCAAGGAGCGCTTTCCCGAGACGGACGTGACGATCCTCTACCGCGACATGCGCAGCTATGGCCTGCGGGAAACGTACTACCAGCGGGCACGCGAGCTGGGGGTGCTGTTCGTGCGCTATGACCTGGAGCCTGACGCCCAGGGGCGCGGCGGGATGCCACAGGTGGAGCGCGATGGCGACCGGTTGGTGGTGCGCGCCTATGACGCCATCATCGGCGACGATATCGTCCTCGCGCCGGACTATCTCGTGCTGAGTGTGGGCATCGGCCCCCAGGAGGATGCCGAGGTGCTGGCGCCGATGCTCAAGGTGCCGCTGAACGCCGAACGGTTCTTCCTCGAGGCGCACATGAAACTACGCCCGGTAGAGTTTGCCACCGAGGGCGTCTTCCTGGCGGGGATGGCCCACGGACCGAAATCCATCGAAGAGTCCCTCGCCCAGGCCGCGGCGGCGGTGTCCCGCGCTTGCACGGTGCTCTCGCGGGACGAGATCGTCTCGGCCGGCCAGGTGGCCCACGTTGACGCGCTGGCCTGTGTGGCCTGTGGGGATTGCGTGGCCATCTGCCCCTTCAAGGCCATCGATCTGGTGACCAAGGAAGTGGCGCGGGGCACCGTCAAAGAGTGCGCCGCGGTGACCCCCGCCCTGTGCAAGGGGTGCGGTACCTGCGCGGCGGCCTGCCGGTCGGGGTGTATGACGCTCGACGGGTTCGACGACGTACAGATCATGGCGCAGATCGCGGCGCTCGTATCGTCGTAGCTGCCGCCTGTCATTATGAGGACATGCTGGATGAGCGAACCGACGAAGGCACCGGGCACCTGGGAGCCCAAGATCCTGGCCTTTCTGTGCAACTGGTGCTCCTACGCCGGAGCGGATCTGGCGGGCACGTCGCGGGTGCAGTACCCGCCGAACGTTCGCGTCATCCGCGTGCCCTGTTCGGGGCGCGTGAACCCGATCTTTATCGTTGAAGCGCTCCGGCAGGGGGCGGACGGCGTGCTCGCCTCGGGCTGCCATCCAGGGGACTGTCACTACCTGGCGGGCAACTATTACGCACGGCGACGGTTTGTGCTGCTGCAGCGCTACCTGGCGTACCTGGGTATCGAGGAGGGGCGCGTCCAGTTCTCGTGGGTGTCGGCCTCCGAGGGGGTGCGTTTCGCCGAGGTGGTGACCAAAGTGACCAACGATGTCAAGGCCCTCGGGCCGTTGCGCCGGCTGAACATCAAGGCGCCGCGCGAGGCCCACACTGACGCGGACGCGGAGGGGGTGGCATGAGCAACGCCCTGCCCCCACGGATCCAGGAGACCATCGCCGGGTGGTTGCGCGACGGCGAGATCGACGTGTTCATCGGCTACGAGGCGGGATCGGTGCCGCTGCGCGCCACGCCGGTGTTCATCCGCGCGCCTGAGGACGTCGGGCGCCTGATATGGGACGCCACTTGCGAGAACAACCTGGCGGCCTTTTTGTCGCTGCACCGCGGCAAGAGGGTGGGCATCATGGCCAAGGGGTGCGATGCGCGCGCCATCGTCGCCCTCATGCAGGAGGGGCAGTGGACGCGCGAGACCCTGCGTATCGTTGGCGTGGCCTGCCCGGGGGTGGTGGATCCGCGCCAGGTAGCCGGCGCCCTCGGCGTAGCCGTGGACGAGCTCGAGGACGTGGGCCTCGATGGCGAGCAGATCGCTGGGGGTGGGCGGCTGTTGCCATGCGGCGATATGCTGTACGACACGTGTACGAGCTGTAGCCAGCACACGCCGGCGATACACGATGCCCTGATGGGCACCTGTGATGGGGAGGATGCCCCGCTGGATGATGCCCACGTGCGCGCCATGGAGGCGTTGGACGCCGACGCGCGCTGGGACGTGTTCAGCGCCGAGATGAGCCGCTGCAACCTGTGCTTTGCCTGCCGCAACGCCTGCCCGATGTGCTACTGCAACCAGTGCTTTGTCGATCATACGGCGCCACGGTGGGTGAACGAAACGGTAGAACCGCATGACGTGCAGTTTTTCCAGATCATGCGCACCTTCCACCTGGCGGGACGCTGCGTGGGATGCGGCGCCTGTACGCGGGCGTGCCCGCAGGGCGTGAACCTGCGGTTGTTCCTCGACAAGCTGCGCCTCGACGTGGCCGAGCTGTTCGGCTATGAGGCGGGGGTTGACCCGGAGGCCAAGCCCCCTTTGGCGACGTACCGCGAGGATGACCCGAACGATTTCGTCATTGGGTAGGCCGTTTGGTGGTGCCCGAGTGATGACTGCCAACCACACGCGGAGAGATGCATGACCGTACGGATGCTGGAAGCGGCGCGCTTGAACGCGTTCGTGGCGGCGCTCTTGGAGGCCTATCGCCTCATCGCGCCGGTGCGGCGCGACGGTGAGCTGCGCTTTGACCGCGTTGCCGAGCCGGGCGAGGTCGTGTGGGGCTATCGCAACACGCCACGCGCCCCCAAGGTGGCCCTGTTCCCGCAGACGGAGCGCATGATGCGCTTCGCCCAGGGACGAGGCCGGCTGAACGCCGTGGAGGATGTGCCGCTCGATGAGACGCCCACGGTCGTCCTGGGGATGCGCCCGTGCGACGTGCAGGGCGTGGCGCTGTTCGACCGCGTGTTTGGCCAGGGCGAGCTCCGCGATCCCTACTACTGCGCGCGGCGCGGCAACACGCTGCTCGTCGCCATGGCCTGCGATCTCCCGCGGCCGACGTGCTTTTGCCACGCCGTGGGGGGCGGCCCCTACGACGCGCGCGGCGCCGACGTCTGGCTGCGGGTGGTGGATGGCGGCTACCTCGTTGCGGTGCAGAGCGCGCGCGGCGCGGCGCTGGAGGCCTACATGCAGGACCTGCCCGTGGCCGATGAAGCGCAGCTCGCCGCCGCTGACGCGGTGGAGCGTGCGGCGCGGGAGCGTTTGCGCGCCATGGTGCCGGTGGCGGGGATCGAGGCGCTACTCGAGGGGCTGTTCGACAGCCCCCTCTGGGCAGAGATCGCAGAAAAGTGCCTGGCCTGTGGCACGTGCACCTATCAGTGTCCTGGCTGCCACTGCTTCAACATCGAGGACCGCGTGCTGGCGGGGGGCGGCGAGCGGGTGCGGGCCTGGGATTCGTGCATGTACCCGGGCTTTACGCTACACGCCTCGGGCTATAACCCACGTCCCGATCAGGCGGCGCGGTGGCGACAGCGCACGATGCACAAGTTCGCCTACCTGCCCCGGAACGTGGGGCTCTATGGCTGCGTGGGGTGCGGGCGCTGCATTCAGAGCTGCCCGGTGCAGCTGGACATCCGCCAGGTCTTGCAGCGCGTGCAACGGGAAGCGGAAAGCGGAGGACACGCATGAGCCGGCAACGGGGCGCCACCACGGACCACCACACGTGCACCTGTGGGCGGCAGGGGGTGAACCCCTACCTCCCCCTGAGCGTCGTCGTGCAGCGCGTGGTGGACGAGGTGGATGACCGTACCATCAAGAGCTTTGACCTCGCCTTTGTGCGTCCCGAGGACGCCGCACGGTTTCGCTACACCCCTGGCCAGTTCTGCGAGCTGTCGGTCTTTGGTGAGGGCGAGGCGCCCTTTGGCATCGCCTCGTCGCCCACCGAGGAGGGCTTTGTCCGCTTTACGGTGAAAAAGGCCGGCGTGGTCACCTCGCGGCTCCACAGCCTCACCGAGGGGGACGTCATCGGCCTGCGCGGGCCGCTGGGCAACGCCTTTCCCATCGACCGCATGCGCGGCAAGGATATCGCCGTCATCGGCGGGGGTTTCGCCTTTACCACCCTGCGGTCGCTCATCGTCTACCTGCTCGAGGGGGGCGAGCGCGATGCGTTTGGCAAGATCACGGTGATCTATGGTGCGCGCACGCCCGGGTTGCTGATGTACAAGGAGGACCTGGCCGCCTGGGAGGCGCGGGACGACATCGCCGTCTGGCAGACCATCGACGTCGCGGCGCCGGGGTGGACGCGACGGGTCGGGTTTGTGCCCCCCGTAGTGGAGGAGGTGGCGCCAGCGGCGGCCAACGCCGTGGCCGTCATCTGTGGTCCACCGGTGATGATCCGCTTCACGCTGCCCACAATGATCAAGTTGGGCTTTGGCAAGGAGCAGATCTACACTTCGCTGGAGAACCGCATGAAGTGCGGCATCGGCAAGTGCGGCCGCTGCAATGTCGGCCCCAAGTATGTCTGTCTCGATGGTCCCGTGTTCAGCATGGCCGAGTTGGACGCGTTGCCCGCCGAGTATTAGCGTGGCGATGGGGCGTGGTGCGCGTGCTTCACGTCAAAGGGGACGGACGAGAGTGGGCGACACGCTTGCGCCCGCCCACCGTAGCGGCTACCCTAGGCGGTGTTTGGAAATAGGGCTACAGTGTCGTTCTGAGCGCGGCGAGGACCCTTGCCGATGGGCGTCAAGGCCCAATACCTTTCAAATAACGAGGTGACATGGGGCGCTTCCTGTGGCACACTTGGTTTGCCGACCATTCGTGTGTCAGGAGGCGCC
>DUUT01000151.1 GCA_012841405.1 Chloroflexota bacterium
ATGGCGAAGCAGGTATTCGAGCGCACCAAGCCCCACGTGAACGTGGGGACGATCGGGCACGTGGACCACGGGAAGACGACGCTGACGGCGGCGATCACGAAGGTATTGGCGCTGCGGGGCGGGTCGAGCTTTATGGCCTACGACCAGATCGACAACGCGCCGGAGGAGAAGACGCGGGGGCTGACGATCTCGATCTCGCACGTAGAGTACGAGACGGAGAACCGGCACTATGCGCACGTGGACTGTCCGGGGCACGCGGACTATATCAAGAACATGATCACCGGGGCGGCGCAGATGGACGGGGCCATCCTGGTGGTATCGGCGCCGGACGGGCCGATGCCGCAGACGCGGGAGCACATTCTGCTGGCGCGGCAGGTAGAGGTACCGGCGATGGTGGTGTTCCTCAACAAGACGGACATGATGGACGACGAGGAGCTACTGGAGCTGGTAGAGCTGGAGCTGCGGGAGCTGCTGTCGGACCAGGGGTTCCCGGGGGACGAGATTCCCATCGTGCGGGGCTCGGCGCTGGCGGCGCTGGAGTCGACGGCGACGGATCCGGGGGCGCCGGAGTACGCGCCGATCCTGGAGCTGATGCGGGCGGTAGACGCCTACATTCCGACGCCGGAGCGGGACGTAGACCGGCCGTTCCTGATGCCGATTGAGGACGTGTTCGGCATCAAGGGGCGGGGGACGGTGGTCACGGGGCGCATCGAGCGCGGGCGGGTGCGTGCTGGGGACCAGGTAGAGATCGTGGGGCTGCGGGAGGACGTGCGCACCACGGTGGTGACGGGGGTAGAGATGTTCCGCAAGACGCTACCGGAGGGGCTCGCGGGGGACAACGTGGGCTGCCTGTTGCGGGGGATCGAGCGGGACGAGGTAGAGCGCGGGCAGGTGCTGGCGGCGCCCAAGTCGATCACGCCGCACACGACGTTCCGCGGGCAGGTGTACGTGCTGAAGAAGGAGGAGGGGGGCCGGCACACGCCGTTCTTCGATGGTTACCGGCCGCAGTTCTTCATCCGCACGATGGACGTGACGGGGGAGGTGCGGTTGGACGAGGGCGTGGAGATGATCATGCCGGGGGACAACGCCAACCTCACGGTGCAGCTGATCACGCCGGTGGCGCTGGAGGTGGGCTCGCACTTTGCCATTCGCGAGGGCGGGCGCACGGTGGGCGCTGGTGTGTTGACCGAGATTATTGAATAACCCATACGGGAGGAGGGGGTCACGGGGGCGTATGTCTCCCGGGCCCCGAGCAAGATGGCCAAGAAAGCAGATCGTTTGGTGGTCACCCTAGCGTGCTCCGTCTGCAAGGAGCGCAACTATACCACCGAGAAGAATCGCAGGAACGACTCGGGGCGTCTGGCACTGAAAAAGTACTGCCGGCGCTGTCGCACGCACACGGAACACCGCGAACAGCGCTAGTCTGGTTCGGGGTGCGGTTCCCTGTGAGGATGGGCGCCCCATTGCAGGCGAGTAGCTCAATTGGCAGAGCAACGGTCTCCAAAACCGTAGGTTGCGGGTTCGATTCCTGCCTCGCCTGCCTGAGGTTTACCAAAGCACCGTACCACAGCGCAAGAGGGCGACCGCTTGGCGGAGGTTTCCGACCCGGAACGCCCTCTTGTTCGGTATCGGTGTCTTACGCTGTCACCACCGGATGTATGGAACGCCCCGCGCGGCCCCTGGTGCCGCGGTGGCCGAGGAGAGGGCTCGTGGCCAAACGCGCCGTAACGCCGAGCAAAAAAGAGAACCGCATCGTGCGCTACCTCAAAGAGGTGCGCGCCGAGTTGCGACGGGTCGTCTGGCCGTCACGGCAGACCACCCTGCGGTTAACGGCGATCGTGTTCGTCGTTACGACGGCGATGAGTATGGCGCTGGGGATGATCGATTGGGTGTTCACCCAGGTGTTCGCCCTCATCATCGGGTAGGCCGGCCTCCATAGGGGATGGCGGGACAGTCGTGTGGGAAGTGAGACCACCATGGACGCCAACGATCAGGAGTTGCTGGACAACCAGGACTCTTGGGAAGACAACGAGAACGACGACACGGATGCCGTCGTAGAGGGCGACGCCGGCGCGCAAGGGCCGGTCGGTGAGGCGCTCGCTGAGGACGAGGCGGCTGCCGCTGCCGCGGCGAGTGGCGCGGAGTGGTTCGTCGTCCACAGCTACTCGGGGTATGAGAACAAGGTCAAGAAAAACCTCGAGCAGCGCATCGAGACGATGGGCATGCAGGACAAGATCTTTCGTGTCGTCGTCCCCACGGAGGAAGAGGTCGAGATCCGCGATGGCCAGCGGCGCACGAGCCGGCGGCGCGTGTTTCCCGGCTATATCCTCGTGCAGATGGTCATGGACGACGAGTCCTGGTACGTGGTGCGCAACACCCCCGGCGTGACGGGGTTCGTCGGCTCGGGCACCCGTCCGATTCCCCTCAGTGAGGAAGAGGTCGACAAGATTCTGCGGCGCATGGAGGCGGAGCAGCCGCGCATCAAGGTCAGCTTCCGGGTGGGGGAGACGGTGCGCATTACCGAGGGGCCCTTCGCCGACTTTATGGCGGTGGTGGACGAACTGTATCCGGATCGCGGCAAGGTGCGCGTGCTGGTGTCCTTCTTTGGGCGCGAGACGCCGGTGGAGATGGACTTTCTCCAGGTGGAGAGGATCTGATCACGTTCGGTCGTGGCTCTGTTCAGTGAGCCGGGCTAGGAAGAGGCAAGGGGCACATGGCGAAGAAGGTTATGGCGGTCGTAAAACTCCAGATCCAAGCGGGCAAGGCCAACCCGGCCCCTCCCGTTGGCCCGGCGTTGGGCCAGCACGGCGTGAACATTATGCAGTTCTGCAAGGAATACAACGCGCGCACGCAGGGTGACGCCGGCTTGGTGATCCCCGTCGAGATTACGATCTATGCCGATCGCTCGTTTACCTTTGTGACCAAGACGCCTCCGGCCAAGGATCTCCTCCTCCGGGCGGCGGGTGTGGCCAAGGGATCGGGGCAGCCCAAGACCGACAAGGTGGGCGAGGTGACGCGCCAGCAGGTGCGCGAGATCGCCGAGACCAAGATGCAGGATCTCAACGCTGTCGACATCGAGGGCGCGATGCGCATGATCGAGGGGACGGCGCGCAGCATGGGGATCACGATCAACGGATAGCCATGGAGGGAGCGCATCGGGCGCTCCCCTGCACGCAGTGGGAGGGCCGCGGTTAGCGCCGTAGCCCGCTCGGACCACAAGGAGAACGCGATGGCCAAGCATGGGAAAAAGTACGCCGAGAGGTTGGCACAGGTCGACCGCTTCCGTGCCTACACGCCGGAGGAGGCCGTAGACCTCGTCAAGCGCGTGGCGTCCGCCGACTTTAACGAGACGGTTGACCTGCACCTGCGCATGAACCTGGACCCGCGGCGCGCCGACCAGCAGATCCGTACCGTGGTGACGCTGCCGGCGGGCACGGGGAAGCAGGTGCGCATCATGGTGTTTGCCGAGGGAGAAGCGGCGCGTATCGCCGAGGAGGCCGGCGCCGACTACGTCGGCACCGACGAGTACATCGCCAGGATCCAGGATGGCTGGCTCGAGTTCGATGTGGCCGTCGCCGTTCCTCAGGTGATGAGCAAGATCGGGCGGTTGGGGCGCATCCTGGGTTCCCGTGGGCTCATGCCGAACCCCCGGGCGGGCACCATCGTGCAGCCCGACGAGATCCCGACCACCATCCAGCAGCTGCGCCAGGGGCGGGTCGAGTTCCGGGTGGATCGCACCGGCAACATCCACATCCCCATCGGCAAGGTGAGCTTTACCTCCGAGCAGCTGCTGGCCAACTGGGGCGCCATCATGGAGGCCATCATCCGTGCACGGCCGGCGACGGTGCGGGGGCAGTACATCCGGCGCATCACCATCGCCCCGACGATGGGCCCCGGCGTGCGCGTGGATGTGGGCGCCGCGCAAGCGCTGCGCGGCTAGCGGGCGACGACAACCGCATAGGCGCCGTAGACAGTAGGTGCGGGAAACCGCTTAATCACAGTGGCCTGCCGAGGCAAGGACGAAGCACCCACCCGGGGGGGATCCTCCCCCGGAGGAGAGTCTTTGTGTCGGCATGGCACAAGGGCTCTTTTTTATACTCTGTGGGGAGGAGGTGAGATCCGTTGGCACTGACACGGAAAGAGAAGGAACGGATCCTGCAGGATTACAGTGAGAGACTGCAGCGTGCGCAGGTGCTCATCTGGGCGGACTATCGTGGCACGAGCGTGCCGCAGGTGCAGGAGCTGCGCAGCCAGCTGCGCGAGACCGGCGCGGAGGCGATGGTCGTCAAGAACACCCTCATGCGCCTGGCGCTGGAGCAGGCCGAGCTGCCGATCCCGGAAGATGCCATGACGGGGCCCTCGGCGGTGACGTTCGTCTATGATGACGTGGCGGCCGCGGCCAAAGCGGTCACGAGCTTCGCGGCCTCTCACGACCGCGTGTTCCGCATCAAGGGGGGCATGGCGGGAGGCAAGATCATCGATGCCCGGCAGGTCACGTCGCTAACCACGCTGCCCTCACGCGAGGTGCTGCTCGCCCAGGTGCTGGGTGGTATCCAGGCCCCCATCAGCGGCCTTGTCGGCACGCTGGCGGCGGTGATGCGCGGCTTTTTGACCGTGCTGAACGCACGGGCGGAGCAAGAGGAGGGCTCACCCAGCTAGGCGCGCGGCGCGCGCACGACTGTGGACGGGCACAGCGACTGCCCGGTAGACGATGCCCATCGATTCCAGTTAGGGAGGATACAAGGTGACGAAGGAAGAGCTGATTGAGGCCATCGGTAGCATGACGGTGCTCGAGCTGGCCGATCTTGTCAAGGCCCTCGAGGACAAGTTTGGCGTCAGCGCGGCGGCCCCGGTGGCCGTGGCGGCGGGCCCCGTGGCGGCGGAAGCGGCCCCGGCGGCTGTGGAAGAGGAGCAGACCGAGTTTGACGTTGTGCTGAGCGCCGTGGGCGATCAAAAGATCCAGGTCATCAAGGTCGTGCGCGAGCTGACCAGCCTCGGCCTGCGCGAGGCCAAGGAAGTCGTGGACAGCGCCCCGTCGGACGTGCTCAAGGCCGTCCCCAAGGAAGCCGCCGACGCGGCGAAGGAAAAGCTGGAGGCCGTGGGTGCCTCGGTGACCATCCGCTAGGCGCCGCCTTCGAGAGGCAACAACAGACACCGGCTCCTCGTTGAGCCGGTGTCTTGCTGTGGGCAGGATAGGACTCGAACCTACGACCTCCACGATGTCAACGTGGCGCTCTAACCAGCTGGGCTACCTGCCCACCACTGCCTTCCATTATACGCAATCGAGAGCGGAATGCAAGTGGCGCCGCCACTGGTGAGCGCATGCGGGCCGCGTGACCCTTCGGGCCAGCGCCGGGCGCTTGCCAGGGAGCGCCAAGCGGCGTATAATGGGCCTGCCTATGGGACAAGGCCGGATGGAGCAGTGGTCCGTATGAAACGGACGAATAGGTGCGCATTGCTCTTGATTGGTTCCTCCCTTTGGCGTATAATGGTAGTTGCCTCAGCGCGGCCATGACTGAAGGAGTACCCCCGTGGGGGGTGATCGCGTGGTAGTGGTCATGGCGTGTCGTACCTCAGGCACGAGCGGCCGCCGGAGCACCGCGGCGGGTGTGGGCCGAAGCCAGCGTTCGGCTCGCGCAAAAGTGCGCCAGTAGACTTCCCTTGCGGAGCTGTGGATTCCAGATGAAGCTCGTCGTGGAGATGCTTGGGCTGGCGCGTCGACTAGCCCAGACGAAGGAAAGCCTGGTCGAAATCGGAGACCAGGCTACGTTTCGTGATGTCGTGGCGCAGTTGGCCGAACGTTACCCCGCGTTGGTAGGCCCGGTGATCGTTCCCCAGACGTTTGATATCGAGTCGTCCCACATACTCAACGTGGATGGCCGCGCGGTCGTGACGGACCTGGATGCGCACCCCCAGGATGGCCAACGGCTCATTCTGATGTTCGTGGAGGCAGGAGGGTAGGGTTCATGTTCTCTTATAGCGGCCGGATTCTGCACGTCGACATGACCACACGGCAGACCAAGGTGCAGGAAGTCAGTGCCGAGTTTCTCAAAAAGTACCTGGGCGGGGTAGGGCTAGCCAGTCGGCTGCTATACGACAATACCCCGAAGGGCTGTGACCCCCTGGGGCCCGATAACGCCCTCTGCTTTGCGATCAGCGCCTTTGGGGGCACGACGATGCCCGTGGGCACCAAGCACGGCGTGGCCTCCAAGTCGCCCCTGACGGGTTTCATCGGCGATTCCCTCTCGGGCAGCCACTTCTCCGAGATGATCAAGCGCGCGGGCTGGGACGGCCTCGTCATCAAGGGGGCAGCGCCCGAATGGACTGTGCTCTTTATCGACGATGACGAGGTGGAATTCCTCGACGCGACCCCCTACATCGGGATGGGCACCATCGAGGCGCAGCAGGCGATCCGCCAGGACCTGGGGGATGAGAACGTGCGCGTCAGCGCCATCGGCCCGGCCGGCGAGAACCTCGTGCGCTATGCCATGATCGATAACGACGGGCGGCAGGTGGGCCGCACGGGGAACGGCGCCGTCATGGGCTCGAAAAAGCTCAAGGCGATCGCCATTCGCGGCTCCAAGCCGATCACCGTCGCTGACCCCGAAGGGTTGCTCGAGGAGACGCGCAAGCTCATTGAGGTGAGCCAGGGCCCCGCCACGCAAAAGTACCGGGTGCTGGGCACCCCCTCGAACGTGCTCAATGGCAACGCCATGGGCACGCTCCCCACGCGCAACTTTTCCCAGACGACCTTTGAGCACGCCGAGAAGGTCAGTGGCGAGTACCTGCACGAGCACTTTACCGTCAAGACAGTGGGCTGCTCCGGGTGCTCCATCGCCTGCGAGCAGTGGGCGGCGGTCAAGGAGGGCAAGTACAAGGGCGCCATCGCCGGGCTCGACTACGAGTCGCTCTTTGCCCTGGGGCCCAACTGTGGCATCGGCGAGCTTCCGCCCATCATCCACCTCGCGCAGCGCTGTGACGAGCTGGGCCTCGACACGATGAGTGCCGGCGTGGTGGTGGGCTGGGCCATGGAGTGCTACGAGCGCGGCATCCTCAGCAAGGAGGATTGCGACGGGCTCGAGCTCACGTTCGGCAACGACGACGCAGCCGCCGCTCTCATTGAGAAAATCGCCCGGCGCGAGGGAATCGGTGACCTGCTGGCCGAGGGCGTCAAGCGCGCCTCGGAAAAGGTGGGCAAGGGGAGCGACCATTTCGCCATGCACGTGAAGGGCCTGGAGATGCCGGGCTATGACGTGCGCGGCATGAAGACCTTTGCCATGGGCCTCGCCGTGGGCACCCGTGGCTCGTGCCACAACCGCTCCCTGGCCTACGAGGCCGACGTCAAGGGCGTGGTCGATCGCTTCACCGCTGGCCCCGGGCGCGGCCAGATCGCCAAGGAGAAGGAAGAATACGCGGCGGTCTTTGACTCGTTGGTGCTGTGCAAGTTCCTGCGCAACTGCTTTGATGACTTTTTCGTCGACGCGGCGCGCATCTACACCATGACCACCGGCATCCCGATGACCGCGGAGGAGCTCCAGGCCACGGGCGAGCGCGTGTGGACGCTCAAGAAGGCCTTCAACATCCGCGAGGGCTGGACCAAGGCCGATGACTGGCTGCCGGGCCGCGTGCTGCACGACCCGATGCCCTCCGGCCCCGGCAAGGGGGTGCACGTCACCGAGGACGAGTTGCGCATGATGATCGATGACTATTACCAGGCGCGCGGATGGACGCCAGACGGGTTGATCCCCAAAGCCAAGTTGATCGAGCTGGGACTCGAGGATATCGCGGAGGATGTGGGCGTCGATGACGGCCCCGAGGCGATCCCTACCGGCGTCGAGGCAGCAGCCAGCGAGGAGGCCAAGTGATGGCGACGCAGGGTTACCAGCACGTGATCTGTGATCCGGCCAAGTGTGTCGGTTGTCGTATGTGCGAGTATGCTTGCTCGGCGACCAAGACGGGGACTTTTGATCCCAGTCTGTCGCGGATTCGGGTGGTGCGCATCGAGCCGGTGACCATGACGGCGATCACCTGCCGCCTCTGCGCCGATGCCCCCTGCATCACGGCCTGCCCGCGCGATGCGCTGACCCGCTCGCAGAAGAACGGCGTCATCCTCGTGGATGAGGACAAGTGCGATGGGTGCGGGTGGTGCATCGAGGCGTGCGATTTCGGCGCCATCGTGCTCAACCCCGAGACGCGTAACGCCGAGATCTGCAACCTGTGTGAGGACCAGTCCGACGGTCCGCAATGCGTTGCGTTCTGCCCCAAGGATGCGCTGGTGTTGTCCACGCCCGAGGTGCTGCGCCAGCAGGCCCGGCGCGAGGTCGTCGCCCGCCTGTTCGAGGAGCTGTTGGCCGACGAGTGATGCCCGGCCGACCCTGGGGCAGGCATCCCCAGGGTCGGCCTCTGTCTGCCGTCGCGATCCGGCATCCGTTGAAGGGACGAAGCGGCGTGCGTTTCGTCTCTTCGCAGCCATGTGGCCGCTGTAGGAGCAATCTATGAGTGACTATGAAGAGCTGCGGGTGGGCGTCTACGTCTGCAGTTGCGGCTCCAACATCGGGGGCGTGATCGACCCGGCCGCGGTGGCCGAGTTCGCCAAGGGCCTGCCCGATGTGGTATTGACGCGCGACAACCTGTACATGTGTGGCGACCCCGGGCAGAACCTCATTCGCGAGGACATCCTCACGCACAAGCTCAATCGGATCGTCGTCGCCGCGTGTAGCGTGCGCATGCACGAGCCGACCTTCCGGGCGTGTGTGGCCGATGCGGGGCTCAACCCCTTCCTCATGGAGATGACCAACATCCGCGAGCAGGACACCTGGGTGCATGCCCACGACCCGGAGGGGGCCCTGCTCAAGGCGAAGGAGATGGTGGCGGCGGCGGTGGCCAAGGTGCGCCACGCGGCGCCCCTGCGCACCATCACCGTGCCCGTCACCAAGAAGGCCATGGTCATCGGCGGTGGTGTCGCTGGCATCAGCGCCGCCCTCGACCTGGCCGATATGCAGATTCCCACCTACCTCGTGGAGAAAGAGTTGTCCATCGGGGGAACGATGGCGCAGTTGAACAAGACGTTCCCCACCATGGACTGCTCCATTTGAATTCTCGCACCCAAGATGGTTGACGCGGCGCGTCATCCCCAGGTAGAGGTGCTGGCCTACTCCGAGGTAGAGCGGGTCGACGGGTATATCGGCAACTTTCGTGTCGAGGTGAACAAGAAGCCTCGCTACGTCATCGAGGATCGCTGCAACGGCTGCGGCGAGTGCGCGCAGGTGTGCCCCATCGAGGTGCCCAACGATTTCGAGTTGGACATCGCCCCGCGCAAGGCCATCGATGTGCCCCACGGGCAGGCTGTCCCCTTGATCTATGCCATCGATGTCGATAACTGCATCCACTGCTACAAGTGCGTCACGGCGTGTGGCAAGCTGGATGCCATCGATTTCAGCCAGGAGCCGCAAGTGCTGGACCTGGACGTCGGCTCCATCGTCGTCGCCACCGGGTTCGAGTCCTTCGACCCGACGGTGGTCCCCGAGTACGGCTATGGCGTGTACCCCAACGTCATCACCGCCATGGAGCTGGAGCGCCTGGCGAACTCGGCCGGGCCGACGGTGGGCCGGTTGGTGCGCCCGTCGGACGGCGTCGCGCCCAAGAGCGTGGCCATGATCCAATGCGTCGGATCGCGCGATGCGCGCTACAACGAGTACTGCTCCGGCTTTTGCTGCATGTACACCATCAAGAACGCCCTCCTCCTCAAGCAGGCGGACCCCGCGATGGATGTCACCATCTTTTACATGGACATCCGCACGCCGGCCAAGGGCTATGAAGAGTTCTACAACCGGGCCCGAGAGATGGGCATCCGCTTCATCCAGGGGCGGCCCTCGCAGATCACGGAGGACCCGGTGACGCACAACCTCTACATCGAGGCGGAGGACCAGGCCCTCGGCGAGGTGATCGAGCTGGAGGCCGATATGGTGAGCCTCTCGGCGGCGGCCATCCCGCGTCTCGACTCGGAGGCGTTGGCCTCGACGCTGACGCTGTCGCGCAGCCCCGGGGGGTTCTACATGGAGTACCACCCCAAGCTGCGGCCGGTGGATTCCCCCACGGACGGCGTGTTCCTCGCCGGTGCCGTGCAGGGGCCGAAGGACATCCCCGCCAGCGTGGCCCAGGGCAGTGCGGCGGCCTCGCGCGCGGCGCGGGTGCTCCTCTCGGATACCTGGGAGATCGAGCCGATCGTGGCGCGGGTGTGGGAAGATCGTTGCGTGAGCGCCCAGGGCCGCAGGTGTGGGGTGTGCGCCACGGCCTGCCCCTATGGCGCCATCATCGTGGAGCCCGGGCAGCCGGCGCAGATCACCCAGGCCAAGTGCCACGGCTGCGGCGGCTGCGTTGCCGAGTGCCCCCACGACGCCATCTCGCAGGATCACTTTACCGACGCCCAGATCGTGGCGCAGCTCCAGGAGCTGCTGCGGGACAATCCCGAGGAAAAGATCTTGGCCTTCATGTGCCACTGGTGCAGCTACGGTGGCGCGGATAATGCCGGCACGAGCCACTTTGAGTATCCGGCGAGCTCCCGCGGCATCCGCGTGATGTGCTCGGCGCGCATGGACCAGGATTTCATCCTCGAGGCCTTCCGCCGCGGCGCCGGTATGGTGCTCGTATCGGGCTGCCACCCCCAGGACTGCCACTACATCTCGGGGCAGCAGGTGGCGGCCAAGCGGTTCGATCGTATCCCCCGCACCCTGGAGCGCCTGGGCATCAACCCCGAGCGCTTCCGGGTGGAGTGGATCTCGGCGGCCGAGGGCGAAAAGTATGCCCGCGTGATCACCGAGATGGATGCGAAACTCGCCAGCATGGATAAGGAGGCCCTCCGCCAGGAGACGGCCAAGGCGCAGCCCGAGATCGCCAAGCGCCTGCGGCGGTGGGCGGCTGTGCCGGGGATGGCCGAGATGCTGGAGGAGGAGGAGGTGTCGGTATGAGCAAGGCAACCCGCCTCGACCCGGGCTTTGTCGCCGAGATCCAGGCAGAGCCCGGCGGCGAGCACCTCCTGACGTGCTGCTCGTGCGGCACGTGCGCTGCCACCTGCCTCGTGTGGCGCTACGAACCGACGTTCAACCCGCGGCGGGTGCTGCGACGGGCGAGCCTAGGGATGCGTGAGGCGGTGCTCTCCAGTCGCGAGATCTGGCAGTGCTCGGCCTGCGACCTGTGCTACACGCGCTGCCCGCAGCAGATCCACATCTCGGACGTGATGAGGGCCATCCGAGCCATCGCCATCCGTGAGGGGTACGAGCGCCCCGGGCCCGTGGCCACCGTCGACGTGCAGCGCTGCGTGGCCTGCGGCCAGTGCGTGGCGGCCTGCCCCTACGAGGCGCTCAGCCTGCAGACCGTCTCGGTGAACCGCCAGGACAAGGTGGTGTCGCAGGTAGACCGCAACCTGTGCGCCGGCTGCGGCATCTGTAACGCCGTCTGTCCCTCCTCCTCCATTGCCGTCGAGGGCTCGAAGGATCAGGAGCTCTATGCGGATCTCGTGGGCAGCACCCATGCGCTGCGGCAGTTGGCGGGTAAGGACCTGGCCAGCAAGGTGGTCACCATGGTTTGCCGGTGGTGTCTCCGCGCTGAGGCCGATCGGGCCCTGGCCGGTGCGCCGCCGGAGGGTGTGGAGGTGGTGACCGTTCCCTGTGCCGGGCGCGTGTCACCGCTGCTGGTGCTCACCGCCCTGCGGGAGGGCGCGGACGCCGTGCTCATGGTGGGCTGCAAGGATGACGAGTGCCACTACCGCCACGGAAGCCAACTGCACGCCAACCGCCAGGTGGCGTTGGGCAGCCTGTTGGAGTTGATGGGCGTCGAGCCCCAACGGGTGCGCTTTGCGCGCATGGGCTCGCTGGATCGTCGAGGGCTCGAGCGGCTGCTCGCCGAGACGGTGGGCGCCGCGCCGTGCGGGGCGGCGGTCGAGCAGGCAAGGAGATAGCATCGATGCCAGAGAAGACCAGAGCCGCCGATCTCTGCACGTGCGAGGGCTCGCCCATGGAGGCGGCGGCCATCACGCGGAGCATCCGTGAGGCGGCAGCCGACCTGCTGGGGCGTGGCGTTGTGGATGCCGTGCTGGGCTACAGTGCCGGTTGGCGCGACGAGGCGGCGACGCCGTGCGTGGTCACCCGCGTGGAGGATGTGGACCAGCTCGTCTTTGGCGCGCAGTGCACGCACAATCTGGCTAAGTACTTGGTGGGCCCCGATGGCTGGTTGACGGCACCCTACCGGGCGGCGCAACGCAAGCGCCCGCTGGCAGTGGTGGCCCGGCCGGCGACGATGCGCGCCCTCACCGGGCTCCTGCAGGAGCACCAGTTCGAGCGCGCCGATGTCATCATCCTGGGGATCACCGACGGCCTCCCCGTGGGGGTGGAGCCGGATATCCAGGTTGGCGTCATCCCCGAGGACGCGGCACGGAACGCGCGCATCCAACAGCAGCTCGCCGAGCTGGAAGCCATGACGCCGGAGGAGCGCTGGGCGTGGTGGGAGGCGCAGTATGCGCGCTGCATCCGCTGCTATGCCTGCCGCCAGGTGTGCCCGTTCTGCTACTGTGAGCAGTGCATCGCGGACGAGAACCAGCCGCAGTGGATCGAGCGCTCGAGCTCGGTGACCAACAATCGCATGTGGAACACCATCCGGGTCTTCCACCTCATCGGCCGATGTGTGGACTGTGGCGAGTGTGAACGCGTCTGCCCCGCTGACATACCCCTCGGAGTACTCCATGCCAAGATGCGCCTCGAGGTGGAGGAGGCGTTCGGCTACGTGGCGGGTATAGACGTGGACGCACTGCCCGCGCTCCTGCAGGTGAACGCGGCCGACCCCGACCGCCCTGCGAAGAGATAGGAGCACCTCCATGGAAGCCAAGATACTCCGGTGCGACCGTCTCGCCGCCCTCATCGAGGGCCTGCTCGTCGATGGCGAGGTGATCGCCCCGCGCGACGAGTTCGGCTACGGCCCCATCACAGCGCCCAAAGAGATCGCGTGGGGGGCAGAGCACCCGCGCCGGTCGCTGAAAGAGCTGTTTCTCCCCCAGCGTGAGGTGCTGTTTACCTATCGCCTCAACGACGAGGGCGTCGCCCTCCAGGACGTCGCCGAGCCTGTGCGCCCGCGAACCGTCCTGGCGCGGCCGTGTGATGCCGCCGCGCTGCCCATCCTCGACGAGGTGTTCTCCTGGGACTATGTGGACAGCGCCTATCGGGAGCGCCGTCGCCAGACCACCGTGGTGACCCTGGCCTGCGAGGAGCCGGGAGCGGCCTGCTTCTGCACCGCCGTGGGGGGCTCACCCGCAGGAACCGCGGGGTCTGACCTGTTGCTGACCCGCTTGGGCGACCTGTACCACGTGCAGGTGCTCACCGCCAAGGGCGAGGCCCTCGTCCAGCGGCACGTGGCCCTCTTTGCCGAGAGCACCCCAGCGGACGATCAGTGCCAGGCGGCGGCGGAAGCGGCTAGTCGAGCCAAGGTGCGGACGGTCGCCGTGGATGGCCTCGCCGAACAGCTCGACTATGACAGCCCGGTGTGGATGACGATCACCGAGCAATGCATCGACTGCGCGATCTGCACCTTCCTCTGCCCTACGTGCCACTGCTTTGACATCCAAGATGAGGGGAACCCCGCGGGAGGCGAACGCGTGCGCCTGTGGGACTCGTGCGCCTCGCGTGACTTTACCCGCACGGCCGCCCACCAGCCGCGGCCGACGCATGCCAGCCGGTACCGGCAGCGCATCCTGCACAAGTTCAAGTACTACCCGGAGAATTTCGGCCGCACCCTGTGCGTCGGATGTGGTCGCTGTACCCAACACTGCCCGGCGGGCATCGACCTGGCCACGGTCCTGGAGCGGGTGAGGAGGTAACGGGGTGACCAACAATCTCTATCGGCCCGAGTTGATGACCATCGAGGACATACGGGAGGAGACGCCCGACATTCGCACCTATCGGCTGGCCTTCCGCGATCCGGAGGTGCGGCGCGGGTTCTCCTTCCTTCCCGGCCAGTTCGGCGTGTTCTCTGTCTTTGGCCAGGGCGAGGCGCCCTTTGGGCTAGCCAATGCCCCTTCGGAAGAAGGCATTGTGGAGTGCAGCATCAAGCGCGTGGGCAAGGTCACCACGGCGTTTGAGGGGCTGGACGTGGGTGACACGGTGGGCTTTCGGGGGCCATACGGCCGCGCCTTCCCGGTGGAAGAGATGAAGGGCAAGAACCTGCTCTTTATCGGCGGCGGGATCGGGATGGCACCGCTGCGCTCCCTCCTGTGGCACTGCCTGAACGATCGCGCCGCGTTTGGAGACATCAGCCTCCTCTACGGCGCTCGCAGTGTGGCCGACCTCGTCTACAAGGCCGAGCTCGAGGAGTGGCGCGCCCGGGGAGACATGTCGGTCCTGCTCACTGTCGACCCCGGCGGTGAGGACGCCGCGTGGACGGGCAAGATCGGTTTTGTGCCCACCGTCCTGGAAGAGGTGGCGCCCTCAGCGGCGAACGCGGTGGCCATCACCTGTGGCCCCCCCATCATGATTCGCTTCGTGCTCGCCACCCTCACGCGGTTGGGGTTCGAGCCCGAGCAGATCATCACCACGCTCGAATCCAAGATGAAGTGTGGTCTGGGCAAGTGCGGCCGCTGCAACATTGGCGGCAGCTATGTCTGCAAGCATGGGCCGGTGTACAGCTATCGGGAGTTGCTCGAGCTGCCCGAGTTCTAGCGGGTGCGGCGCTCGCATGAGGCGCCGGCGGTCACCACCACATTGGTGTGCGCCATGGCCTGACAGGCCGCGCACCTCCGAGAGGAGCGCAGGACGCGTTGCGTGCGAGGCCATGGTGTAGGAGGCGATAGATGGGTCGAGGAACCACGCAAAAAACGGAGACACCCCAGACGCTCACCCTGGTGCGTCCCATGATCACCCGGCGCTACGCGTTAGAGGTCGACCATGAGGCGTGCTGTGGCTGCCTCATCTGCCAGCTCGTCTGCCCCCGCGAGGCGATCACGCTGAGCGCCGCCGTGCTGGAAGAGGGGCGCCTCGTGGAGCAGCCGCGGGTGGATATTGACGCGACCACGTGCAACTTTTGCGGCGAGTGCGTCGCCCTGTGCCCCACCCACGCGCTGGCGATGATGGTGAACGGCCAGCCCGAGGTGCCGGTGCTCAAGGCCGAGGCGTTCCCTGTGCTCACGCGCACGAACGTCGTCGATGCGGCGGTGTGCAGCGCCAGCACCGACGTGGCCTACATCGACAACTGCCCGGTGGGCGCCATCAGCGCCGAGCTGACGCGCGATGCCGCTGGCCAGGTGACCGCGGTGGAGAACGTGCAGGTCGACGACGCCACGTGCATCAACTGCACGCGCTGCATGGAAGAGGGCCCCAAGGGCGCCTTTACCGTCACCAAGCCGTACCAGGGGCGGGCGCGATTGAACACGCTGTTGTGCCCCGACGGCTGCCAGGCGTGCGCCGACGTCTGCCCGACGAACGCCATCACCTACGATGGCGCCAAGGTCGCGGTGGATCGACGGTTCTGCCTGTTCTGTGGGGCGTGTGAGAACGTCTGCCCCGCCGAGGGGGCCATCCGCATCGCGCGTACGGGGTTCGTGCACGCGCCGGTCGAGTCGGGCGCCTGGACGGTGGCCCTGGAAAAGCTCGTCTCGTACCAGGCCGCCGTGCGCGAGTACGACATCAAGGGGCAGGCCAAGCGCCGCAAGGCGGTGATCGAAGGCCTGAACCTCAAGATCGAGGCCTAGGCGCACCCAGCGTGCAGTGGAGCGGCCCCGCGGCGTCAGCCGTGGGGCCGTTGTGCTGAGGGGGAGGCCCGTGTGGGGGGGGCAGACTCCCAGGGGGTGGCGCTCCTTGGTCGGCGCGGAGGATTCCCCTATAATCGGTCCTATGGAGCTCAACACTATCGGCCATGAGGCGAACCATGCTAGCCCCTGATACCCTCCTTGCCGCCCTTCCGGATGCCGCGTGGCGTCACTGGCGCCCCGTCAACGTCGCCAACGTGGTGTGCGATTCCCGCGAGGTGCGCCCCGGCGATCTCTTTGTGGCCGTGCCGGGGGTGCACGTGGATGGCCACGCCTTTGTGCCCGACGCCCTGCGTGCCGGGGCGGTCGCCTGCGTCGTCGAGCGCTCCCTGCCCGAGCTGGACGGCGTGCCCACGGCCATCGTGGCCAACGCCCGCGCGGCCTTTGCCCACCTGCAGGCGGCACTCCACGGCTACCCGGGGCGGCAGCTGCGCGTCATCGGCGTGACGGGCACCGACGGCAAGACGACCACCGCGCGCCTCATCACTGGCATCCTGCGGGCGGCGGGGCTGGCGGTCGGCACGGTGGATACGGTGAACGCCGAGATTGCCGGGCAGGCGATCGAGACCGGGTTTCACACCACCACCCCCGACCCCCCCGCCATCCAGGCATATCTCGCCAAAATGGTGGCGGCGGGGATGTCCTACGCCGTCATCGAGTCGACTTCGCACGGTCTGGCGCAGCACCGCGTCGCCGCCTGCGAGTACGACGTGGCCGTGGTCACCAACATCACCCACGAACACCTCGATTACCACGGGACCTACGAGGCCTACCGCGAGGCCAAGGCCATGCTGTTTCGGGCGCTGGCCACCGCGGCGCGCAAACCGGGGATGCCCAAGGTGGCGGTGCTGAACGCTGACGACGCCTCCTACGCCGCCCTGCGCCCCATCCCCGCTGAGGTGCAGCTCTCCTACGGCCTGTCGACCGGGGCGGATGTGCGCGCCACCGACATCACCGTGTCACCCGATGGGCTGCGGTTTACGGTGCTCGCCGGGGGGCAGGACCTGGCCATCACCTCGCGCCTCATCGGGCGCTATAACGTGCACAACATCCTGGCGGCGGTGGCCACGGCACGGGGGCTGGGCATCGCGGCGGAGGCCATCCGCGCCGGTGTAGCCGCGGTGGGCGGCATCCCCGGGCGCATGGAGCCCATCGACCGCGGCCAGCCCTTTACCACCATCGTCGATTTCGCCCATACGCCCAACGCCCTGGAGAACGCCCTGCGCACGGCGCGTGAGCTGACGCCGGGGCGCGTCATCGTGGTGTTCGGCTGTGCCGGCCTGCGCGATCGGTCCAAGCGGAGCGTGATGGGGGAGGTGGCGGGGCGGCTGGCGGATTTCACCGTCATCACCGCCGAAGATCCGCGCACCGAGCCGCTGGACGCCATCATGGCCGCCATCGCCGACGGTTGCCGGCAGGCGGGGCGCGTCGAGGGGGCGGATTTCGTCTGCATCGGCGATCGGCGGGAGGCGATCGCGGCGGCGCTGGCCATGGCGCGGCCCGGCGACCTTGTCATGGCCGCGGGCAAGGGGCACGAGCGTTCGATGTGCTACGGTACGACAGAGTACCCCTGGAGCGATCACGAGGCGATCGTCCAGGGGCTCGAGCGGTTGGGCTATACGGGCGCTACTCCGTCCGCCCCGTCACCGTGAGGAGGCCGGGGTCGAGGGTGATCTCTTCCACGGCAATGTTCTCGATGGGCACGGGGATGCCGTGCTCGGTGGAGTACTGCTCGACGGCCTGGTTGATGGCCGCCGAGGCCAGCACGCGGGCGAACCCACCGATCGACTCGTCGAGGGTCACGTCGTCCACCCGGAAGTAGAGCTCCCCATCGGCGACCTGGGGCACGCCACGCACGGTGACGCCGGCGCTCAGCCCGGACTCGGCCTGGCTCGCCTGGAACGCGGCGATGAGGGCGTCATCCGTCACCGTCACCTGGACGTCGCGAATGGAGACACCTGACTGGCTAAAGGTGCGTTCTGCCAGATAGTCGTTGAGCTCTTGCTCCGTGAGGGCGATGGTAAAGGGGGAGTCGGGTTCGCTGGGGATGGCGTCCAGCCCATCCCCCTCCTGTGGGCGCGTGGGGATGAGGAGGGTGGCGAGGGGCGTGGGCGTGAGCGTCGGCGCCAGCGTGGGCGTGGGGGGTGGCAATGTGGGGGTGGCCGTAGGGCGCACCAGCCCCAGGCGTGAGAGTGCGCTGCTACACGCCGCGCCGGTAACGAGCACGATGAGGCCGCAGGCGACGCCCACCACCACCAGGCGCAGGCCCGACACGCCCGAGCCACGGTTCACTTGTTTCTCCATCGTCATCTCCCTCCTGCGAACGCGATTCGTACGCTGGCGCCCCCCGGGGGCTCCCTCTCAGAGACGACGGGACGATCAGAGGAGTTCCTCCACCGCCACACACGGCAGGTCAAAGGCCTCGGCCACCCCGCTGCACGTCACCTGCCCGGCATGGATGTTGACGCCCGCGCGGAGGGCGGCATCCTGCTGCACGGCCTGGGCGAATCCCAAGTCGGCCAACTTGAGCACGTAGGGCAGGGTGGCGTTGGACAGCGCATAGCTCGAGGTGCGCGGGACGGCGCCGGGAATGTTGGGCACGCCATAGTGCAGCACGCCATGCTTGACGTAGGTGGGGGCGCTGTGGGAGGTGGGGTGCACCGTCTCGATGCAGCCCCCCTGGTCGATGGCCACATCGACGATCACCGAGCCCGGCGCCATCGAGGCGACGATCTCTTCCGTCACGAGGACGGGCGTCCTGGCGCCCGGCAGGAGCACGGCGCCGATGAGCAGTTCGGCGCGGCGGACCGCCTCGGTGATGTTGTGCCGGTTCGAGGCGACGGTGCTCAGGCTGCCGCGCAGCACCTGATCGAGGTAGCGCAGCCGATCGAGGTTCACGTCGATGACGGTGACCCGCGCACCGAGGCCCAGCGCGATCTGCGCCGCGTTGGTGCCCACGATGCCCCCGCCGATGATGACCACACTGCCCGGCCGCACGCCGGGTACCCCGCCGAGGAGCACGCCGCGGCCTCCCTGGGCAACCTCGAGGTAGTGCGCGCCGATCTGGACCACCATGCGGCCAGCCACCTCGCTCATGGGGGTCAGGAGGGGCAAGGACCCGTTGGCGAGCTGCACCGTCTCGTAGCCCAGCGCCGTGACGCCGCGCGCGCTCAGCGCGTGGACGAGCTCCTCGTTGGCGGCGAGGTGCAGGTAGGTGAACAGCAGCAGCCCCGGCCGCAGGAACGGATACTCGCAGGGCAACGGCTCCTTCACCTTGAGGATGAGTTCGGCTTGGGACCACACATCGTTGGGTGTGTCCACGATCTCGGCGCCGCTGCGACTATAGTCGTCATCGGTGAAGCCGCTCGCCGTGCCGGCGCCCTGTTGCACCAGCACGCGGTGACCGGCGTGCACCAGCGTTTCGACGCCACCGGCCGTCAGCGCGACGCGGTACTCTTGGTCTTTGATTTCCGTGGGTACGCCGATGATCATGGGAGTTGCGATCCTTCTATTGATGATATGCTCTATACGATCGTCGTGTCATCGCCAACGTTCACACGTCGGAAGGTACCGCAGAGGGAGGCGTCGCGCCCGACCAGGGAACCCTCCAGCAGGATGTTCTCGACCCGGGCCCCCTCCTCGATGATGGCGTCGCGCACGAGGGCGTTGCGCACCACGGCGCCCGCCGCCACCGTCGCGTAGGGCCCAATGACGGCATTCTCGATGTGGGCGCCATCGGCGATGTGCACCGGTGGCACCAGCACGGTGTTGACCGTCTCAATCGTGCGGGCGTGGCCGTGCTCGAGGAGGTAGCGGTTGGTGCCCAACACGGTATCGGGCGTGCCGCAATCCTCCCAGACGGACACCGGGCGGCTGACACAGTGGGCGCCGCGGTCGATCATCACCTGGAAGGCATCGGCCAGGTAGTACTCCCCCTTGGTCTGGATCTCGTGTGCCAGCAGGTACTCGATGGCGCTGGCGAGATCGCGCCCCTCGCGCACATAGTAGAGGCCGACGACGACCTTGCGGTGCTCGAATCCCTCGGGCTTTTCGATGATGCGTACGACGCGCCCCGCTTCCTCCACCACGACGCCAAAGCGCCGGGGGTCCTCCACTTCCTTGACAAAGGCCACCACGTCGGCGTCGATGGTGCCCAGCTGCGACAGGTCGGCCTCAAAGTACGTGTCGACAAAGAGGATGACGCAGGGCCCCGTCAGGTGCTCGCGCGCGAGGTGGAGGGCGTGGGCCTGGCCCTTGAGCTCCTCCTGCACGACATAGTGGCTGCGGAACCGATAGTTGGCCCCCACGTACTCCTCGATCTGCTCACCCAGCCAGCCGACGATAAAGACGACGTCCTCGACCTCTTCCATGGGGGCAAAGATGTCGAGGATGTGTCCCAGCATCGGCTTGCCGGCCACGTTGATGAGCGGCTTGGGCTTGGACCACGTCTGTGGGCGTAAGCGCTTGCCGTATCCGGCCAAAGGGATGATTACTTTCATCGTCCTGACCTTTCTCTGGTAACACGAGCTGTCCAGGCGCACTACCCGTCAGCCGGCGCGTGGTGGGGAGAGAGGGAGCACGGCAGCGGTGGGCATCGGCGGCGTCCTCGTACGATGATGGGGCATCAGGGCGCGAGCGCGGAGGTTCCCCGGCATGGGCAGCCTAGAGTGACGGCCGGCGCGTGTGCCAGGTGGTGGCTTGCTCGTAGGCATAGGCCACGCGCAGGATGGTTGCCTCAGCGAACGCGCCGCCGAGCACCTGCAGGCCGATGGGTAGCCCCTCGGCGAATCCACACGGGATCGAGACGCCACACAACCCCGCCAGGTTCAGCGGCAACGCGAACACATCGCCGAGGTACATCTGCAGCGGGTCGTCCACCTTTTCGCCGATGCGGAAGGCCGTGGTCGGCGTGGTCGGAACGACCAGCGCGTCGCACTGCTCCAGGGCGCGATCGAAATCCTGCTTGATGAGGGTGCGTACCTTTTGCGCCTTGAGGTAGTAGGCGTCGTAATAGCCGGCGGACAGGGCATAGGTACCCAGCATGATGCGGCGCTTGACCTCGGCGCCAAACCCCTCCTGCCGCGTGCGCCGGTAGGCTTCCCAGATATCGGGGGCCTCCGGGTGCGACAGGCCGTAGCGCAGGCCGTCATAGCGCGCCAAGTTCGCCGAGGCCTCGGCGGTGGCGATGAGGTAGTAGGCGGGCAGGGCGTACTCGGTGTGGGGCATCGAGACCTCGACGATCTCTGCTCCCAGCCCCTCCAAGACGGCGACCGCCGCGCGTACCGCCGCCTCCACCGCAGGATCCATCCCGTGATTGAGGTACTCGTGTGGCAGGCCGAGGCGCATGCCGGCCACGTCAGGCCGCAGGGCGGCGGCATAGTCGGGCACCGGCAGATCGGCCGCGGTGGCATCGCGGGGATCGTGCCCGGCGATGGCGCCCAGCAGGATGGCGCTATCCATGACGTCCTTGGCGAGCGGCCCCACCTGATCGAGCGACGACGCAAAGGCCACCAACCCGTAGCGCGACACCCGTCCGTAGGTGGGCTTGAGGCCCACGACGCCGCACAGCGCCGCCGGCTGGCGCACGCTGCCGCCCGTGTCGGTGCCCAGGGCGCCCAGGCATGCGTCCGCAGCGACGGCGGCGGCGCTCCCGCCACTGGAGCCCCCGGAGACGCGGTCGAGATTCCACGGGTTGCGCGTCACAAAGGCAGCGGACGTCTCTGTGGAGGAGCCCATGGCGAACTCGTCGGTGTTCGTCTTGCCGACCAGCACGGCTCCCGCCTGGCGGAGGCGGGCGACGACCGTCGCATCGTATGGCGGCACGTATCCCTCGAGGATGCGCGAGGCGCAGGTCGTCTCGACGCCCGCCGTGCTGAGCACGTCCTTGATGGCCAGGGGGATGCCCAGCAGGGGGCCATCCTCGCCCGCCGCGCGGCGTCGGTCCGCGTCCTCGGCGGCGGCGAGGGCATCCTGCGGCGTGGTGCGCAGGTAGGCGTGGATGCGGCCATCGACGGCCTCAATGCGCTCGAGGACGGCGCGCGTCAGCTCGACAGACGAGATCGTCCCCTGGCGCAGGGCGTTATGGGCTTGGTGGATGGTGAGTTCGTACAGCTCCAAGACGGCGGCCTCCGGTCATGACGGCTGAGGCATGGTGTGCCTAATCGAGGATCGTCTGGACCTCAAAGAGATCATCCCGGCGACGGGGGGCGTTGGCCAGCACCGCGTCGGGCGGCAGCGACGGCTGCACCACATCCGGGCGCATGACGTTGCGCATCGGGATGGTCTGCGCCGTTGGCGATATCGCGTCGGTATCCAGGCGATTCAGCATTTCCGTGTACGCGAGGATCTCGGAGAGCTGCTCGGCGAACAGCTCTATCTCGGCCTCGGTGAGACTGAGCTTGGCGAGCTCGGCAATATGCAGGACCTCTTCACGCGTCAGTGTCACGAGCAGGTGCTCCTCTCGTGCGCTCCGCCCGGGCATCTCCAGGCGGTGGATGGTGCGAACTGCCGTTCGGGCGAACAAGCCGTTCGATTGTAGCACTAGGCCGAAATAGGGACAAATGGACGCGTGGAACGGCGCGGTCTGGGGCTCGAGCGGCGGCGCGGCGCGTCGTGCCGCCGCCGGCC
>DUUT01000152.1 GCA_012841405.1 Chloroflexota bacterium
CCCCCGGCGGCCTTGATATCAAAGCCGGGCCCCTTGCTGCTGGCGACCGGCTCCGCAACCCGGATCCACACATGGACACCGCGCGCGGTCAACACCTTGTAGGTGGACGCGGCCACCTCCGCGGCGATACCGCCCGCCTCTCGTGCCCACGTATCCCAGAGGCCGAACATGCCGAAGCTGTCAAAGTCGATACACACGAGGCCGCCGAAACCCGTCACTACCCCGAGGTTGAGACGGCGGCCCGAGAAGAACCAAGTCGCCAGCGCAGGCAATATAGGCGGCCCGCTTTGCAACCGTGCCCAACTCGCTCGCCCATCGATTGTATGCCCCGTACTGCGTAGGGCCACGCTGTCAGGGTGTTTCGTGCCATAGCGTAGAGGCACAACCGAAGCACCAAGCGCACACCATCGCAAGGCTGTCAACAGGATATCATCGCTGCTCACGGCGCGCCTCCATTGGTCGGAGTTCTGCCGCCGACATTCGGGGGGGGGCGTTTTCCATGCCGGGTGCAGTTTCCCTGTTTCCGGGGTATAAACCCCCCGGAAACTAGGAAACTGACTGTATGCACCTTTCAGTTTCCGGAAGATATTCAGAAAACTCAAGGAAACTAGGAAACTGGTCATGGTAGTGCCACCGCGTACATTTTGGCGTTCTTGAGCGCCCCCTGCTGCTCCGCCACGAGTCCGCGACTGACGAGGATGGCCAGATTTCGTAGGATCCGATCGCGCCCGATTTTGGTGCTTCCAAGATGGGCTTGGACCTCAGCGACAAGGGTTTTCTGGTTGAGCGCCCCTTGCGCCGATAGTACATCGCTGATGGCATTCCGCGCCTGCTGATCGGGGCTCAGGTTGGATGGGGTTTCGCCAAAGAAGCAGGCCGTCTCCAGGTCGTGCGTCGTGGGTTTGTGGTTGAAAGAGAACCGCGCGCCGAAGGGGTCCACACTCACCCCGCGCGCCTTGGTCGCCTCGACGCTCAGCAAGTTGGAATCGTCCGCGTCCCGCTCGACGCGCAAGGCAAGGTCAAGACTCGCCTCGATGGAGCTGTGACCGCGCAAACTATCGCCGTTGCGCTGCTTTCCCCCGACAGCTCCCTTCCGTTGGTGGTGGATGACCACGAGCGCCGCGCCGGTGGTTTCGGCCACCCAACGCAGGGCGGCCATGACCCCGGCCATGTCGGCGGCGTTTTCGTCGGCGTCGCCGGAGATAACGCCCAAGTTGTCCAGCACCACGAGCTGCGCATCGTACTGCTGGACATAGCCCGCCAGCTGTTCGCGGTGATTGTCGCGTGGGTTACTCTTGGTTAGGTCGAGCCACGGCGATGGCATGGCTACGACGTAGAGCGGCGCCGTGTCTCCGAGCTGGCGGTGTCGCGCCATGGCCTCCAAGCGGTCGAGCGCCCGGCGCATTCCATTATCAAAGTCCAGATACAGCGCCGCGCCTTGCTCAGTTGCGAAGCTTCGTCCTGTAGTCGAGCCAGGGCCCGACTCCAACCATGGCACGCCAGCCACGACACACGCGCAGGCGTCCAGCAGCAACAAACTCTTCAGGGAGCCGGGAGCGCCGTAGACCACATTGAGGGAGCCAGCCTCAAAGAGTTCGTCGATCACGTACCGCGTCGGTGGTCGCGAGATGTAGGCCGTGGCGACGGTGAGGGGCGTCCAAGCGAAGGGCTTGTAAGTCGGGGTGCTCATCGCTCACCCCCGCCGGCGCGCGCCCGTTGACGTGCTAGAACGGATGTGCTAAGATGCAGATAGAGCATACTGTTTCGCTCCTGTTTGTCTGGTTGGTTTCTCTCGCCGCTGCCCCCCGCTCGCCACGGGGGGCATTCCTTTACGGACACGCGCGCCCACCTTTCGCGCTCTTGCCCTCTCGCCGTCGAGCGAACGCCTCTACATCGGCTGGCCGAAAGAGCCGCGCGCGGTAGGGCCCCCGGATGCAGGGCAAAATGCCGCGGTCGGATAGCTGCCGAACCCGTTGAGGGCCAACGCCAAGTCGAGCGGCAACCTCACCGACGCCCAAAAACTGATCCATGATGCCTCCTTTCACGGAAGTGTTTCGATTGTGCGCCCCCATTATGCGGCGCGGGTATTGTGTAACCTGCACACCCCTTCGATTGTGTCCTCATTGTACTCTGCGGATGTTGCAGGACATGCGAAAGCTGTAACATCATTCTAGCTGCCAGGTGCGCTGAGGAGCGTCAAAACAAAACGGAGGCGGGAAAACAGCGCGCCGCTGCCCCCGCCCCTCGTGTGATCGTGAAGCGGCGAAACCGCGCCCGCGATGTCGGCGGCCCGCCGTCGAGCTATAATCAGCTTGCCGCCGACATCGGTTGGCTTCGTTGCTGTCCCCATGATGGAGGTGCCCATGGCACGGGATACAATTCGCGCCGTACGACTCGTGTACCTCTACGATCTGCTAAAGCAGGAGCCGCAAAGTATCCGCGACCTCGCGCTGCAATGCGGCGTGAGCAACGATACCATCACCCGCGACCTCGTGGATCTCCAACTTGCGCCGATGTGCCTACGATTGCGGGCGCTCGATGGTCGCTGGACAGTCGCAGAAGAGCGCGACGGTTAGCCCCTCGGCGCAAGGCCGCGTCATCTCAGCCGCCCCGGTTTTCGGCGCGCCACTCGGCCAGCATGGCGCGCAGTCCCTCATCGCTTCCATCTTGGCGCTCGACAAGCCCATGGAGGCCCGCCAGCAGCGCCTCGTGCCGCTCCCCTTCGGGGGCGGCGTCCATCTCCTCCAAAACCTCGGTAAATAGCTCCAGCGTCTCCCGCGGGAGGCCGCGCAACTGGGCGGCCAGCTCTTCCTTTGTACGCATGATGTCCTCCGTATAGTCTCGGTGTGCAAGGATGACGTTGCCGATGCGACCGATGCGACCGATGCGATGATCGTTCGGCTCTCACCTCCTTTCATCCAGTAGTCTATCCGCCGGGCTGTGGGCGGCATGGGCCCGCTCGACGTCCCCACCCCCTTCCCTACAGCTTCAGCCTGTCCACGGGGCTTGCTTTGCGATGCGCCGCCGCCAGGTCGCCGTCGGTCTGGGCCAAGTAACGGCGCAAGACGCTCAAGTCCGCGTGCCCGAGGAGGCGCTGCAAACTCACCAAGTCCACGCCATTGCGCAGGGCATTCAGGGCGAAGGCATGGCGGAATGAGTGTAAGCTCGGCACGTCCACGCCCGCCCTCACCGCCCTTCGGCGCACCACCTCGCGCAGCCCCGCATAGGTCAGGCGCGTGCCCCCTCGGGTCGCCCACAGGGGGGCGCCGTCGGCCAACTCGCCCCGGTGCCGCAGGTATCGCAGCAGGGCTTGCCTCGCCTTGGCACCCAGAAAGGTGCTGCGCGCCTTGCGCCCCTTGCCTCGGCGCACCAGCACCGCGCCGGTGCCCAAGTCCACATCCCCCAGGTTCAGGGCCCTAAACTCGGACGCCCGGCAGCCAGTGTCCAGCAATCCCAGGAGGATGGCGCGGTCGCGGTCGCCGGTAAAGGTGCGCCGCCGACATGTCGCCAGCATCGCCCGCAGGCTGTCGATGGGTACGGGCTCCATCTGCACTTGGGGGGTACGCGGGGTCTCTACCCTGCGCAAGGGGTTGGGCCAGTCGGGGGGCGCCAGTTCGCCGCCATACCAGCGCAGGTACGCCTTCACCGCGCCCCAGATGTTGCGCACGCCGCCGGGGTTGTGGCCGCGCTCTTGAAGATTGAGGAGGAAGCGGCGCAGGGCTCCGGGGGTGACGGCCTCGGTGGTGACGACGCCCTGCTCCTCAAGAAAGGCGGCAAAGATGGTGAGAGACTGGTCGTACCAGAGCAGCGTCTTGGGCGTGAGGTTGCGGGCACGCCGGTCGAGGACAAACTCGGCCACCTCGCGGCTCAGGGGCTCAACTTGGGGAGACGGTTGGTTGTTGGCGGATGGCGCCATAACGAAAACCCCCTCAACCACTACATCTAGTGGTCAAGGGGGCTGCGCCCTACGAGATAGGGCTACTGGCTCCTCGGGCTGGATTCGAACCAACAACCAACCGGTTAACAGCCGGTCGCTCTACCATTGAGCTACCGAGGAATGTTGTCTCTGTACTGCAATGGGCGCTATTCTACATCCCTTTCGCCCACACGTCAAATCGACACCTCAGCATCGGCCGCCGCATCACACCAGGTGCGCGGCCCAGGCGCCGCCTCGCGCACGCTTTGCCTGCGGAGACGAGCGCGCGAGCCGCGCACCCTTGCGAGCGAGTGCTCTTATGTCAGGTAATCGCGCAGCTTGCGGCTGCGCGTCGGGTGGCGGAGCTTGCGTAGCGCCTTGGCCTCGATCTGGCGGATGCGCTCGCGAGTGACGCCGAACCTTTGCCCGACCTCCTCCAGCGTGCGGCTCTCGCCATCCTCCAGCCCAAAGCGCAGCGACAATACGTTGCGCTCCCGCTCGCTGAGCGATTCGAGGATGTCGCGCATCTGCTCGCGCAGCAGCTCGCGGGTCGTCTCCTCCACCGGGCTGGCCACCGACTCGTCGGGGATAAAGTCCACCAACACGCTGTTCTCTTCGGCGCCCACGGGAGTCTCCAGTGACATGGGCTCCTGTGAGACGCGCATGAGCTGGCGCACCTTCTCGGCGGCACGCTTGAGGCGGCGGCGCACGTCCACGGAGAGCTGCTCTCCGTCCGCCTGAGATTCCTCCAGCGCGCGCCGATCACCGTCCGAGACGAAATCCACCATTATGGCGATCTCTTCCGGCGTCGGCTCTCGTCCCAGCTCTTGCTGCAACTGGCGCATGGCGCGCGAGACGCGATTGATCGACTCGACCATGTGCACCGGGATACGGATGGTGCGCGCCTGATCGGCAATGGCACGGCTGATCGCCTGGCGAATCCACCAGGTAGCATAGGTGCTAAACTTGAACCCCTTGGTCGGGTCAAACTTTTCCACTGCGCGCAGCAGGCCCAGGTTGCCCTCCTGGATCAGGTCCAGGAATGACATCCCCCGGCCAAGGTAGCGTTTGGCGACGCTGACCACTAAACGCAGGTTCGCCTCCGTCAGGCGGCGCTGCGCGATGTTGCCCTGCATCACCTTGAGGAGTAGCGTCTGCCGCTCCACGGGTGACAGGGTATCCTCGGCTTTTTCCAGCTGCTCGGCGGCGGCAAAACCGTTCTGAATCGCCACCGCGAGACGTATTTCGTCCTCCGCGTCGAGCAGTGGCACGCGACCGATCTCGCGCAGGTACATGCGGACTGGATCATTGATGGGTTCAGGCTCTGCGCGGGCCCGCTCAACCTCCGCGGGTTCTTGCTCCTCTTCTTCCTCACCCTCTGCCAGTAAGGCTCCGGATTCTTCCAGCAATTCGTCCTCGTCTTCCTCGTCCAGGTCGATGACGGGCACGCCCATCGCATGCAGCGAGGCGACGACCCCGTCAAATTCCTCACGGTTATCGGCCATCGCGGGGAAGGCGGCGATGATGTCCTTCTTGGTGAGGTGCTCCTCGCGGATGCCTTTGGCGAAGAGCGCCTCCAACTTTTTACTGCGATCGGCGTCTTCAGGCATCTCAGGCCCCATCACGGATTCGATACTCCCTTTTGCTTCGCCCCACGAGCGTTACAGCGTAGGAGCGGCGATCCACATCCAGGTAGTCCCGGGCTAATGGGTCGATCATGTGGTTCAACGCTTGCACGCGTTCCTCATCCCCCTCCTCCTGAGCATCCTGGAGCATGAATCGGAGTTCGCGCAACAACCTCCCGAGGTGATCGCGGCGCAGCCGCACGGAAACCTTGGTGAGATCCTCACGAACCATATCGGCCGAAAGAGGAGGGCCGGAGCGGAGGATACGTACCACCGATTCTACATGACCGGCCAATTCAGTGTCAAGTTGCCCAACGTAACGGGCCACATCCTCGGCCCCCATGCTGACCAACGCGTCACCACGCTCGGCCGTCAGCCGCTCCAGCGCCACATACACCTGGCGGTTACGCACGTCCTGGAACTCGTCCGCCGAGAGCCCGGTGACCTCACGCATCTCGGGGAGTAGCGCCGGCGCACTCAGGAGGAGCGCCAAGGCGCGCTCCTCTAATCCCCCGGAAAGACCCTCCCGTGGAGCGCGAGCACTCGGCCCCCGCGCGCCCACGGACGGCTCCCTCCGAGCGCGCTCCACCGGGCGGCGCTCTCCAGGGCGCCGTCTGCCGGTCTCACCGCGCAGGGCACTCAGCTCGCTCCAGAGGAGGCGCTCGTCCATATGGATGTGTTGCGCCAGGCGCTGCAGGTAGTGGGACCGCTCCACGGCACTATCCATGGCGCTAATGACCGGCAGCAGCCGCTCCACCGCCTCCCGTTTGCCCTTGGCCTGCGACAGGTCCACCTCACTCATCACCCGCTGGAAGGCATACTCGGCCACGGGCAGCGCCTCAGCGACCAGGGCATCCCAGCGCTCGCGGTCGCTCAGCACGAGTTCATCGGGGTCGAGCCCATCGGGCAGGACGAGGATGCAGATCTCGGCCTGGAGCTGCTCCTCGTATCGGATGAGGCCCGTGGGCGTGGGCACCGGCACCACGCGCGTCGCTAGCGCCTGGCGCGCGGTCTCGATACCGCGCTCGGTGGCCCGGATCCCTGCGGCATCCGGGTCGAGCGCCAGGACGAGGCGCTTGGTGATGAGCTTGAGCTGCTCCAGATGCTCCTCGGTGAGAGCCGTGCCCATGCAGGCTACCAGGTTGCGCACGCCACACTGGTAGGGCACCACGACGTCCATGTACCCCTCGACGATGACGGCTGTGCCCGACTCGCGAATCGCGTGGCGCGCAAGATCGATGCCGTACAGGATGCTGCCCTTGTCGAACAGGGGCGTCTGCGGCGTGTTCAGATACTTGGGTTGCCCCTCGACGTCGCTCAGCAGCCGGCCGCCAAAGCCAATGACGCGGCCCTGTGCATCGCGGATGGGGAACATGACCCTGCCGCGAAAGCGGTCATAGACGTTACCCGAGCTGCTCTTGTTGGCGAGGCCCGCCTCGATGATCTCGGCCTCACTGTACCCCAGCTGCCGCAAGCGTGGCTCCAGGATGTGCCATTCGTCAGGGGCATACCCGAGGTTGAAAGTACGCATCGTCTCGGCGGTCACCCCACGGCGCTCCAGATAGCGCTTGGCCGCCTCCCCCGGGCGTGTCTCCATCAGGATGCGATGGTAGATGTCGGCCGCCGCCGCATTGAGGCCCCGCAGGCGGTCCAGCTCGTCGCGCATCTGAATCTCGACGTCGTCGAGCGGCCGCAGTGTGATGCCAGCGCGTTGCGCCAGGAATTCCAGCGCCTCGCGAAACTCCATGTTCTCGCGGCGCATGAGAAAGGTAAAGATGTCACCGCCGGTGCCACAGGCACCAAAGCAATGCCACCCTTGGGTATCGGGAAACACGACAAACGAGGGGGTCTTTTCGCTGTGGAAGGGGCACAGCCCCTTATAGTTGCGTCCAGCCTTTTGCAGGGGCACATAGCCGCCGATGAACTCGACGATGTCGATCCTTGACTTGATTTCGTCGGTGATGCTCATGGTAGCGCCTGCATGATGTGCAACTCGGGACCGGTCCGCCAGAGCCCATCGCCATCTGCACCCAGATACGCGCGCCCCGTCGCCGGGTCGAGGGCCAGCCCTCGCGCGGAGGCGGTCGGCGGGCGCTGCGTCTCCTCGATCACCTCGAGGGTCTCGAGGTCGAGTGTTACGATTCCGCCGTGATGCCCCAACACCAGGCGTCCGCGCTCCCGGTCGATGACCAGGTCGTCACACCCGGCCAGGGGCTGTGTCCACGTGCCGGTGCGTTCAGCGATCACCTGCCACGTAGCGGTATCCACCACGGAGAGTACGCCATACTTGGGCGACAGGTCGTGCGCAACGTACAGGCGGCGCGCCTCAGCGTCCAGAGCCAGAGCACGGGGCAGGCCCAGCCCACCCAGCGTCACCTGACCGAGCGGTTCCAGGGTATCGGCGTTGCAAGCGAGGAGAGTTCCGGGGCCGAGCTGCGTCACGTAGATGCGATGCATGAGGGGATCGTACACCAGCCCGCCGGGCGCCGCCTCCAGGTCGATCTCTTGCATTATACCACGCCCCTGGCGATCAAGCATAACCAGCCGCTTGCCGTCGGCATCGCCCGCGAACAGACGTCCCGGCGTGACGGCGAGCCCCAACGGTCGCCCCAACCCCTCAGCGACCATAGCGAGCCCTGCTTCGTCCAGGCGCATGATCGTGCCGCCATCCGGCAGCGCCAGGTATGCCGATCCATCGCTCGCGTCCAGGGCAACGGCGCCGATGCGGTGGGGTAGCTCGGCCGTAGCGCGCACTCCCCCCTCGAGATCATGCACCCGCAGCGTCCGGCCAGACGTCGCCAGGATGCGCCCGCGAGGGGCATCGAGGGTCAACGCCTCCACCTGCCCATCGTCCGTCGGCACCCACCGTGGCGTCGGCGTGGGCCGCACCGCCGGCGTCGCCGCCGCGGCTGCCGCCCGATCCGCCGCCAACACGGCAGCGGCAGCATCCTCATCCTCTGGGGTGAGGTTCTGGAGGGTGGGACGCTCCCTGTGCCCAAGCGAAGGGCCTCGTGAGGCGGCTGCTGTCGCCACCACGCGCCCCTCCCGCATCACCACCGGTAGACGCACCCCCTGGCCACCCGGCGGTGGCACGACCGGTGTCGGCGTCTCTGGCCGCTCCGGCTCTCCCGCCGTGCACACCCGCAGTGAGACGTCGTCGACATACAGCCCGATGGGTTCGTACCCCTGGTGAAAGAATGCCCCCAGGTGCAGCGTCACCGGCTGTCCCGCATACCCCAGCAGGTTGAACCCTACCTGCTGCCAGGCGCGGGCATCGGTGGCCGCCCACAAGGCGTTGCCGATGCGATTCCCTTGGGCATCCAGCAGCCACACGTATTGCCGGCCGTGAGCGACATCCCGCGATTCGGGATAGTACCACAGGCTGAGCTCCGCCGACACGGTGTTGCTGGGCAGCGTCACCGTCTGGCGGCCGGAGGAATAGCTCGTCCCGGCCGATCCGGCGGTCAGGCCGATGCGGGCCGCACGGCTCCCCGAGTGCGCACGGTCGATGCTGTATCCGCCGGGCGCCGCTGTCTCGGGAAACTCCCAGCCGGCGTCGGTCTCGAACCCACCGTTCGCGAGTGCCTCGTAGCACACCACGTCTCCCGCAGGGCGCGTCGGCCCGGTCACGTGCAGTGGGGCCACGGCCGACACCTCGAGGCGGCCGCCGGCGCCGTCGACCAGGGCCGCACCACTGTTGTAGGTGCCCGCCCATCCCGCGGCGGTGGCACGAAACGTCACCGTGAGGGTGCCCGGGGCGTCCGCCGGCGCCTTGGGCAACGCCGCCACGGCGTGGTACTGCTGCCGCGGCGCCGCCTCGTTGTCCATCCACACCCAGTCCCTCCAGGGAGACGAGTCGCCCATGGGGTCCATGAGAAAGAAGGGGCAGACGCCGATCACCTCCGGCCAGCGACTCCAGTAGTCGCGAAAGGCGCGCGCGATATAGTCGGCGCGGTTCGCCTCGGTGATCTCTGGCAGCCCCAGGGGCCCCTCGAGATCTTTGGCGCCGATGGGATAGCCTGTCTCGGTGAGCAACACCTGGAGCCCCGTGCGCCCATGCTTGGCGAGGCAGTCCAGCTCGAGCAGGTAGCTGTCGATGGCCAGAAAGGCATAGTCGGCGGCGGTGCCGTCGTGCAGGTTCTGCTCCGGGGGACGGTTACCGGGGTAGGGGTGGCTGGCCCACACATCGAACGCCTGCAGTGCACCCGGCACGGTGGCCATCTGCTCGATAAAGGCCGTGGTGCTCATGCCGCCGCCGACGGCATCCGCCATGTGGCCCGTGGGCGAGAGCCCGCCGTTCAGCAGTACGATGCGGGGATCCTGGAGGCTACGCAGCGCAGCGGCCGCCTCCACCAGGAACTGGCCGTACTCGGCCCCGTTGGCGGCGCCGCCCCATTCCATGTTGAGGTTCGGCTCGTTGCCGATCTCGACATACAGCTTGTGCCCGTCGCGCCGCGGCAGCCCCGCGACGACGCGCTTGTAGGCCTCCGCCATGGCGCCGTAGGGCTCGGGTTTGCGCCAGTTCGCTCCGTCGAGGTCGGTTCCCAGGCGCACCACCGGCACCAGGCCCATATCGTAGCAGCGACTGACAAAGTACACCCAGCAGCTCGCAGGCCCCGGCGTGTTCGTATCGATGCGGTAGAGGAGCTGCTTTACGTAGGCGCCCGGCCCGGCGACGTGCAGCACCCGGTCGAGCTGCGTCCGGATATAGTCCTCGTTGCACCGATCCTGCACAAAGGTGTGCATCCCATAATGGGTGCCGGTGCGACGCGGAGGCACGCTCAGATCGAGCCACCGCACCGCGTTGCCCACGACCATCGGCTCCTGCGTCGACACGAGGGCACCGTTGCGGCGTACCTCTGTCGAGTAGGGAACGTAGGAAAAGCCCTCAGGCAGCCGGTACTCGAGGGCGACGGGCTGGTCGGCATCCGCAGAGTTGGTGACGATGGCGCGAAAGGTGGCCGTCTGGCCAGCAGCTACGGTGCCTGTCATGGCATCTGCCGTCAGCTGCAACCCGATGGACGAGGCACTGCCCCTCTCCTTGCCGGCGATGGGTATAAAGACCAGACAGGCGGCAAGGATGATGAGGGGAATGCCGCGTTCGGCTAGGGCCACAAGCGTGCTCCGTTGGATCATGATGGTGTTGAGGGATGGGGGGTGACGGCTCTTACGGTCCGAGGAGGATAGCAGCAGTGGGGGGGCGTGTCAACCGAGGCCATACGCTACAAGGCCAGCAGAAGGGCTCGCCACCGCCCGGAGCCCGGCGACGCCGGGCCGCACCGTCGCCACAGCCCTGGCATCCCCCGCCCGACGCCCACCGGTTGGGGCGCTAGGACTCGAGCACCACGAGCCGCCCGTCGAGACTGCCCACCTGCACATCGACGCCATAGATCGCCGTGAGGTGATCCGCCGTCAACACGGCGGCAGCGGGCCCCTCGGCGACCACCTGTCCCCTGCACATGAGCACGGCATGATGGGCCAGCCCAGCCGCCTCGTTAGGGTCATGAGTCGTCATGATGACGGTCATGCCCTCTTGTACCTCCTGGCGCACCACGTCCCTGACCCGGTGCCTATTGCCCAGGTCCAGGTGCGACGTGGGCTCATCCATGAGCAGCACGCGAGGGCATTGGGCGAGCGCACGCGCCACTGTGGCCAACTGGCGCTCCCCACCGCTGAGGGAAGAGACCGACCGCTCGCGCAGGGCCATCAACCCCACACGATCGAGGGCGTCAGCGGCAATCGCATAGTCCTCCGCGCGAGGGTGCTGGAGAAGCTTGAGATAGGGAGCCCTACCCAAGAGCACAAAGTCCAACACCGATAGCCCCATTGGAAAGAGCTCTTCCTGGGGCACCAAACCAATGGCGCGACTGAGTTCGCCTCTACGGAGGCTCTCTCGCCGTCGGCCGTCAAGGCGCACGACACCCTCGTCGGGATCCCGGATACCCAAGAGGATCGAGAGCAACGTCGTCTTGCCCGAACCGTTCGGTCCCAACAATGCCGTGATGGTGCCGGCACGAAAAGCCACCGACACGTCGTGCAGAATCGGCGGGCCTCCCGCGGTGTACCGAAAGTGGATATGATGCGCAGAGAGAATCGGCGTGGCGGTCACTGGAGCGTTCTCCGATGGGGGCCAACAAACAGAGCCACAAAGGCGATGGCGCCAAAGAGCGAGGTTACGATGCTCAACGGGATCTCTCCGGCCTGCAGGCTGCGAGCCAGATTGTCGCAAAGCACGGTGGTTCCGCCACCGAGCAGAATGGAGGCTGGCACCAGGCGCTGGGCATCCGAGCCCACGATGCGGCGCGCCAGGTGGGGCACGATAAGACCGATCCAGCCCACCTGTCCCGCCACGGAGGCGACCACGGCGGTCACGGTCACCGCGGCGATCAGCACCACGGCCCGCTCCCGCGTCGGTGCCACACCCAGGGAGCCGGCGGTCTCATCCCGCAGGGCCAGCAGGTTGACGCGCCACCGCATGAGCACCAGGATCACCAGCCCAACGACGACGGCGGGTAGAACCCATACCACCTCGCGCCACGTCGATGCCCACAGCCCGCCTAGCAACCAAAAGACGATGTCCGGCAGCTCGTGCAGCGGATCGGCCAGATACTTGAGCACCCCGAGTCCTGCGGAAAAGAGCGCAGAGCTCACGATACCCGCAAGCACCAAACGCAACACCCAGTCGCCGTAACGCATGTTCACGGCCAGGCTGTAGGTAATGCCCAGGCCAACGAAGGCAAACACCGTCGCCAACACCTCGACGACAACCGGCGACGACGAGACATAGACGATGGCAAAAGCCGCCCCAAACGCCGCGCCTTGGCCGACGCCGAGCGTACCCGGATCGACGAGCGGATTCCGAAAGATCAGCTGTAGCACGGCTCCCGCCGCTGCCAGGGCCATACCCGTGGACAGAGCAACGAGGACGCGCGGCAGCCGCAAAAAGAGCACGAGCCGCTGGGCCAGGGCATCGGTGCGTAGCAGCGCCGGCGACATCAGGTAGGGTCTCGGATAGCGCCCGATGAGGAGCGACACCGTCACGACCACCAGAAGCAATACGCCAAGGAGCACAAACCGGCGGGTGAGAGCCGCTCGCTGGTGCACTGCAGTCGCCCATGATGCCCTACCCGTTTCACTCGGGCGGGACACATCGCGCGCTCGTCCAGCTGGGGCGCGCACGTCCCGCGCAATGTTGCGCCCGACCGTAGGCGCCATCGGTACCTCCCCATACGCATCGTGATCGCCTGCCGAGGGTGCCCGCGCAGTGTCGGCAGGGCAGGCCGCCCCCCGGAGGCTCGTAGCCTATCACTGCGGCAGCGGGCCTGCGGGGGGCGGGGCGTATCACCTACCGCTGTGCGCTATTGCACATCGCCAGTGATCATGGGCACGACGAGCTCGCTGATGGACTCTTTGTCCATACCATACATCTGCGTATAGAAATCCTCCACCTCCGTCAGGATATCCACGTCCGTAAAGAGGTCGGGATGCAGCTTGGTCGCCGCCCAGATGGTGCCAAGGATCCACCGCGGATCGGGCACGTCCCATCCATAGTAGTCGGCGGGATAGGCAAAGATCCGGTCGTTCTGGACGGCCGTTAGCGCCTGCCACGCGGGGTCATTCTTGATGTTCTGCATGACCGGCTCGGGATCCGACTGAAAGACGATCACGAGTACCACGTCGGGGTCCCAGGCGGCGATCTGCTCCAGGTTGACGATCTGCCAGCCGCTGCCCGTCACCTCGTCGGTCCACACGGGCTTGCCACCGGCGAGTTCGGTCTCAACCGTCTGAATGTACTCGGCGGACGGCACCTCAAAGGCCACCTCCTCCGCCTTGGCGTCGTGCTGGACGACGAGCACCGTCGGCCTGTCGGCCTCATCGACGTCCTGTATCCGTGACGCGATCATGTCCAGCTTGGCCTTGTAATAGGCGACGATCTCCTCCGCTCGCTCGGCATTGTCAAACAGCGCGCCAATCGTCCGGATGTCGGCCATGTACTGCTCGGGCGTTTCGAGGTCCACATACACGGTGGGGAACCCCACCTCTTCCAGCAACGCGCCCAAGCTGGAGGCCATGTAGCTCTTCATGACGATGCAATCCGGCTCAAGTGGCGCGATCTGCTCGGGCCCTGCATCCGTCTCGAGATGGGGAAGATCATCAAAGCCTGGCACCAGCACTGACAGGAACGAGCTCACCTTTCCCCGACGCGCCTCCATGGACAGGACGCGCTCGCGGGCCTCGGAGAAGAGGTACAACGGATGCCCCACCATCCACGCCCCCTTGCCGGGCACGGTGATGCGGTGGGGGTACTCGGCAAACGTCACCTCTCGCCCGAGGGCGTCGGTAATCGTGATGACCTCGTCGTCACTCGCCGTGGACAACTCGGCGACGGACCGCACCCAGGCGCCACCCGACAGGCCGGGCATGACGGCATCGAGCCCGCCATCCCCGTATGCCAAGAGCATCTCCGGTGTCACGTCCGCCATGGGCACGTCGACGGAGTAGCCGTCGCTGGCGATGAGGGTCAGCGTTTTTCCCTGGGCATCGGCGGCCTCCAGTACATCGACCAACCGCACGCCGGTGTAGCTCACCCTCTCGCCCTTGGGCGTCTCCACCTCGGCGCTGACCTGCTCCAACGTGCTGACGAGGATCTCCTGGCCATGGACCGTTATCGCTGTAGCGGCTGAGGCCGCTTCGGTCGGTTCTGCGGTGGGCTCTGCGGTTGGCTCCTCCGTCGGCGCGGGTGTGGCGGTGGGCGGGGGTTCCGGTGTGTTCGCTGGCTCTTCCGCCGCGACGGGTGCCGACGTGGGCGCGGGCGTTGCTGTGGGAGCCGCACAGCCGGCCAGCATTGGCCCCAGCAGCAGAGCGGCGAGCAAGATCACGAGGGATGATCGGATGCGTTGCATAGCTTGTGCCTCCTGACGTTGCTTATGTGCTCCGCTGGAGCGTCAGACGATGCCGCCAGCGAGATCACCGCCCACACCAAGGCCTGTGCCCAGCGACATCGGATATGCCGCTCGTCCACCACGCAGGGCCACCTCTGCCGGGCACGAGCGACCGGCCCATCGCGATGCCGCGCACAAGCGCGTATGAGGTGGCCCTGCGGGCTGCGCCCCTACAAACCCGCCAATGCGCTCTCGCACCTGCAACCGTTCGGCTACCGAGATGCAAAAGGCCGGCGGATTCCCAAGGAAAAGGAATCCGCCGGCCGGAGGGACCGTGGTGCGCTGGCTCCTTTCCAAGGGTGGGGGGCATGGCCGTTTCCGAGCCACACCGTTTGTCACTCCCTGCAGGGGGTGACGCGATCACACGCCATCGCTGGTATGCGGGCATACCAGCCTTAGGCCATGTGATTCGGAGCTCACATTATGTAGTTGGTGTCCAAGGTCACGACTCAAGTGACCTCAGCCTCACAAGACAAGGAATATACCACGGGAAAGCAGGTCGTGCAAGCCTCACCTGCGACCGTCGTCCAGAGCTCCCTGCTGCGTCGTCGCTGTAACACAGTATTGACACAGTATCAAGCACCAAGGCATGCACCGACCTCCTCACACCGCATGGTGCGGTACCGTCTTGCTGCCGGTGACGCGATGGCGCGGTCCCGTTCCAGGCATCCCCCGACCGGCGCCCACACGCAAAACGGGCCGGTCCCCGTGGGGACCGGCCCGTCCATTCGTGCGCCCTGGTCCGCTTACTTGTCGCGGAAGGTCGCGCCCTGCTTCTCTTCGATGGCGGCCTGCGCCGCCGCCAACCGCGCCACGGGGACACGGAAGGGCGAGCAACTCACGTACGCCAGCCCCACCTTGTGGAAGAAGTGGATCGAGTCGGGATCACCGCCGTGCTCACCGCAGATGCCCAGCTCGATGTCGGGTCGCGTCTCGCGGCCGTCCTTCACGGCCATGGCCACGAGCTTGCCGACACCCGTCTGATCTAGCGACTGGAACGGATTCTGCGGCAGGATTCCGCGCTCCACATAGTCCAGCAAGAACTTGCCCTCAGCGTCATCCCGCGAGAACCCAAAGCTCATCTGCGTCAGGTCGTTGGTGCCGAACGAGAAGAACTCGGCATGCTTGGCCAGCTCGCCCGCGGTGATGGCACCGCGCGGCGTCTCGATCATGGTGCCAAACTTGTAGTCGACCTCGATACCCTCTTCGGCCATGACTTCCTTCGCGACGCGCTCCAGCGCCTCTCGCTCGATGCGCAGCTCGTTCACATGGCTCACCAGCGGGATCATGACCTCCACGTGGACATCGACGCCCTTCTTGGCCTGACGGCACGCCGCCTCAAAGATGGCGCGCGTCTGCATTTCGGTGACGCCCGGCATCATGAGGCCCACGCGGCACCCGCGCAGCCCCATCATCGGGTTCGTCTCCCAGTGCGCCTCGACCACCCGGAGCATGCGCTCCCTGTCGGCGAGCAGCTCGGGGTTCTCGCCCGTGCACCGCAGGCGCGTGACCTCTTCGATCAGCTCCTCGCGGTCCGGGAGGAACTCGTGCATCGGCGGGTCGATGAGGCGGATGGTCACGGGCAGCCCGTCCATGGCCTCAAAGATGCCCTCAAAATCGGCACGCTGCAGCGGCAGCAGCTCGTCGAGGTACTTTTGCCGCTCCTCGTCGGTTCGGGCCATGATCATGCCCACCACCGCCGGCCGCCGCTCCTCCTCAAAGAACATGTGCTCTGTGCGGCAAAGCCCGATGCCTTCGGCACCCAACTCACGGGCGCGCTTGGCGTCACGCGGATAGTCGGCGTTCGTATAGATTCCCAGACGACGGATCTCGTCGGCCCAGCTGAGGAGCGTGGCCAGGTTCTGCTCACGCGCAAAGTCGACATCGATGGTGGGAATGGCGCCCACGAACACCTCGCCCGTAGTGCCGTCGATGGAGATGAGGTCGCCCTCCTTCACCACGCGGCCGTCAACGCTGAACTGACGCCTCTCGGTGTCCACCGAGATATCCTCCGCACCCGCCACACAGGGGAGGTTATTGCCGCGGGCTACCACCGCCGCGTGCGACGTGGCGCCGCCATGCTGCGTCAGCACACCGCGCGAGGTAAGCATACCGCCCACGTCATCGGGCGAAGTCTCGGGGCGTACCAGCACCACATCCTCGCCCGCCTGGGCACGCTGCATGGCCCGCTCCGAGTCAAATACCGCCACGCCGGTGGCGGCACCGGGGGAAGCGTTCAGCCCCGTGGCCAGCAGGTCGCCACGGCTGATGGCCTCATCTTTGGCCTTCTGGTCGAACGAGGGGTGCAGCATGGCATCGACCTGGCTCGGCTCGATGCGCTGCACGGCCTCTTCCTTAGTGATGAGCCCCTCGTTCACCATGTCGACGGCGATCTTGATCGCCGCACGTGCCGTGCGCTTGCCGCTCCGCGTCTGCAGCATCCAGAGCTTGCCGCGCTCGACGGTGAACTCCATATCCTGCATGTCGCGGTAGTGGCGCTCTAGCCCCTGCGCCACTTCGAGGAACTGGCTATAGATCGTGGGGTTGGCGCGCTGGAGCTCCTCGATGTGCAGCGGCGTGCGGGTGCCGGCCACCACGTCCTCACCCTGGGCATTGGCCAGGTACTCGCCGAACAGGTGCTTCTCGCCGGTACTCGGGTCGCGCGTGAACGCCACACCGGTGCCCGACTCTTCGCCCATGTTGCCGAACACCATGGTGCAGACGTTGACGGCGGTACCCCAGTCATCGGGAAGCTTGTTGAGGCGCCGATAGGTGACGGCCTTGTTGCCGAACCAGGACATGAACACGGCCTCGATGGCCTCAGAGAGCTGCTGGTATACGTCGTCGGGGAAATCCTGGCCCAGCTCGCGCTTGTAGATGGCCTTGTACTCGGCAACGATCTCTTTGAGCATATCGACGGTGAGATCGGTGTCTCCGCCACCCTCGGTGCGCGCCCTGTAGGCGTCAAACACCTCATCGAACAGCTCGCCGGGGACATCCTTCACGACGCGGCCAAACATCGAGATCAGCCGCCGGTACGAGTCATAGGCAAAGCGCTCGTTGCCCGACAGCTCGGCCAGCCCCTGGACCGTCTCTGGGTTCAGGCCGACGTTGAGCACCGTATCCATCATGCCCGGCATCGACACCCGCGCGCCCGAGCGCACCGAGACGAGAAGGGGGTTCTTGGGATCGCCAAACCCCTTGCCCGTCTTTTTCTCCGTCTCTTTCATCGCGCTCAGAACCTGGTCCCACATCCCTTCAGGAAACGTGTGACCCGCGCTGTAATATGCGAGACAGGCCTCGGTCGTGACCGTGAACCCCGGAGGTACCGGGAGGCCTGCTTTGGTCATCTCAGCTAGGCCAGCGCCCTTGCCGCCCAGCAGTTCGCGCATATCTCGATTGCCCTCATCAAACAGATACACCCACTTGGTTGCCATCCGTATAATACCTCCGAATTTCTTACTTTTGCACGCATTTGTTCGCCTCATTATAAGTGGAGGTGTTGACAATGGCAAGTTGCGCAGAGCGCACTGTGGGTTCCTCGCGCCGCGACGGGCGACCGTCGGATGGGACGCCAGCTCTGCAGGGGCGATACCGCCGCTACCGGTTGCGCTCCGCAGAGTGGATCGGGGGCGTTCCTCCGCGTCAGCCCGGCCGGGTCGCCGCTCTGAGGCACAGTCGATAGGGCGCAACCATGTCCCAGACCTTGCGTAGTAACTGTAGAGATCAATCGCAAACAGGCACGTGAGGAGGCCCATGGTGAGCCTGCTGGGGAACCTACTGTGGATCATACTCGGGGGGGTTATCGTTGCTCTACTCTATCTCATCGGAGGCCTGGTGCTCTGCCTGACCATCGTAGGCATCCCCTTTGGGGTACAGCTCATCAAACTGTCGCTACTGGCCCTCGCACCATTTGGCAAAGAGGTCAACACCGAGGGCTCGGCCAGCGGCCTGCTCGAGATCGTGATGAACGTCCTCTGGTGGATCTTTGGCGGCGTGGAGGCGGCGATCGTGCACCTGGTGCTGGCCCTCGTGCTGGCCATCACCATCGTGGGGTTGCCCTTTGCCAAGCAGCACCTCAAGCTGGTCAAGCTAGCGCTGGTGCCCTTTGGAGCACGGATCGCGTAGTGGAGGCTGTAGCTGGGGCGTGCGGGCAAGCGCCCGCTACAGGCAACAGGTTGCCGGTCACCGGCTCATGCGGGCGATCACCCTGCCGCCCATACCATGCTACCCGTCACGTGAAACCGCCGGCTGCGCGCAGAAGGTTACGCGCACCCGGCGGTCGGTACGAGGCCGTGTCTCACATATGCACCCGATGAAGAGGCGATGTCGCCCCGAGCGTAAGCGAGGGGCCTTGACGCCCATCGACAAGGTGTCTCGCCGCGCGCAGAACGACGCTGTGGCCCTTTCTCCAAACACTACCTAGAATCCTTCCATCAGAGAGAGGTCGACGATGCCGTCAGCGAGGGCACCGATGGCCTGCATCAGTCCGAGCCGATTCCGTCGCACCGCTGGATCCTCGGCCATCACTAGCACGTCATCGAAAAAGCGCGCGATGGCCAGCCTGAGCGCGACGAGTGCCTCAAAGAGGCCGTCGATGGTGCGGTTCTCTGCCAGACGCGTCGCTGCCTGACGGTAGGCGGCGTACAGCGCTTGCTCCGCCGGCTCGACCAAGCGCTCCTCATCCACGGCCAAGCGCTCATCTTGGTTACGCGTGATGCGCACGCAACGGGCATAGGCGTCCAGAAGCGACTGCCAATCCTCCCGCGCCGTCCAGGCGGCAAGGCGCTGTAGCGACTGGTAGGCGAGCCAGGGGTCATAGCCGCGCTCTGCCAACACGGCATCTACCATGTCGTAGCGCAGGCCACTCTCGATGAGGTAGCCGCGATAGCGTCCGTTGATGTACTCCAGCACCTCGCGGAGGACGCTATCGTCAACCTCCACCGGCAGCAGCGCCGCCGCCTCCGACAGTGCCTCCGGCAGCGCAACCGACACCTCCTTGCCCACCAAGAGCTGGACCACACCGAGCGCCGCGCGGCGGAGACCCCAGGGGTCGGCGGTGCCCGAGGGCCGAATCCCCACGGCAAAGAGACCCACCAGCGTATCGAGCCGGTCGGCCAGGCCGACGGCCACGCCCGGCATGGCACTGGGCAGGCGATCGCCGGCATAGCGCGGCAAGTAGTGCTCCTCGATGGCCTGCGCCACCTCCGGTGCCTCTCCCGACAGGGTGGCATAGTGGCGGCCCATGATCCCCTGCAGCGACGTCAGCTCGACCACGAGTTGCGTGGCGAGATCGCTCTTGCAGAGGGCCGCAGCGCGTTCGGCCACTGCGACCTCTTTGGCAGAGAGGCCGAGCTGTTCCGCCACGGTAGGCACGAGCTGCTCCAGGCGCCGCACCTTGTCCAGCATGGAGCCGAGCTGCTCCTGGAAGGTCAGGGTATCCAGCTGCGGCGTGAACTCTTCCAAGCGCTTTTGCGCGTCGGCGTCGTAGAAAAAGGCCGCGTCGGCATAGCGCGCCCGCAGCACCTCTTCGTTGCCATAGCGCACTGCATCCACGTCGAGGGTGGCACCGTTCGCCACGGCGACAAAGGCGGGCAGGAGCTTGGTCCCCGTCACGACCGGTAGGTAGCGCTGGTGCGTGCGCATCACCGCCAGGAGCACCTCATCGGGGAGCCGCAGGTACTCCTGTGCGAACGCGCCGCGAATGGCTAGGGGGTACTCGACGAGATTCGCCACCTCGCGCAGCAGAGCGGCGTCGTCGGGAATCTCTCCGCCTATCTCGGCCGCCAGCCGGCGAGCATCCTCCAGGATGGTGGCCTGGCGATCCGCCGCCTCCAACAGGATGCCGGCCTCCGCCATCGTGGCCTCGTAATCGCCAGCCCGGGCCACAGTGATCTCCGGCGACCCCTGGGGACGGATGCCGCGCGTCACGCGCCCACTCCGCACGCCGGCATACTCGAACGGCACCACCACCTCGTCAAGCAGGGCCAGGTACCAGCGGAGGGGCCGGCTAAAGCTTGTGCCGCTGCCGTTCCACCGCATGCTCTGGGGGAACGTGATGCCCGCGATGACCTGCCGCAGGATCTCGGCTAGCACCGCAGCGGCGTCGCGCCCCTCTTCGACGATCACGGCCACCACGTACTCGCGGCCGTCGATGACGCGCGTTTCGAGGGCCGATACGTCGACTCCCTGGCCGCGAGCAAACCCCTCGGCGGCACGGGTCGGCGCGCCCTGCGCATCGTAGGCAATACGGGCCTGCGGCCCCCGCACCTGGCGCTCGCGGTCCGGCTGGCGGGCCGCTAGGCCCTGCACCCGCGCCACGAGGCGCCGGGGGGTGCCTGCCACCTGCAGGGAGGTGTATGCCAGTCGTGCCGCGCCCAAGGCGTCGGTCAACCCGGCACGCAGCTGCTCGATGGCCAGGTCCAGGTCGGCCACCGGAAGCTCCTCACACCCGATCTCAAAGGTGAGCTCATAGGGGCCCTCGCCCGCCGGCTGCACCGGCTCTGGCAGGGCGGGCTCGGCCGCCGCCGGAACGACCACCTTGCCCATCAGGGGGTACTGCATCTCCTCGCGCTGGCGGACATAGAGCGCGGCCACCTCGCGAAAGAGACTGCGCATGCGCACAAAGTAGCGCGCCCGCTCGGTGACTCCCACGGCGCCGCGAGCGTCCAGCACGTTAAAGGCATGCGAGCACTTGAGCACATAGTCGTGCGCCGGCAGCACCAATCCGCGCTCGAGCGCGTTACGCGCCTCCGCCTCGTAGAGGTCATACATCTGACGCAGGTTGTCGACGTCGGCGACCTCAAAGTTATAGGTGCACCCCTCAATCTCGTTGCGCAGCAGCATGTCGCCATACGTCACCCTGTCGCGCCAGCGGATGTCGGGGAAACCGCGCACCCCCTGCAACACCATGACGATACGCTCGAGGCCATAGGTGATCTCTACCGAGACGGGCTCGAGGTTGATGCCCCCCGCCTGCTGAAAGTAGGTGTACTGGGTGATCTCTTGCCCATCAAGCCACACCTCCCAGCCGAGCCCCCAGGCGCCCAGCGCTGGCGACTCCCAGTTGTCCTCCACGAAGCGGATGTCGTGCTTGCCGGGATCGATGCCCAGGGCCCGCAGGCTATCGAGGTAGAGCTCCATGGGGTTTCCCGGGACGGGTTTGAGGATCACCTGGTACTGGTAGTACTGCTGCCAGCGGTTGGGGTTCTCGCCATAGCGGCCGTCATCGGGGCGCACCGAGGGTTCGACATAGGCAACGTTCCAGGGCTCGGGGCCCAACACCCGGAGCACGGTGGCCGGGTTCATGGTGCCCGCCCCCACCTGCACGTTGTAGGGCAGCCACAACAGGCAGCCGTGATCGGCCCAGAACTCGTCGAGACGCATCATCACCTGTTGAAAATCCATGCAATTCCCTCGGTATGTAGAATGGCAGAGGCGGTTCACTGAGGCTCATGAGGGCGGGCCGGTGGCGTGGCCTGCCGGTTGGCGGCCGAATCACGCAGCTCGCGCCGCAAGCGCTTCAGAAAGGTCACCGACCGGAGCTCGCGCTCCAGGGTGTACTCCAGATACTCGTAGAGCAGGGCCTCGATCTCGGCGTGCGTCGTCTCGGAGATGCGCAGCCC
>DUUT01000153.1 GCA_012841405.1 Chloroflexota bacterium
CCACCCTCTAGCGCCAGGCGATGGGCAGGTGCGTCGTCCACCCCGAGCCGCCGCCCGCCTGCCAGGGCACGATGGTATTCACCTTGCCGGGCGTTGGTTGCCAGTTCATCCGCCACGGCCCGCTACAGGGGCGCCGCCGGCTGTGCGCGACATCGGGTGCCGTCGTGTGGTAGACGGCGGCCTCCACCACCGTGCCATCGGGCGCCAGCAGGTGTACCGCATCGCCAGTATTGTTGAGGGCCAGCCGGGTATCGCGCCGGTAGAAGGCGCGATACTCCCCCGCCCGCAGCACGCTCCCCTCCGGAAAGACGTGGGCGCGCTCTCCGCCGCCGAGCACGTCATCGAGCGCCCAGCCCACGAGGTCCACATCGTGCTCCAGGTTGTTGTACAGCTCGATCCACTCGTCGAGATAGTCGGCATGGCCGTCGCCGTCCCAGTCCACCGCCGCGCCTGGCGCCGGAAGGAACTCGGAGAGGCAGATGCTGTCGGGGATCCGGGCGGTGGGCGTCGCCGTGGGGGTATCGGCCGCCGTCGCGGTGCGGGTAGGCGTGTGACTCGGCACGACCGATGGCGTGCGCGTTGCTGTGGGGGTCCGCGACGGCGTAGGGCTGGGGGTGCAGGTAGCGGTGGGGGTGTCGCTGGCCGTGGGGCTCGGCGTCACGGTGGCGCCCACGTTCGGCTCCCCGGGGGAGGGAGCCAGCACCTGCCAGGCCCCCGAGCCGTCTGGCAGGTGCCCGAGCGCGAGGTCGCACGCGGCGCGGGTGTAGGTGTACCGCTACACCTCTTCGCCGCTCGCATCCCAGAGCATCACCGTGGCACCGGTTTCTGGCAGGAAGAGGCCGGTCTCGGAGCCCCACAGGACAAGAAATCCTCCGGGAGCCACGGTGCGCGCCGGGGGCACCGTGTAGCGCACGGGGAGCTGTGATCCCTGCGACACCGACACGACCCACCCACCGACATCCACCTCCCCATCGGTGGGGTTGTACAGCTCGATGAACGCGTCGCCCGGGGCCGCCTCACAGGGCAGAGGAAATAGCTCGTTCAGGCAGACGGGGTCGCAGTCGGCGACCGTCGCCGCTCTCTGCGGGGTGGCCGGCGGGCCGCCCCCTGCAAAGGCCAGGCTCGCCACCACGGTGATGAGGAATGCCTCCACGCTCAGCCATCCACGCATCATTCCACCTCCCCCGATAGTGCTGGAGCGAGATCAAGGCACTGGCGAGGCAGCGAGACGGGGCGCGCGTCTAGCGACGGGCGCCACTGACTTGGGCATAGATGTCCAGGATCCGGCGGCCCGCCGCCTCTGAGGAGAAGCAGCGCTCGGCGCGGGTGCGCAGCGCGGCGCCCAGTGCGACTCGTCGGGGGGCGTCGTCGGCGAGTTCCGCCAGGCGGCGCGCCAGGTCCTGGCTGTCGGCACGCTGGGCGTACACGCCGTGCTCCGCCAGGTACTCGTGGCTCACCTCGGTGTCATAGGCGACGGTGGGGAGCCCCACGGCCATATAGTTGAGCAGTTTGCCCGCCCCCTCCGTCCGGGAGAGCTTGGGCGAGACGGCGATATCGCCGAGCGCCAAGAGGCGTGGGGCATCCTCGTACCGTACGCGCCCCGTAAAGGTGACGTGGGAGGCGATGCCCAAGTCGCGCGCCATGTGCTCATAGTGGTCCACAAAGGGATAGCCGCCAATGACAAAGTGCAGGTCACTCCGGGTGCGGCAGAGGAGGCTCGCCGCCTGCAGCAGGTGGTCGGTGCCCTGGTAGGCGGCCAGCTTGCCGAGGTACACCACGACCGTCCGGTCCCGGGGGATGCCCCAGGCGTGGCGCAGGCGCTGTACCTCGGCCGGGTCGTAGGGGCGAAACACCTCGGTATCGACGAAATCGGGCACGCAGTCGATCTTGTGCGGCGGACAACCAAAGTCGCGCACCAACAGCTCGGCCACGTGGGCGGAGCTCGTCATGATGCGCGGCGCGAGGCGGTCGATCAGCCTCTCCAGGCGGCGCATTGGCCCGTAGAGGGGGCCGTCCGCCCTGAGAAAGTGGTGGTCCACCATCTCGCTGGTGGCGCTGCCCTGCAGGTCGAACACCATGGGCACCCGCCACAGGCGGGCCAAGGGGTATCCGATCAGGGCGCCCTCGTGGAGGTGGGCATGGATGATGGTGGGCCGCACGCGCCACATGGCCCCAAAGGTGCGCAGCAACAGCAGGGCGTCAAAGCCGATCTTGTGGCGCGACGACCCGACCTCATAGTGCTCGCGCCAGGGGATGCTCATGGTGCGCAGCGTCTCGATGCCGGGGAGATCGCGTCCGTTAAAGTAGGTGCAAATGGTCACGCGACACCCGAGGCGCTCGAGGGCGCGCGTCTCCTCCAGGATGCGCACGTGGCAACCATAGTCGGCAAAGAACGAGGTGGGTGCGATCATCAGCACCCGGTGGTTCGCCGTGGCCTTGGGCTGTTGGCGAGATGCGGTGGGGAGATCGTTGTCCAAGGCGCTGATTACCTCACTGGCCGGTCCACATGGCCCAGCGGAGTTTGAACAGCTCGCGGAAGGCGCGCAAGATAACGTCGGGCCGCGAGCCGGACTGGCTTCCCGCGACCCGTGGGTAGTGGCTCACCGGCTCCTCGACGATGCGGAACCCTGCCCGCTTGGCGCGCACCAGAAACTCGGCGCTGAACATGGCGCCGCCCGACGAGACGCAGATCGTATCGATCACCGTGCGGCGGAACAGCTTGAAGGCACAATCGACATCGCGCGCCACATAGCCGAACAGCAGGTTGACGAGCCAGCTCCACCCATGGCCAAAGAACCGCCGATGCCAGGGGTCGCTGCGGGCATAGCGGTAGCCGATGACCATGTCGGCGTCCTCGATGCGCGCCAGGAACCGCTCGAGCTCGCCCAGGTCGAACTGGCGGTCCGAATCGGTAAAAAAGACGAGCTCTTTCGTTGCGGACCAGATGG
>DUUT01000154.1 GCA_012841405.1 Chloroflexota bacterium
CTTGCCACGAGAGAGTGTGCTACAAGACGCCCCCTCTCCCCGCGCGCGGGGAGAGGGGGCGTCTTGTAGCACACTCTCTCGTGGCAAGGACGAGACCGGCGCGACGGCCGCTGCGTCCTCCTGCCGGAAGGAGAGCCCGCGGAGGCGGGCGTGGCAAGCTCAGGGGCCGTACCCGGCCGTATCCCTGAGCCGTTTGCGCCGGGTTTTGACCCGCGGCGAGCGTTCGGGCGCGCCAGACCTCAAGCACGCAACCCGCAACTCCCCCGCCTGCAACCTGTCACCCGTGCCGCGCTCCTTACGCCCCCAACACCTCCGCCGGCACCTTGTCGCGCAGGCCGAACCAGTTGATGGCGTTATCGCGCAGCAACCAGGTGCCCACCTGGATGGCGCGGTCGCAGGTCATCTCACCGTCGGCCACCTTGTCGGCAAGCACCCGCGCAATGTTCTCCTTGGCCATGACGGCGTGGCCATAGGTGCCCTCGATAAAGATGAAATCGCCGCCAAACCCATGGATCTTGTTCACCGGCACGGCATCGAGATAGTCGCTCAGTGCCCTCCGCCCCGCCGCCGGACTGATGATCCACATCCAGCAAAAGTCGATGGCCACATTGGCGAAATTCTTGGCCAGGGCCGCCAGCTCGTCGTGGTACGGGTAGCTGATGTGGTAGATGTCAAAGCGGACGGTCGGGTAGCGGGCAAAGAGATTCGCCAGCAGCGCGGCGCGCGAGTTGGTGATGGTGTTGCCGTTCCCCTCCTGCAGCCCGGTGTGGAACTTGGCCACGAGGTCGTAGCGGGCGCACTGCTGCAAGCAAAAGTGGACGAGGTAATCCTGAATGGCGCGCAGCTCCTGCATCGTCGGCATGGCGCCGTTGCGCTCCCAGCCGGCATTGAGCAACCGGTTAAAGAGGGGTTCGATCTCGGCGCGGGCGCGATCCTCAAATCGCAACGGCCGGGAGTAAGCCACGCCGAACTTGATGGCGCTGGCCTGGCCGGCGTGCGCCGCAAAGCGCTCCTCGATGGCGCCGAGATAGTCATCGAGGCAGAGGATCGGCCGGCCCCAGCCCTCGCTCCACTGCGGATCCCGCAGCTCAAGGAAGGGGGTGAGGATATCCTGCACAAAGAGGCTGCGATCGTACGTGGGCGTCCACATGCGCGGGATGGGGCCGTAGCGCTCGAGCCGGTTCCACAGCGCCACGCCGATGCCCGCGCGGTCAAACACTTCCCGGTAGTACCCCGGATAGCGCGCCGCGGCCATGCACTCGGAGAGGCGCTCGGCGTTCTGCTCGCACAAGCCGTCGATGTCATAGAGATCGCGGATGGCGATCTCGAGGCAGCGCCCATAGCCCGTGTCCCGTATATAGTCCCAGTAGGGCGCAATGAGGCGCCACTTCGCGCGGGGGCCAAGCGTCGTATCGGTCAGCAGGCGCTCGATATCCTGCGGTGGACATCCCGCGGAAACGAGATCCGAGTTGGCATAGTGCACGAACAAGCGGCCCAGATCCACGTGGCTGGAGCAGAACTCTTCTTCCGTATCCAGGTGTTCGTGCGTATCGATGATGCGCACCGCGTTGAGCGCCTGGAGGATGTCGCGCTCCAAGGGGATGTGTCGCATGATGATCTCCTATGATGGTGGGGTGGTGCACTGGTGGCCGTACCATAGTACGATGTGAGGCGTGACGCAAGAAAATGGTCAAGGGGCCCAGGCGTGGCCCATCCCCCCGCCGTTGACACGTGAGGGCCGGGCCACTACAATGCGCGCGCTGAGAATGGGAGTCGATGGCATGTCCCTCGTGCGCTTTGTGCTCAACCTGGCGTTGGCGCTGCTCGTGGTCAGCCTCAGTGGGCTGATCCTCTTTACCTTCTACGGGCTGGCCGTGAGCAGCTCCTGGGAGACCGCTGCTCTGGAGGATGGTGCGGAGGGGAGCTGGGCCTGAATCGACGGCCAGCCAATACACTACCAGGTGGCGGGCCCGGAGGGCGCCCCCTGCGTGGTCCTGCTGCACGACCATGATGTGAGTGGCTCCGCCACGTGGGCGCCCACGATACCCGCGCTGCTCAAGGCGGGCACGCGCGTCCTCGCCGTCGACCTCAAGGGCTTTGGGCACTCGGTGCGCGACACCGCGCCCGCGTACACCGTACGCTCCCATGCCGACGTGGTCGCCGAACTGCTGCGCGCGCAGGGCGTGGAGGCCGGCACCGTCGTCGGGCACGGCTGGGGCGCCATGGTGGCCCTGCAGGTGGCGGTCGATCACCCCGAGCGCGTCGCGCGGCTGGCGTTGCTCGCGCCCGTGGAGGACGCGGCCCGGGTAGCGCCGTGGCGCCACCTGGCGCGGCTCCCCTACGTCGGACGGGTGGCCGCCTGGGCGGGCGGCGCTGGTGGCCCCTGGTGGGAGGCGTTCCAGCGGCGGTGCTTCGACGAGCGCTCCCTGGCCACCGATACCTACCTGCGCTCGCTGCGCGCCCCCGGCCGCATCACCGGGACGATGGATACGCTCCTCGCCATGGCGCGTTCCCCCCAGGACAGTGACCTCCCCCAGGCGCTCCCGCGCATCGCGGCGCCGGTGCTCATCGTCGTGGGTGAGCGAGATGCCGTCGCGCCGCTCCGTCTCGCGGAGGAATGGGCCGCCGCGCTGCCCAATGCCTCCATAGTGCCGTTCCCCGAGACGGGCCACGCCCTGCACATCGAGCGCAGCGTCGAGGTGAACCGGCTGCTTGCCGCCTTTGTCCTCGACGGAAGCGTGGATGGGATCGCCGCACAGCGTTAGCGCGCCCACAGGTTAGCTACCTGATCGTTACCTCCAGGCGACGTGCTGCTTACATTGGCCTGCTATAGTAGTGGGCGCAACAACGCAACACTGCACGCTCGCTGGAGGGGTCCATGGGGCTCGGAGGGAAGAAGGGACGGCCACACGTCGCCAGGGGCCTAGCCATCGCGGCCATCCTGCTCCTGTCGCTGACCATGCGCGCGCGCGCCGCGGGGGACGCCACGGTACCGATGGCGCACCCCACGCCACCACCGACGGCGTGTGCCTCGCCTCTCAGCGCACCGACGAGCAACCCGGCGTGCGCCTCGCCCCGTCCAGCGGCGACCATCCATGGCCTCGCCTATATCGATACGAACGAGAACGGCCACTTCGAGCCCCGAGAGGCGACGGTGGAGGGCTATGCCGTCCATCTACAGCGCGCCGACTGGGCCGAGCCATGGACGGTAGAGCCGGTGAGCGGGTACTACTGCTTCGAGGGGCTCGCGCCGGGAGACTATACCCTCACCGTCACCCTGAGCATCGAGGATCAGCGCGTGCTCGTGCTGCTGGACGAAGCGCCCGAGGTGATCTCGCTCCAGGACGGTGAGGCCGTCGTGCGCGACTTTCGCTACGCCCGCTACCTCCAGGACTCGACGCCGCCTGCCTTCCCGACGATCCCCGCGCCGACACCGCAGGTGCCCACGCCGGAGGTGCCCACGCCGGAGGAGCCACGCCACCGCCTGTACCTGCCCATCGTCATTACCCCGCTGGACACGCCCTGAGGGGCTGTAACGCAGCGCCCCCTCCACGCGTACGTGGAGGGGGCGTTTGCATTCACGACCCCACAGGTGCTAGGACGTGGTTCAACAATACACCCGACATCGCCTCGGCGTAGGAGACCGTGTGCCCGCCCGCCCTCGTCTAGTCCTCGCGGTAGTGGCAGCCGTGGCTTTCGCGGTTCGCCCAGGCGGCGCCGGCGACGACGAGGGCCGCCTGCGCGGCATTGCGCAGCTCGATGATGCCCGGCTCGAGGCTCACGGCGTGGTAGAACGCGTCGATATCCTGGCGGAGGTTGTTCAGGTCGCGCAGGGCACGCTCGAGGCGACGGCGGCTGCGCACCAACCCCACATAGTACCACATCGAGTGCTTGATGGTGGCCATGTCGTGCTCCACCAGGGCCGGATCCGCTGGATGGCTGGAGGGCGTCGCCTGCCACGCGGGGATCGTGCCCGCAGGCACATGGTGCCAGTCCGCAATGCTCTCGAGGATGTCGCCTGCTGCCCGATACCCCCACACCAGCCCCTCGAGGAGTGAGGAGCTGCCCAAGCGGTTGGCGCCGTGCAGGCCGGTGCACGACACCTCACCGACAGCATAGAGCCGTTGCAGATCGGTGCGCCCCCATTCGTCGACCCATACGCCACCGCAAAAGTAGTGGGCAGCCGGGACCACGGGGATCGATTCCTGCGTCGGGTCTACGCCGTACACGGCACAGTTCTGGCAGATGGTGGGGAAACGCTCGCGAATCCTCTCGGCGGGCATCACCGAGGCGATATCGAGATAGACGTAGGATGCGCCGGTGCGCAGCATCTCGCGATGGATGCTGCGGGCGACGACGTCCCGCGGGGCGAGCTCTTTCCACTCCGGGTCATAGTGGTGCATAAAGGGCTCGCCGTCGCTGTTGAGGAGCCGCGCCCCCTCCCCGCGCAGGGCCTCGCTGATGAGAAAGCGCGCTTCGCCACGGTGGTAGAACGTGGTGGGGTGGAACTGGACGTACTCCGCATTCAGAATACGCGCCCCCGCTCGGTAGGCCATGGCCAGGCCATCCCCGGTGGCGCCCTCGGGGTTGGTCGTGTGCAAAAAGATCTGGCCCAACCCGCCACTGGCCAGGATCGTCACCCGTGAGAGGACGGTGTGCACCACGCCGGTGTTCCGATCCAGCACATAGGCACCGACGCAGGAGAGCGGCTCATAGATCGCCAAACGGTCCAACGAGTGGTGCGCCGGCGTGAGGAGATCGACGGCCACTATGTCGGTGTGCAGCTCGATGTTGGGGCAGGCGCGCAGCGCTGCCACCAGTTTCTCTTGGATGCCGCGGCCGGTGGCGTCGTTCACGTGCAGGATGCGGCTCGTCGAGTGGGCGGCCTCGCGGGTGCGCTCGGGAACGGCGTCCGCATCCAGGGTGAACGGCACCTGGTAGCGCTCGATGAGCAGCTCGCGCACCAGGCGCGGCCCCTCGTGGGCCAGGATCTCGACGGCGCGCCGATTGTTCATGCCGTCGCCGGCACGGATCAGGTCCTGAGCCAGTTGCTCGGGTGAGTCGTCCACGCCCTCATAGATGATGCCCCCCTGCGCATAGTAGGTGTTCGACTCGTGCGGGTCATCGGTCTTGGTGAGGACGACGATGCGCAGATGCTCATTGTTGGCGGCCAACCGTAGTGCTGCCGTCGCACCCGCCACGCCGCACCCGATGATGAGCACGTCGCATTGGACCGTCTCGGTATCAAACATGTTCGCCCAGCTTTCTGCAGACAGCAATGAGCGGTCAGCGATCACCCCGCGGACGGTCGGGCCACCGCGGGGTGATCGCTGACCGCTATCTACCGGTTACGCTGACGCCTCCAGCATGCGTTCCAACGCCACGCGCGCCCAATGGGCGGTGTCGGCGTCCACACGCACCACGTTCTGCGGCGTCCCGGCGATGATGGCCTCCAGCGCGTAGAGAAGGTCGCGGGCGCTGGTCATGCCCATCGTCTTGCAGCCCACACGTCGCAGAGGAACCACGCGCTTGTCGGGATGCTCGTGTGCCAGGCGGTTCACCAGGTGCCACTCGGTGCCCACCACGATGGTTGCCCCCGCGGGCGCCGCCTCGACGGCCTCGATGATGGCGCGCGTCGAGCCGGCCTGGTCCGCCAGGGCCACCACCTCGTGGGGGCACTCGGGGTGCACCACAACGATCGCCCCGGGATACTGCGCCCGCGCGCGCGCCACATCCTCAGCCGTCATGGTGGTATGCACGTAGCAGTACCCCTTCCAGACGACGACACGGCAATGGGCGAGGGACGCCGGATCGGGAGCGTCCGCATAGTCCCACACGCCGATCTCTTCCGGTGGAATGCCCATGGCCAGGGCGATGTTGGTCCCCAGGTGTTCATCGGGCAGGAAGAGGAGGTGGCCCGATCGCTCCAGGCCCCAGCGGAAGATGCGGGCGGCATTCGACGATGTGCACACCGCCCCCCCGTGCTGGCCGACGAACGCCTTCACTGCGGCGACCGAGTTCTGGTAGGTGATGGGCGTCACGTCATCGCCCCACAGCGCGGTGAGGGCCTCCCACGCCGCGGCGGTATCGGGAACATTGGCCAGCGCCGCCATGGGGCACAGGGCCTCGAGGACGGGTTGCACCACCGTCTGTTCGGGGGCGCACAGGATGGCGGCCGTCTCGGCCATGAAATGGACGCCGCAGAAGACGATATAGCGTGCATCGCGCGCCTCTGCCGCCTGTCGCGAGAGCTCTAGAGAGTCGCCACGGAAATCGGTGTGGCGGATCACGTCATCACGTTGGTAGTGATGCCCCAAGATGGTCAGGTCGTTGCCTAAGGTACGTCGGGCAGCCTCGATCGCCTCGGCCACCTGCACGTCGGTCATCTCACGGTAAGACTCGCGTATCATGGCATCCCTTTGGTGATTCAGCGGACGAGCGTGATATCCAGGCTAATATCGAGGGCCGAGACCGAATGGGTGAGAGCCCCCACCGAGATGAGGTCGACGCCGGTAGCAGCCACCGCGGCCACGGTGTCGAGATTGATGCCTCCAGATGCTTCCAGTTCCACGCGACCGGCGGCGCGGCGCACTGCCTCGCGCATCGTCTCGAGGCTCATGTTGTCGAGCATGATGCGATCGACGCCCAGGGCCAAGGCCTCATCGAGCTGCGCCAGCGTCTCCACCTCCACCTCGATGGCCAGATCCCCCCCCTGCGCACGGGCACGGGCGACCGCGGCAGCGATCCCGCCAGCCGCCTCGATGTGGTTGTCCTTGATTAACACCATATCATACAGGCCGATGCGATGGTTGTAGCCGCCGCCTAGGGCGACGGCCATCTTGTCGAGCACCCGCAGCCCCGGCGCCGTCTTGCGCGTATCGAGGATGCGCGCACGGGTGCCGCGCACGGCATCGACGTAGCGCCTGGTGAGGGTGGCGATTCCCGACATGCGCTGGATAAAGTTCAGCGCCGTGCGCTCGGCGATGAGGATCCCGGGGCCGGTACCAGCGACCCGGGCGATGATGTCGCCACGGTCGGCGAACGCCCCATCCTCCGCCAAGGGCTCGTAGGCCAGGGAGGGGTCGACCTGGGCAAACACCTCCCCCACGACATCGAGACCAGCGATCACCCCCGGCGCCTTGACGAGGAACTCGCCCTTGAGGCACGTCTCTGGCGTGATAATGGGCGTGCTGGTGACATCCCCCGTGCCGATGTCCTCGGCCAGGGCGTTACGAACGATGCGCTGAATCTCTGGGCTGACTGTCATCGCGTTGCTCCCATCGGGCTGGGGTACCAAGGGTTACCGCTCATTCTACAACGGACGGGGAAGGGTGACAAGCGAGGGGACGCATCCACAGTCCATCGTTCACCAGCGGCGCCCACCGGGGACCATGGACGATTGGCCATGGCACCCGGAGGATGGGCCATGGCCAATCGTCGTCGAACGGCGGCCGGTACCTGGCCGCCGTTCGGAGGGAGCCGACCGTCATCCCCGGCTATGCCATGGGCACCGGCGTCAACCAATGATGTCGATCCGGGACCCTGCCGGAGACGATCTTGAAGAACTCGTCCTGGAGCCTAGTCGTCACCGGTCCGCGACACCCTTGCCCGACGACGATGCGATCGACGGAGCGAATCGGCGTCAGCTCGGCCGCCGTGCCGGTGAAAAAGACCTCATCGGCCATGTAGAGCTGCTCACGGGGGATCATCGTCTCGCGCACCTCGTACCCCAGCTCACGCGCCAGGGTGATGGTGCAGCTGCGCGTGATTCCGGCCAGCACCGAGGCGGACAGCGGCGGGGTATAGAGCACGCCATCCTGCACCAAAAAGACGTTCTCGCCACTCCCCTCACTCACGTATCCGTGGATGTCCAGCGCGATGCCCTCGGCGTAGCCGTGCTCGGCGGCCTCCATACGGATGAGCTGCGAGTTGGCATAGTGGCCGCCCACCTTGGCCGCGGCGGGGGTGGTGTCGGGCGCCATGCGCCGCCACGAGGAGACGCCTACATCGACGCCCTGCTCCAGCGCTTCGGCGCCCAGGTAGGCGCCCCAATCCCACGCGGCGATGATCACCTGCACCGGGCAGCTTCGCGGCTCGACGCCCAGCTGCGCGTACCCACGAAAGGCGAGGGGCCGAATGTAGCAGGAGCGCAGCTTGTTCCGTGCCACCGTATCCACGATCGCCTGTGACAGGCACTCGGGCGAGTACGGCAGCTCCATGCGATAGATCCGGCACGAGCACACCATGCGCTTGACGTGCGCCTCCAGGCAAAAGATCGCCGGCCCGGTCGCCGTATCGTAGCAGCGAATCCCTTCGAACACGCTGGAGCCATAGTGCAGCGCATGGGAGAGCACGTGGACCTTGGCCTCATCCCACGGCACGAACGCGCCATCGAACCAGATATACTCGGACTTGTTGAACGACATGCTGTGCTCCTTACAAGATTGGCTCATCGCGACCGGAAAGCACTATGACAACCGCAGAGAACACAGGGGCCGCCGAGAGCGCACAGAGATCCATGGGAGACTCACCAGAGGGCGTGCCACAGCGCCAGCATTGCCAAAGGCGCCCTGGAACCGGCAGCCTCTGTCCGCCCCAGCGCTCGTCTCCGTATCCCCTGCGTTCTCGGCGTCCTCTGCGGTTGCATCGTCTAGCTCTTCGCGACGAGGTGGGCGATCAGGTCGCCCATGGCGCGGGTGCCGAGGGTCTCGCTGTCGGGCTCGGCGATGTCCGGCGTGCGATACCCCTCGGCCAGGGCGCGATCCACCGCCGCCTCAACGATGATGGCCTCTTCCTCCAGCCCCAGCGAGTACCGCAGCAGCAGCGCCGCGCTGAGGATGGCGGCCAGCGGGTTGGCCATGTCCTGGCCGGCGATGTCGGGAGCCGAGCCATGAATCGGCTCGTACAGGCCCAGGCTGCCCTCGGCCAGTGAGGCGGAGGGCAACATCCCCATCGACCCGGCCAACATCGACGCCTCGTCGGTGAGGATATCGCCAAACATGTTCTCGGTGACGATGACGTCAAAGGTGGACGGCCGGCGGATGAGGTGCATGGCGCAGGCATCGACGAGCAGGTGCTCCAGGGTGATGTCCGGGAACTCGGCCGCTACGCGGGTGACCGTCTCACGCCACAGGCGGCTGCTCTCCAGGACGTTCGCCTTGTCCACCGAGGTGACGTGCCGGCGCCGCCCCGCGGCCAACCGAAAGGCGGCCCGCGCCACGCGCTCGATCTCGGGCACGGTGTAGATCATGGTGTCATAGGCGGTGTTGCCGCCGTCCTTGCGGCCCCTCTCGCCAAAGTAGAGGCCGCCGGTGAGCTCGCGCACCACGATGAGATCGGTACCCTGCAGCACCTCGGGCTTGATGGTCGAGGCGTTGATGAGCACCGGGTTGAGCTTGACCGGGCGCAGGTTGGCATAGAGTCCCAGCCCCTTGCGCAGGCTCAGGAGCCCCTGCTCCGGGCGCACGGCCGCGCGGGGGTCGTCCCACTTGGGGCCGCCGGCGGCACCAAAGAGGATGGCGTCGGCGGCCTGGCAGAGGGTCAGCGTCTCGTCGGGAAGGGGCACGCCGACAGCGTCGATGGCCGCCCCACCGACGAGCCCCGTCTCAAACACAAAGGTATGGCCGCGGGCCTCGGCGACGGCCGTCAGCACCTTTTGCGCCTCGGCCGTCACCTCGACGCCGATCCCATCCCCGGGAAGCACCGCAATCGTGGCTTTCATGATTCGTCCTTGTCTGGTGAGTGCATCAGTCCGCCGTCTCCGCGTCCGTCCAGGTGGGGCGGGCGCGGGGGTACGAGCCAAAGACACGCACAAAGGTGGCCAGCTCGCGCAGCTGATCCACGGCGCGCTGGCATCGCTCGTCGGCCAGGCTGCCGCTGAAATCGAGGTAGAAGACATACTCCCACGGCACGCCGCGGATGGGGCGCGATTCGATCTTGGTCAGGTCGATATCGCGCAGGGCAAAGGCGCTGAGGCAGCGGAAGAGCAATCCCGGCTCGTTACGCCCGGCAAAAGCAAGGGAGGTCTTGGCGTCTGCGGTGGGCGGCTGCGCCTCGCGCGCGAGGAGTAGGAACCGCGTATAGTTGTGCGGCTCGTCCTCCATCCCCCGGCGCAGCACGGCCATGTCGTACAGCGCGGCGGCCTCGGCACTGGCGATGGCGGCGGCATCGCGCCATCCCTGCTCCTTCACGAAGCGCACGCTGCCGGCCGTATCGGCGGCAGCGATGACCTCGACCCCCGCGAGGGTCGCCAGCGAATGCTCGCACTGCGCCAGCGCCTGGGGGTGCGAGTAGACGCGACGCACCTCGTCCAGGGACACGCCCGGGTGCACGATGAGGCAGTGGGACACGCGCAGGTTGCACTCCCCCACGATACAGAGATCGTGGCGCAAGAGCAGATCATAGTTGCGGTGGATGCTGCCGGCCAGCGAGTTCTCGATAGGCACCACGCCGCGCTCGAATGCGCCCCCCTGCACCCCCTCGAACACCTCGTCAAAGGTCGCGCAGGGCACCGGCTCAATAGCCGTCCCCATCAGTTGCCGTGCGGCTTGTTCACTGTAGGCGCCGCGGTCCCCCTGGAACCCGACCCTCGGCCGTGTGGCCATCTCACCCCCCGGCGTGCAGCTTGCGCCGCGTGTACGCGACGAGCCCCCCAGCATCCACGAGCTCGAGCATGAATGGCGGGTAGGGCATGGCGCGGTAGGTGACGCCCGTCTCCTGCACGCGGATGGTGCCCTCTGCCAGGTCGACGACCAGCGTCTGCCCGGCGGCCACGGCCTGGGCCGCCTCGGGGCACTCGAGAATGGGCAGGCCGATGTTGATGGCGTTGCGGTAAAAGATCCGCGCAAAGCTCTCGGCGATGACACAGCCCACGCCGCATCCCTTGAGCGCCAGGGGCGCGTGTTCGCGCGACGAGCCACAGCCAAAGTTCTTGCCGGCCACAAGGATATCGCCCGCGCTGACCTCAGTGGCAAAGCTCCCATCAATGTCCTCCATGGCGTGCGCGGCCAGCTCCTCCGCCGAGGACATGTTCAGATAGCGCGCCGGGATGATGGCGTCCGTATCCACATTATCGCCATACTTCCATACCCTACCGGTGATGCTCACGGATATTGACTCCTTGTCGATGGGCAGTGGATGGGCCACGGATCAAACCGTTCACCACAGAGATAGGCGGTGTATGCCTCTTCTCTGTGTTCTCTGCGATCTCTGGTTACTATCCGTAGGAATCTGCTCTCATCCGCGCTCTAGATTTTCCTCTTGTCGAGTTCCCGTGCGATGGTGTCGCGGACGACGGCGGCATCCGGCGGCAGCTCGATGGGCGGGTTGCGGCGCAACGCCTCGACCCCCTCGAGGGTGCCCTCGTGGTAGCCGATCTTGAACCCCGTGAACTTGAGCCCGTGCGCCGTCGACACGACGATGACCCGGTCCTGAGAGCCAATGACGCCGCGCTCCACCAGCTTGAAGAGCACTGCCAGCGCCACGCCGGTGTGGGGGCAGGCGTACATGCCCGTGAGATCGGCACGGGCGGCGGCATCGGCCAGCTCGTCCTCGTTCGCCTGCTCGACGATGCCGTCGAACTGGCGTATGACCTTGATCGCCTTCTCATAGCTCACCGGGTTGCCGATCTGGATGGCGCTGGCGAGGGTCCTTTTCGCCGTCACCGTCACCATGCTCTCGAACCCCGTCTGGTAGCTCAGGTAGAAAGGATTCGCCTGGGCCGATTGGGCGGCCACGAGGCGCGGCAGCTTGTCGATCAGGCCCAGGTCACGCATGAGCAACAACCCCTTGCCCAGGGCGCTGATGTTGCCCAGGTTACCCACCGGGATGATGATCCAGTCGGGCACCTCCCAGTCGAACTGCTGCACGATCTCGATGCCGACCGTCTTTTGGCCCTCGACGCGCAACGAGTTCATCGAGTTGGCGAGATAGATGGTGTTGTCGCGCGTCACCTCTTTGACGATGGCCATACATCCATCAAAGTCGGTGTCCAGCGAAAGCACCATGGCGCCGTTGGCGATGGGCTGGATGAGCTGCGCCGCCGAGACCTTGTCCTTCGGCAGAAAGACGATGGCCTGCAGCCCCGCTGCAGCGGCATAGGCCGCCAGCGCGGCGGACGTGTCGCCGGTGGAGGCGCAGGCCACGGCACGGATCGGCGTCCCCTGGGCGATCATCTGGCGCACGGCGCTCACCAGCACCGTCATCCCCAGGTCCTTGAACGAGCCCGTGTGGCTGTTGCCGCACAGCTTGACCCACAGATCGGGGACATCGATCTGCTGGCCGAGGCGCTCCGCCCAGAAGAGGTTGGTGTGCCCCTCGTACATGGAGACGATGCTCGTATCGTCCACCTCTGGGCACACCCACTCCTTCTTGCCCCAGACGCCGCTGGCGTAGGGCCATTCGGTGGTGTGGGCACGTTGCTCGAAGAGGCGCTTCCAGGCCTCGGCGTCGCGCTGGGCCAGCGCCTCGTGGTCGTGGACGACCTCGAGCAGCCCCCCGCACGTGGGGCAGTGGTAGATGACGTCAAAGAGGGAGTAGCGCCCCTCACACCCACGCACACACTGGAACCAGGCCCGGTACGGCTTCATGGCGTTTCCTTCGACGGTGATAGTCAGAGTGCGTTCGCAGTCCCCAGGGGCCCGTTGCCTCCTGGCCCCTACACATCCTCCGGGCCGGCGATCTTGCCCATGACGGCGCTGGCCGCGGCCACGGCGGGACCCGCCAGGTAGACCTCACTCTTGGCGTGCCCCATGCGCCCCACGAAATTGCGGTTCGTCGTCGAGACGCAGCGCTCCCCCTCAGCCAGCACGCCCATGTAGCCCCCCAGACAGGGGCCGCACGTCGGCGTGCTGAGCACGGCGCCGGCCTCGACGAACACCTCCGCCAGCCCCTCGCGCACCGCCCGCAGATAGATCGCCTGCGTGCCGGGGATGACGATGCAACGCACCGCGGGGTGCACCTGCCGCCCGCGCAGGATCTCGGCGGCCGCCACCAGGTCGCTCCAGCGGCCATTGGTGCACGAGCCGATGACCACCTGGTCGATGGCGATATCGCCCAGCGCGCTGATGGGCCGCGCATTCGAGGGCAGGTGGGGGAAGGCCACCTGCGGCTCGATGGCCGCCGCGTCGATGTCGATCACCTCGGCATAGGCCGCGCCCGGGTCCGCGGCGTAGACGGTGTAGGGCCGCTGGGCGCGCTCGGCGACGTAGGCCGCGGTCTGGCTATCCACGTGGAACAGCCCCGCCTTGGCTCCCGCCTCGATGGCCATGTTGGCCATGGTAAAGCGGCCATCCATCGACAGGGCATCGATGGCCGGCCCGACGAACTCGATGGCGCGGTAGCGGGCGCCCTCGACGCCGATCCGCCCGATGGTGTGCAGGATGAGGTCCTTGCCCCCCACCCAGGGGCGCAGGGCACCGTGGTAGACGATGCGCATCGTCTCGGGGACGCGCATCCACGCCTGGCCGGTGGCCATGGCCACGGCGATATCGGTAGAGCCCATGCCGGTAGCAAAGGCGCCCACGGCGCCGTAAGTGCAGGTGTGCGAATCCGCGCCCACCACCACATCCCCGGGGAGCACCAGGCCCAGCTCGGGGAGGAGGGCGTGCTCGATGCCCATACGCCCGACCTCGAAATAGTTGACGATGCCGTAAGCGCGGGCAAAGGCGCGCATCTGCTTGCACTGCTCGGCCGACTTGATGTCCTTGTTCGGGGCAAAGTGGTCGGGCACGAGGGCGATCCGCGCGGGGTCAAAGACGCGATCGATGCCGAGCTTGGCGAACTCGGTGATGGCGATCGGCGCCGTGATATCGTTGGCCAGCACCATATCGGTGTGTACCTCGATCAGCTCACCAACCTCGACCCTCTCGCGCCCCGAGTGGGCGGCGAGGATCTTTTGCGCCATGGTCATGGGGGCGTTGTCGTTCAACGGAATCTCCTTCGCGGTTACGGGAGTAGGTACGGGATGCACGTTGTTTTGCCACCTCGAGCTCCAGGCTCCCGGTGGCAGGGCGCAGGCGAGAAAGGGCGGGCACGCGGGCGCCCGCAACCCATCGCCTGCACCCGCATCACACGGTGCATCCCCCCACCATCTGGTTACGCGCCACGAATGGCCAGCAGCTTGTTCAGGGCGCTCATGTACGCGCGGCCGCTGGCAACAATGATGTCCGTGCTCGCGCCGTGGCCGCTAAAGATGCGCGTGCGGGTGCCCGTCTGGGGGTTCACCGGCAGGCCGTTGTCAACGGTCAGCTCGGCCTCGATGCGCACCGTGACCTCCCCCACGGCGTCGATTCCCTCCGTTACGGATTTGACAGAGAACTCGATGAGCTCGTTCGGCACCCCAACGATGCGGTTGATCGCTTTGTACACCGCGTCCACCGGCCCGGTGCCGTGGGCGGCATCGGTGACGACCTCGCCGTTCGGGGCGCGCAGGCTCACCGTGGCCGTGGGGATGGCGAAATCCCCACACGACACCTGCAGCTGCTCCAGGCGGTACAGCTCCTGCGGCTGGAACACCTCGTCCGACACGAGGGCTTCGATGTCGGGATCCGACACCACCTTTTTCTTGTCGGCGAGCTCCTTAAAGCGGGCAAAGGCGCGATTGAGCTGCTCGGCATCGAGATGATACCCCATCTGGGCCAATCTGTCAGAAAAGGCGTGCCGGCCCGAGTGCTTGCCCAACACGAGGGTGCTCTGGGAGAGGCCGACGGTGCTGGCCTCCATGATCTCATACGTCAGGCGGTTCTTCAGGATGCCGTCCTGATGGATGCCCGCCTCGTGGGCAAAGGCGTTGGCGCCGACGATGGCCTTGTTGGCCTGCACCGCGAGCCCGGTATAGTTGGACACCATGCGGCTCGTGGGGTAGAGCTCGGTGGTGTCGATGCCGGTGGACAGGCTGTAGAACTGCTGCCGGGTGTAGAGCGCCATGACGATCTCTTCCAGCGCCGCGTTGCCGGCACGCTCGCCGAGACCGTTGATGGTGCACTCGACCTGGCGCGCCCCGGCCTGCAACGCCGCCAGGGTGTTGGCCACGGCCATACCGAGATCGTTGTGGCAGTGCACCGAGATGACGGCCCTGTCGATGCCCGGCGTGTGGGCGCGGATGCCGCGGATGAGATCGGCAAACTCGGGCGGCGTGCTGTAGCCGACCGTATCCGGGATGTTGAGCGTCGTGGCGCCGGCGGCGATGGCCTCGCCCAGCACCTCGTAGAGGAACTCGGGATCCGAGCGGCTGGCGTCCTCCGGCGAGAACTCGATGTCGTCGCACAGCGAGCGCGCATAGCCCACCATGGCGCGCGTCGCCTCGATCACCTGCTCGCGCGTCATGCGCAGCTTGTGCTGCAGGTGGATATCCGAGGTGGCGATAAAGACGTGGATGCGCTTGCGCTCGGCGTCCTTCACCGCCTCCCAGGCGGCATCCACATCCCCGCGGACGCAGCGCGCCAGCCCACAGATCGTCGGCCCCTGGACCTCACGGGCGATGCGCTGCACCGCCTGCAGGTCCCCGGGGGACGATGCCGGGAACCCGGCCTCGATGACGTCCACGCCGAGGCGCGCCAGCTGCCGGGCGATCTCGAGCTTTTCGTCGGTATGGAGCGTGGCGCCGGGCGATTGCTCGCCGTCACGCAGCGTGGTATCAAAGACGATTACCCTCTCCATGGCAAGATCCTCCTGGATGACTGGGATCGGGAGTGACTTCCGGCGGGCCGTCTGTGTCCTCGGCGGACCTCCAGGCGCTCGGTGCCGCTGCCCGTAGCGGCGCCTCAGCCTCGGGCGGAGGTCCGCCACAGTAGCGGCAGCTCGAGGCTATCGAGCAACGCCTGGAAACTGGCCTCGATGATGTTCACCGAGCACCCGACCGTCGTCCACGAGTTCTCGCCATCGCTGGCATCGATGAGCACCCGCGTCAGGGCGGCGGTGGCCGCCTTCTCGTCGAGGATGCGCACCTTGTAATCGGTGAGCTGCACACGATCGAGCTCTGGGTAGAAGGGGAGCAGCGCCTTGCGCATGGCACGGTCCAGGGCGTTCACCGGCCCATCCCCCTCCGCGGCGGTGTGCATGATCTCGCCATCCACCCGCGCCTTGACCGTCGCCTCGGCGACGATGCTGTTCTCGGCGCGCTTTTCCACCAGCACGAGGAAATCGAGCACCTCAAAGGGGGCGCGATAGCCCGGCTGGGAGCGCCGCACGAGCAACTCGAACGAACCGTCGGCGCCCTCGTACTGAAAGCCCTGGCTCTCGAGCTCTTTCAGGCGCTCGGCGATGCGCCGCACCTCGTCGGCATCGAGCTCGACCTCCATCGCCAACTCGCTGAGCTTGTGGACGATGTTGCTGCGCCCAGCGAGCTCTGAGACGAGGATGCGCATCTTGTTGCCCACCAGCGCCGGATCGACGTGCTGGTAGCTATCCGTCGCCTTCATGAGGGCGTTGACGTGCAGCCCCGCCTTGTGCGTAAAGGCACTCCGCCCCACGTAGGGCTCGTGATCCGCGGGACGCAGGTTGGCCACCTCACTGACGTAGCGCGACGCCTCCGTGAGCAGCGCGAGGTTGCCGTCCGCCAGCGCCTGGACGCCCATCTTGAGCTGCAGGCTGGGGATCACACTGCACAGGTTGGCGTTGCCACAGCGCTCTCCGTAGCCGTTCATCGTACCCTGCACGTGGACGGCGCCGGCCTCCACGGCCACCAGCGTGTTGGCCACGGCCACGCCACTGTCGTTATGCGCATGGATGCCCAGCGCCACCTGCGGCAGCGCCTGGCGCACGGTCGTCACGATGCGGCGCACCGCGCCCGGCAGGGCGCCCCCGTTGGTGTCACACAGCACGACGAGGTCGGCGCCGGCCTCTGCCGCCGCACGGAGCGTCGCCAGGGCATACGCGGCGTCCAGCTCGTAGCCGTCGAAAAAGTGCTCGGCGTCAAAGAGGACCTCGCGCCCGGCGGCCCGCAGATAGGCGACGGTATCGCGGATCATGGCCAAGTTCTCGTCGAGGGTCGTGCCCAGCACCTCCGTCACGTGCATGGGCGAAGCCTTGCCCACGATGACGGCCACCGGCGTGCGCGCCTCGACGAGGGCGCGCACATTGGCATCATCCTCGACGGCGGTATGGGCGCGCCGCGTACTGCCAAAGGCGGCGATGCGGGCGTGCCGCAGCTCGAGATCGCGGACGCGTTCAAAGAAGGCCACGTCCTTGGGGTTCGATCCCGGCCAGCCACCCTCGATGTAGGCCACGCCCAACTCGTCGAGTTTCTGCGCGATGCGGAGCTTGTCGGTGGCAGAGAACGAGATGCCCTCCATCTGCGCGCCATCACGCAGCGTCGTATCGAGGATGGTTACGCGCTCAACCATAGCGTGCGGACCTCACTCCACCGGATGGGTTGTGGGTGGGGGGTGGCAGCGGTGCCAGGGGGCAGCGTTCCGTTGCCCACGCGCGCGGATTCCCTACCGCCTGGCACACTGCGCACCCCATATCAACGCTCTACTTGGCGTCCAGCCAGCTCATCATGCCGCGGAGCTGCTTGCCGACGCGCTCGATCAACGCGTTCTGCTCACGCTTGCGGATGAGGTTAAAGCTCGGGCGGCCCGTCTGGTTCTCGAGGATCCAGTTGCGGGCATAGGTGCCATCCTGGATCTCGGCGAGCATGCGCTTCATCTCGGCGCGGGTGGCGTCGGTGACGATGCGCGGTCCACCGGTATAGTCGCCGTGCTCGGCGGTATCACTGATGGAGTAGCGCATGTACGAGATCCCCCCCTGGTAGACCAGGTCCACGATGAGCTTCATCTCGTTGAGGCACTCAAAGTAGGCGATCTCGGGCTGGTAGCCGGCCTCGACGAGGGTCTCAAACCCGGCCTTGATCAGCGCCGAGAGCCCGCCGCACAGCACAGCCTGCTCGCCAAAGAGGTCCGTCTCGGTCTCTTCGGCAAAGGTGGTCTCGATGACGCCGGCACGCGTGCAGCCGATGCCCTTGGCGTACGCCAGGCCCAGTGCCTGGGCGTTGCCGGTGGCATCCTGGTAGACGGCCAAGAGGCCAGGGACGCCCTGCCCCTCGGGAAAGATGGCGCGCACGCGATGGCCCGGCGCCTTGGGCGCCACCATGGTGACATCCACATCCTCGGGAGGCACAATCTGGCCGTAGTGGATGGCAAACCCGTGGGCGAACATAAGCATCTTGCCCGCCGTCATGTGGGGCGCCACGCTCTCGGCGTACACCGTGGCCATCGCCGTGTCGGGCACCAGCATCATCACCATGTCCGCCTCGGCGGCAGCCTCGCCCGCTTCCTTCACCACGAGGCCGTCCTTCTCGGCCTGCGCCCACGACTTGCTGCCCTTGTACAGGCCGACGCGCACGTCACACCCGCTGTCCTGCAGGTTCAGCGCGTGGGCGTGTCCCTGGCTGCCGTAGCCGATCACGGCAATCTTTTTGCCCTTGAGCATGTCCAGGTTGGCGTCCTTCTCGTAATAGATCGTAGCCATGTTCCCTCCCGAAAGTGGTTGTCTAGAACGCGAATCGTCGGCGATCACAGGGCCATGCCTCATGCGGTGGAACGGGACGGTGTGAACAGGTGCACGGTGCCAGGTGACGGGCGCGAGCGGGTTCCTGCTCCCTCACCTGGTACCGGCAGCCTGCCCCGGGTGACCGCATAACCCACAGCCCCACGTGCACACCTAGAGCGGGGCGCCATTCGGCGCGGCGCCACGCACCATGGCCACGCGGCCGGTGCGCGCCATCTCTTTGATGCCAAAGGGACGCAGCATGCTGATGAGCGACTCGACCTTGTCCTCTGTGCCGGTGATCTCGACGGTCATCGATTCGGGCGACACGTCAATGATCTGCGCCCGAAAGATGTCGACGAGCTGCTTGATCTCGGAGCGGTTGGCCGAGGTCGCGTGCACCTTGATGAGCGCCAGCTCGCGCACCACAGCCGCGTCGTCGTTGATGGCGGTCACCTTGGTCACGTTGATCAGCTTGTAGAGCTGTTTGATCACCTGCTCCACCACGGCATCGTCGCCGCATACCACCACCGTCATCCGTGAGATGCCGGGGATTTCCGTGTGGCCCACGGTCAGGCTCTCGATGTTATAGTTGCGCCGCCGGAAGAGGTTCGCCACGTGGCTCAGCACCCCGGGGCGATCCTCCATGAGGGCCACCAGCGTGCGCCGCGCATAGGGCCTGTCGTCAAGCGCTACGGTCATGGGTGCTCCTCCCTCACGGCGTCGCAGTCGGCGCTCTCCAGCGGGCGTCGGATCATCTTGTCGATGGGCCTGCCCACCGGCACGATGGGAAAGACGTTCTCCTCGCGCTCGATGCGAAAATCGATCAGCGCGGGGCCGTCGACGGCCTGGGCGGCGGCGATGGCCTCCGTCACCTGCGCCCTGTCGCTTACCGTGGTGCTCCAGATGCCATAGGCGGCGGCCAGCTTGGCGAAATCCGGCCCGATGATCGGCGTCCCAAAGTAGTTGCCGCTGTAGAACATCTCCTGCCACTGGCGCACCATGCCCAAGTAGCCGTTGTTCAGGATGGCGATCTTGATGGGGAGCTCCTCCTGCACGATGGTGGCCAGCTCCTGCAGCGTCATCTGAAAGCCGCCGTCGCCCACGATTACCCACACGGGGGCTCCGGGGCTGCCGATGGCCACGCCCATGGATGCCGGCAGCGCAAAGCCCATGGTCCCCAGGCCGCCGGAGGTGATGAGGCTGCGCGGCCGCCGGTGCCGGTAGTACTGGGCCTCCCACATCTGGTTCTGGCCCACGTCACTCACCACGATGGCGTCGCCGCCCGTCGCCTCACAGATCTGGTGCACCACGTACTGGGGAACGAGGGCATCGGACGCTTTCCAGAGGATGTCGCGCGCGCGCGTGTCACTGCGCCACGCATCGATCTGTGCCAGCCACTCGCCGTGGGTGGCCGGCTGCACGAGAGGTACGAGCTCGCGCAGCACGTTGCGCGCATCGCCGACGATGGGCAGGGCAACGCGCACGCGCTTGCCGATCTCGGCGGGATCGATATCGATGTGCACCACCTTGGCCTGGGGCGCAAAGGTGCTCGCCGTGCTCGTCAGCCGATCGTCAAAGCGCGTCCCGATGCCGACGATGAGGTCGGCCGATTGCATCGCCAGGTTCGTGCAGGCCTCGCCATGCATGCCCCCCATGCCCAGGTAGAGGGGGTGGTGCTCATCGAGGGCCGTCTTGCCCAGGAGGGTCGAGACGACGGGGATCTGGGCCTTGTCGACGAGCACCCGCAGCTCACGCTCGGCTCCGGCGATGGTCACGCCGCGCCCCGCGATGAGCAGCGGGCGCTCGGCGGCGTTGATCATCTCGGCGGCCTGCTTGATCTGCCGGCCATTGCCATGGAGGTGGGGCTTGTAGCCGGGCAGGTTGACCTCGGTGGGGTACACGAACTCGGTCGTGGCGCCCTGCACATCGACGGCGATGTCGATGAGCACGGCTCCGGGGCGGCCCGTGCGCGCGATGTGAAACGCCTCCTTCACCGCCTGCGCGAGGTCTCGCACATCGGTGATGAGGTAGCTGTGCTTGACGATGGGCATGGTGATGCCCGTGATGTCGACCTCCTGAAAGCTGTCGGTCCCCAGGTCACTCGAGCTCACCTGGCCGGTGATGGCGACGAGGGGCACCGAGTCCATCTGGGCATTGGCGATGCCGGTCACCAGGTTGGTGGCCCCGGGCCCCGAGGTGGCCAGGCACACCCCCACCTTGCCCGTGGCACGGGCATAGCCGTCGGCGGCGTGGGCCGCGGCCTGCTCATGCCGCACCGTCACATGGCGAATGGGGTAGTGCACCAGCTCGTGGTACAGCGGAATCACCTTGCCGCCGGTGATGCCAAAGAGGACCTCGACGCCCTCCCGCAGCAAGCACTCCCAGAGGATCTGGGCTCCGTTCAACGTTGGGTGCGACGTCATCGACTCACTCCTTCATCACCCCACCGGTGCTCGCCGAAGTCACCAAGCGAGCGTAGCGGCGCAGGTACCCCGTCTTGACGCGAGGTTCGAACGCGGGCAGGGCCTCCAGGCGCTGGGCAATCTCGGCGTCGGAGAGGTCGACCTCCAAGCGGTGGTTAGGAATATCGATGGTGATCACGTCGCCGTCGCGCAGGGCCGCCAGCGGGCCGCGCGCCGCCGCTTCGGGCGAGATGTGGCCGATGGCGGGGCCGCGCGTGGCGCCGGAAAAGCGCCCGTCGGTGAGCAGCGCGACGCGGTCATCCATGCCCATGCCCGAGAGGAGCGAGGTGGCGGTGAGCATCTCGCGCATGCCCGGCCCCCCCTTGGGTCCCTCGTAGCGGATGACGATCACGTCACCCGGCTCAAAGGCGCCCGCCATGATGGCGGCGGTGGCATCGTCCTCACAGTCAAAGACGCGCGCCGGCCCCCGATGCTGCATCATCGACGGCGGTACGGCCGCCTTTTTTACCGCCGCCCCCTCAGGCGCCAGGTTGCCAAAGAGAATCGCCAGGCCACCCGTCTCGGAGTAGGGATCGTCGGGAGAGCGGACGACGTTGCGGTCGATGAGGGCATAGTCGGGCGCCCAGCGCGAACCCGGCGCCAGGTTCTCCGCCACGGTGTGGCCCGTCACCGTCAGGGCGTCCTCCGCGAGCAGGCCTATCCCCTGCAACTCGTGCATGATGGCAGCGATGCCGCCCGACTCGTAGAGGTCGACGAGGTACTGGTCGCCGGCCGGCGAGAGCTTGCACAGGTGGGGAGTGCTATCGCTGTAGGTGTTCAGGTCGGCGAGGTCAAAGTGCAATCCCGCCTCGTGGGCGATGGCCAGCAGGTGCAGCACCGAGTTGGTAGAGCCGCCCATGGCCATATCGGTGACAAAAGCGTTCTGGAAGGCCTTGGCGGTGAGGATGGCACCGGCGGTGATCCCCCGGGCCAACAGCTCCATGACCTGCATACCGGCCCGCTTGGCGAGGGCCAAGCGGGCACCGCTCACGGCGGGGGTGGCGCCGTTGCCCGGCAGGGCCATCCCCAGCGCCTCGCTCAGGCAGCCCATGGTGTTGGCGGTGAACATGCCGGCACAGGAGCCGCACCCGGGGCAACAGGCGCGCTCCACGGCCTCGACCTCCTCGGCCGTCATCGTGCCGCGGGCGGCGGCGCCCACGGCCATGAAGGCGCTGTTGAGGTCGTAGGACTGGCCACCGTAGCGGCCGGGCAGCATCGGCCCGCCAGTGACGACGACGGTGGGCAGGTCGAGCCGGGCGGCGGCCATGAGCATGCCGGGGACGATCTTGTCGCAGGAGGGGACCAGCACCAGGGCATCAAAGGCGTGGGCCAGGGCCATCGTCTCCACCGAGTCCGCCACCAGCTCGCGCGAGGAGAGGGAGTACTTCATGCCGGTGTGGCCCATGGCGATGCCGTCGCACACGGCGATGGTGTGTGCCTCAAAGGGCGTGCCCCCCGCCATGGTGACACCCGCCCGTACCGCTTCGACGATCTGCCGGAGGTGCATGTGGCCGGGTACGATGTCGGTGTACGAGCCAATCACCCCCACGAAGGGGCGCTCCAGCTCCTCATCGATGCGGCCTAGCGCTCGCAGGAGCGAGCGATGGGGAGTCCGCTCTACACCCTTCTTGACGATGTCGCTTCTCACGATGGTATCTCCTCTCGGCGGATTGCGGCTGATGGTGGCACGGTCATCCTAGGTGAACAGCACGGGCGCCACGACCCCGAGATGGCCTCTCGGTGGCTGTGGCGCCCTCGTCACATCGGCTCCGCCTGCGGCGGCGGAAGGGATCGGTTGCGATTCCGCGGGCATAAAGAGAGCCCCACCCGGTTGGGTGAGGCTCTTGAGGGATTCTATTTACTATGAGCGCTAGCGCAGCCTCTTCCCAACCGGTATTAGCCCCTCAATTACGAGGAGCTCGACTAGAACCAGAATAATAACACCGGTCAGGGAAAGGGTGCTGGACACGCCGTCACACTCGCTGGAAAGATTGTGGCCAGCATATCACAGTTCACAGTATCTGTCAAGGCACTCGTCGGGCGCGTCGGCGTCCGGGTGTGTCGAGGGTTCTGGACGGCCAGCGCTCCGCCGCGCGTTGATGCTCTTGGGCGCATTCCCTTGGCAACGGGCCGCGGTCGCGTGGCAGCGCGGAGCGGCATCGTTTCTGCGTGCGCCGTTCGAACCCGCACTAGGCCGTGTGTGGAAAAAGGGCCTCAGCGCCGTTCTGAGCGTGGCGAGAAAGCTTGTCGATGGGTGTCAAGGCCCCTCGCGTACCCTCGGGGCGACAGCGTCACTACGTCGGGTGCGTTCTTGAGACACGGCCTAGTCCGCCGCGAGGGTGATGTCGCCCGTATTGGTCCGCAGCCGCAGCTCCACCTGGGGGTTCGCCCCCACCTCCCCCTGCAGCCTGTCGCCGGGGGGGATGCGTTCCTCCGCCGCGCCGCGCACGTCAAACGCGGTATCGATGTCGCCCACGTTCGTCTGGGCATCCACGGTAAAGGCGCTATCCGCCGGCAAGGCGACGAGGATGCGCCCCACGCCGACCTCGATGCGCGTGTCGTCGCGCAGGGTGAACCCGCGCAGCACCACATCGCCCACGTCGGCAGTGATGGTCGCCGAGCCGACGACGTCCGTCACCTCGACGCGCCCCACGTTGTTCGCTACCTGCAGCGAGACCTCGCGGGGCACGCGGATGATGAGGCGCACCGTGGGGGAGCGCCCCTGGAAGCGTTGCCCCTGGGGCACGCGCGCCTCCACCCGGATGCGCCCCACGCCCTCCTCGGCGATGATCACGTCGACAGCGTCGACGTTCCGCTGCGCTTCCTCGACGGAGGCGCCAAAGGCCCGCACCAGCGATTCCACCACCACTTGGGCATCCTCCGTGCCCTCGATGGTCACATCACCCACCGGGTTGCGCACGTCCAGCACCACAGCGCCCTGAACCGGAAAGGCCCGGTCCAGCTCGCGCGTGGCCTCGACGGCGCCGTTCCTCCCCGGGATCTGGGGCCAGCCGATCACGCCATCGCGCACGCGGAAGCGCGAGAAGGCGATGGCGCCCACCAACGCCAGCAGACAACAGAGCACCAGCAATCCGGCAATCACCGCCAGCGCAACGATCAGGCCCATGTTGCGCCGCCTCGGAGCCTCATCCGCCATCTCTCTCCTTCCTCACCCACCATCCGGCCATGGCCTCACCAGGGCCTGTCATCGCGTTGCCCACGCCATCGGGAGGGCCGGTCACGAGCGGGGATGGAGAAGCGTGCACGCCCCGGCCCAACGGCCGGGGACAGAGGAGGATGTGCGAAGGGACCAGGCCTGCTAGCACCACAGCCTCATCTTGGCAGCGCCGGGGCGCCGCGTCAAGTGCTACGTGGCGTCCCGGTACGTCCCGGATGATGGCCACATCCTGCAGGTGCCACCCGCGGCCCCTATCGCCCGAGGCTCGCCGCCTCCAGGGGCATACGCGCGGCATCCGCGGTGTCCATCGCCAGGGTGGCAATGTCATCGGCGATCTTGAGGGCGGCATCGGCCATCCCAATGGCGCGGGCGCGTTGCGCCATCTCGGCGAGGCGGTCGCGCTCGGCACCAAACCAGCGCCCCACCGTTGCGGCCACGCGCTGGGGATCGTCGGCATAGGCGCCGACGCGGTGCTTCAGAACGTAGGCGACGTTCCCCTCCTCCTGCCCCAGGAGGTAGCCGCTGAGCATGATGGGCAGGCCGCAGGCCAGGGCCTCGGCGATGGTGCCGGGGCCGGCTTTGGTGATGACGCAGTCGCTCGCCGCCATCCAATCCCACATGTTGTCCACGTACCCGCGGATGGTCGTGGGCACCGGCCACCGTCGGTCGCAGAGTTTGGCCCGCAGCCGCGCGTTGTGCCCGCAGATGACGGTCATCTGGGCCGCGGGGGCGCCGCCCGCCGCCAGCTCGGCGGCGAGGGCCTGGGCAATCTTGGCCACGGGCCCCATCCCCTCCCCGCCACCGACCAGGAGCACGTTGGGCAGGTCGGCGTGCAGCCCCAGTGCGGGACGCAGGTGCTCTCGGGGGCGCGGCGGCCCCCCGAACTCGAGACGGATCGGCAGCCCATGCTGGCGCACCTGCTGCGGGCTCAATCCCTGGCGCACCGCCTGCCAATAGGCCGCCTCGGTGGGCACGAAGCAGAGTGCCACCCCCGGATGGAACCAGGTGGGATGGATCGTGCCGAGGTCGGTGATCACGGTGACGACGGGCACATCGCGCCCCATCCGCTGCAGCACGCGCAGGGGCACCTCCTGCATCAAGGGGTGCACCGAGATGATCAGATCCGGGCGGTAGTGGTGGATGGCGCGGGCGATGTCACGTTCCGCAAAGCGCGCCACCACGTCCATGATGGGGGCGATGAGCTCGGGTTTCTCGCTCATCTCAAAGACCAGTTTGTAGAGGCGTGGCGTGTCATTGGCCAGGAACTTGTAGCTCTTGGGTAGGCGGTTCAGCGGCCAGGGCGTGTGCTCTGACCAGAGATCCACGATGTCGACGCGAAATGCCTGACCGTGGCGCACGCGAAACGCGGCCTGCAGTGCCTGCGCGCTGGCGCGATGACCTCCGCCCGTGTTGCTCATCAGGATGAGGATGCGGATCATTGAGCGTCCTTCGAGAGATGGTGAGACCTACAGCTGATCCGGTCGCTCCGTCAGGGTGATCTCCAGGTCGATCTCTTGGCCGTCGCGCACGATGGTGGCCGTCACGGTATCACCCACGCGGGTCTCGGATTCGAGGTACACGTTCAGATCTTGCAGGCTGGTGATGGGTTCGCCATTCAAGGCGATGATGATATCGCCGCCAACGGGTAGGCGGACATTGCCGATGGATACCACGCGCTGCCCGCCGCGCACGCCGGCGGTGGCGGCGGGGCCACCGCGCACGGCCTCGACGACCAGCACGCCCTGCTCCACGGTCAGCTCGACCCCGGCGCGACGCAACACCTGCGCCAGCCCCGGGGAGAGGTCCAGAATCTCGACCCCCAACCACGGATGCGGGTAGCGGCCATCGCTGATGAGGGCGGGAACGACGCGCTGGACCGTGTTCGCCGAGACGGCAAAGCCGATCCCGGCGGAGGCCTGGCTGGGGCTGATGATCTGCGAGTTGACGCCGATCACCTCGCCGCGCAGGTTGAGCAGCGGCCCGCCCGAGTTCCCGGGGTTCACCGCCGCGTCCGTCTGTATCGCCTCGCCAATAAAGCGCCCATCGGGGCTCTCGATGACCCGCCCCAGCGAGCTGATGACGCCCACCGTGAGGGTCCGCTCAAGCCCAAAGGGGTTGCCGATGGCCACCACGAACTGGCCGACGCGTAGCCGCTCCGAATCCCCCATCGGCACCGGAGCGGGCAGGTGGGGCGCATCGATGCGCAGCACGGCGAGGTCGGTCGAGGGGTCGGTGCCGACGATCTCGGCCTGATAGACCTCGCCATCGGCCAGGGTCACCGAAACGGCATCCGCATTGGCGACGACGTGATAGTTCGTCACGATGTGCCCCTGCGCGTCATAGACAAACCCCGAACCCGTGCCGTCCTGCGGGATGGCGCGCATGAAATAGTCGTAGGCATAGGTGCGACTGGTGATGTTGACCACCGCCGGCGCGTAGCGGTCATAGACCGACGCGATCTGGGCCTCCAGCTCGTTGGCCGGCGCCTCGTACGCGCGCACCGGTGTGGGCGCCGACGTCGGCGTCGCCGGTACAGTGGTGGACGTTGGGGAAGGCGCCACCGTGGGCTGCGCGACACGCGCCGTCTGCGTCAGCGACGGCAGCGTGCAGGCGAGGAGCAGCAGACCCAGGACGATGAGCAGCACCAGCGTTCGCGTGCGGCGCCTCACGGGCAACATGACCGACCTCCGAACTCGTAGGATGACAGCGCGCCCGGCGCCACCCCATCTCAGCGACCGGGCCCTGACGACAGGGAACGCGCCACGGGGCGTACATAATGGCGTGACGTCGATTGTACGGCAGGCGCCCCGCGCCGTCAATGAACCGCCTTCGGGGTGTGTTCAGCATTCCCGGCGTGTGGCCGGGTGCGTGCTACGCCGCAGCGCAATCCACAGCATCGCCACGCCAGCACCGGGTCTCAACCCACGGCGAACGCGCGGTGGCGCGCCATTCTCCCAGAATTGTGGCCCCCCTTCTCCTTCCCGATAATTGGTCGGGTGGCCACCTTGGTGTTATACTAACCATATGATGGTTGCCCGAACAAGCACTGTAGACCGCGAAGAACTCGTACAACGGGTCGAGGCGCTCCATCCGGAGGCCCTCGATCAAGTGAATCATGCCATCGACTTTGCCACCGCGGCCCATGGCGATCAGCGACGCGCCTCGGGGGAGCCGTTCATGGTCCACCCGCTGGAGGTTGCCGCCATCCTGGTGGATCTGCGCATGGACGCGCCCTCGGTGATCGCTGGCGTGCTGCACGACATCCTCGAGGACACGGCCGTCCCCTACGAGGATCTGAAGGACGAGTTTGGCGAGACCGTCGCGCGGCTGGTGGACGGTGTGACCAAGCTGCGCCGTGTCAAGCGCAAAAGCATCGTGGATTATGCCGACCTCGACGAGGAGCAGGCCGAGAGCCTGCGCAAGATGTTCCTCGCCATGGTCGACGACGTGCGCGTGGTGATCATCAAGCTGGCCGATCGCCTGCACAACATGCGCACCCTCCAGCACCTCTCGCCCGACCGCCAGTTGCGCAAGGCCCGCGAGACGCTCGATGTCTTTGCGCCGCTCGCCAACCGGTTGGGTATCTGGCAGCTCAAGTGGCAACTCGAGGACCTGTCCTTCCGCTACCTGGATCCGGACCGGTACCGCGAGATCGCGGCCTATCTCGCCGAGCGGCGCGTCGAGCGCGCCGCCTACCTCGAACGCGTCATCGCCGTGCTGCGCGAGCGGCTGGAGGCTGAGGGCATCGTCGCCAGCATCTCGGGGCGTCCCAAGCACATCTATAGCATCTATACGAAGATGCAGGCCAAACGTCGCGATTTCGATCAGATCTATGACGTCCATGGCGTGCGCATCATCGTCAAAGAGGTGCGCGAGTGCTACCACGTGCTGGGCATCGTCCACAGCCTGTGGCGCCCCATCCCGGGCGAGTTCGACGACTATATCGCCATGCCCAAGGACAACCTCTACCAGTCGCTCCACACCGCCGTGGTAAGCCTCGATGGCAAGCCGCTGGAAATCCAGATCCGCACCGACGAGATGCACCAGATCGCCGAGTACGGTATCGCGGCGCACTGGCGCTACAAGGAGGGGGGCCGGCGCGACCAGTCGCTGGAGGAAAAGATCGCCTGGCTCCGCCAGGCCACCGACTGGCGAGAGGACGTAGAGGACGCGCGCCAGTTCATCGATTCGATGAAGAGCGACGTCTTTGCCGAGCGCGTCTACGTCTTTACCCCCAAGGGGGAGATCGTCGATCTGCCCAAGGGCTCGACGCCGGTCGATTTCGCCTACGAGATCCATAGCGAGGTGGGGCACCGCTGCCGCGGCGCCCGCGTCGACGGGCGGCTCGTGTCCCTCGATTACCAGCTGCGCACTGGCGAGCAGGTCGAGATCCTCACGGCGAAACAGGGGGGGCCCAGCCGCGACTGGCTCAACCCCCACCTCAACTATGTCGCCACGCAGCGCGCCCGCCAAAAGATCCGCCAGTGGTTCCGACGCCAGCTCCGCGAGCAGAACATCTCGGCCGGCCGCGAAACGCTGGAACGCGAGCTGCACCGCTTGGGGCTCGACCAAGAGTCGTACGCCGAGATCGCAGCGCTGTTCAAGTTCAGCAAGGTCGATGATTTTCTCGCCGCCGTCGGCTATGGCGATATCAGCGGGGCGCAGATCGCCAACAAGATCGATGAGACGGCCAACAAGAGCGACCGCCTCAAGCTCAAGGCCATCCCCGAGGCGGCGATCTCGGATATCACCGTGGATGGCGTGGGGGATCTGCTGACGCGCCTCGCCACCTGCTGCAAGCCGGTGCCCGGAGACACCATCGTGGGCTATATCACCCGGGGTAAGGGGATCACGGTACATCGCGCCGACTGCTCGAACGTCGTGAACCTGACGGACACCGAGCGGCTGATCCCGGTATCCTGGGGCCAGGCGCAACAGGCCTACCCGGTGATTATCTACATGGAGGCGTTCGACCGCAGCGGCCTGCTGCGCGACATCGCCGCTACGGTGGCCGATCTGGGCATCAGCATGAGCTCGGTGAACGTCTCCACCAACCGGGATCATACCGCTACCATCGTGGCCACCATGGGGATCAAGAGTCTCTCCCAGCTCTCGCTGCTCATGAACAAGCTGCAGAGCATCCGCGACGTGCTGGACGTGCGCCGTGAGGCGTCCGCCTAGGGAGTCTCTGGAGAAAGGGCCACAGCGTCGCTCTGAGCGTGGCGAGAAACCTTGGCGATGGGCGTCAAGGCCCCCCGCTTACGCTCGGGGCGACATCGTTTCTCCGTCGGGTGCATTGTTGAAACTCGGCCTAAGGGACGGGAAAAGACGACGAGTCGCCCCGCGATGGGTGTGC
>DUUT01000155.1 GCA_012841405.1 Chloroflexota bacterium
CGGTGTGGAGAACCCGCCGACCATCTTTTTCGTCAGCGTACCGTCACCCAGAGAGGAACCAGGATATCGGCGGGCTGGAGGGTGCCATGGTTGCCCTGACGCCCGTCTTCGCTCACGGCATGCATGCCGTGGTCAGCGCCGATGATGACGAGGGTCCCCTCCGGGAGCGCATTCACCATCTCCCGCACGTAGCCATCCACCTCGGTCATCTTGCGATCGACCTCGACGGCGTCCGGGCCGTAGGTGTGCCCCAGGTCATCGATACCGTGAAAATGCACCCAGAGGAAATCGGGCATGCGCGTGGCGATGACGTCCATGGCGTTGGCAAAGGTATTGTCATCGGTGTGGCCATTGCCGTCGCGGTCTCCAGAGAGCACCACGTCGGTGTTGCGCATGTTAAAAGCCAGGCTATCGCCCTCCACCGACACGCTGGTCAGACCGTTGGCCACCAGGACGTCGAGCAGCGTCTCGGCGTCGGTGGCGCGCACGTTGCGGCTGCGCACGCCGTTCACCGCGGGCATGGCGCCGGTGAGAAACGCGGCGCTGGTCACGCGGGTCACGCTGGGATAGACACCCAGCGCCAGATGGGGCTGGCCGAGGCTGTCCAGGTAGGGCATCAGCGAGCGCTCGCGTGCCGCAGCGTAGCGCCGATAGCCCAGGCCGTCGATAAAGATGAACACGGCGCGTTCGGTCGATGGTGCGTCGAGAGCCGTGCCGGTGGCTGTGGCGGGCGCGCCGATCCCCAGCGCCCGGCAGATGGTCGGCGCCACGTCGGTGACGTGGGCGGTGACCAAGGCCTCCTCGGGCGGTGAGGTGACGGTCACGGTCGCGGCCGTCCGCTCCTCGCCGTTCAGCACGATGCGGCCATCGTCGCGCAGCCAGGCGTCGTCGGCCACCTCCGCCCAGTCGATGGCCGCGGCATCGTCCACCGAGAGGGTCTCGATGGCGGTGATGCCCATCTCCCAGAGGGCGCGCTCCAGCGGCAGGGCGTGCTCATCGACTACCTCCGCCGCAAAGGTCTCCGCCCACTCGCGCCAGCGCTCGTCGGTGATCGCCCCGAGAGAGCCCCCCTTCCACGATACCTCGATAGACCAGGGGCGCGCACACCCCGCCAGCAGTATCAGCAGTAGCAGTGCCAGCGCTGCGGCGCGGCGGCAACGCCCCCTCAACGTCGATGGTACAACCATGATGGCATATCCCCCATTTACCGCCAGACCGCGGTCTGCAGCGCCCGTCGCTCTCGTGCGCCGCGGCGTACGACGGGATCCTGATGATGCGGAACGACGCCGCGGTGCGCTTCCAGGCGCGTCCTAGCGCGTCGCGATACGCACCACGTCAATGACCCACTCGCGCCGCGAAGCGCTCGGCAACACCAGCGACGGGCGACCATCAACGGTGGCGATGATGGCGTCAGCCACCTGCTCCGCCGGGTACTCGCGCACCTCGCCCGATGCATCCGTCACTTCGAGCGTCGTGTACGTCTTGTCGCCCAGGAGCCGCTCCAGCCGGGCGCCGGTGTACAGGTGCGCATAGTCGCCGCGGTACGTCTTGCCGTCCAGCTCGCTCACGAACAGGGCGTCGCCGCCCTCGGCAGTGACGGTGGTGCGATCCCCTAACAGCAAGCGCCCCATCGAGGTCGCCACACCATTGATCTCGAGCGGCGTCTCGTCGCCCACAACGACAATCCAGCGTACCCCCTTGAGCCAGGTGGAGACGTGCTGGTTCTCGTCCTGGAAGCGGAGCCCCTCCAGGTAGGGGACGAGCCGCGCGTGTTCCGTCACGTACTCCCGGTCGAGGGTGACGATGCCGCCATCCAACGACTCGAGAGCGACGCGCGCAAAATCCTCCACGCCATAGCGCGCCAACAGGTCGGGCAGGGAGATGGCCGTGCCGATCTCATCTTGGCGGTAGGGGAAGAGATCGTTGACGATAAAGTAGGTAGCCTTGGGCACGTCCCCCAGGACCCACACCTGGCTCTGGAAGGGGGCATCCTCCCACTCGATGGCGCCATGGACGTCGTGACACTCGGCGCAGGTGGCGCGGGCGATCATGTCATCGGTGGGAAACGCCCGCCAACTCGTCGCCGAAACCCCGGCGATGAGGCCAAAGACGGCGGCCAGCAGGATGAGAACGGTTCGCTTCATGGCGCTACTCCTGATCCCGCGCCGTGGTAGTGGGCGCAGGAGTGTGATCGATTGCCGGATCCGGACACGCTTGGGCGAGCAACTCGACGAGATCGCATACCTCCGGGAAATCCCCCGCGGCGGCTGGTTCCGTGGCGACGCGGTCCGCGCCGCCATCAGCGATCATCGTGTGGCAGTATGGGCAGGCGGTGATGCACAGATCGACCTCTGCGGCGGCGAGTTCCGCGAGGCGCGGCTCGCCGAGGCGCGGCGCATCGGGCTCTTCCAGCCACATGCGCCCGCCGCCTGCCCCACAACAGAGGGCGTCGCGACCGTGATGGGGCAGCTCCACGAGGTCTACCCCGGGCAGAGCCGCCAAGAGCGTCCGCGCCGAGGCAGTATCGCCCATGCCGCGCGCCAGGTAGCAGGGGTCGTGCAGGGTCACGCGCAAGGGGTGCTCCTGGGCCGTCGCCTCTCCTCCCGCGGAGCGGCCCACTGGCGCCAGGCGCCCCTCGCGCACCAGGTCGGCGAGGTAGGCTGCCGCGTGCACCACCGGCAGGGGGGCACCGAGGGTCAGGTACTCGTGGGCCAGGGTGTTGGCGCAGTGCGGGCACAGCGTGACGATGCGCTCAAAGCGCCGGCTCGAGAAGGCGGCGATGTTCGCCTCGGCGAGGTCGACCCACAGCGCCTCGTTCCCCGCACGACGTGCCGGGTCGCCGCAGCAGCCCTCATCGGCACCGAGGACGGCGTACCGCACCCCTGCGCGGCGCAGTAACTGCGCCAGAGCGAGCACGGCGTTGCGGGCGCGCACATCGTACCCGCCCATGCACCCCAGCCACAGGAGCACATCCGTCTCGCCGTCAGGCGCCAGGGTGGGCAACGCGCCGCCGGCGCCCTCGGCGAGGCCATCGCCATTCAAACTGGCCAGCCAGTCGTCGCGCTCGGCCTGAGCGAGCCCCCAGGGATTGCCGCGGCGCGTCAGGCCATCAAAGAGGTCGCGCAAGGGCTGAGGGAAGCGGGCCGCGTCGAGGACGCGCTCACGGCGCAGGTCGATCACCAGGCTGAGGGGCGAGATACCGATGGGGCAGACGTCGTCGCAGGCCATACACGTCGCGCACTGCCAGATGGCGTCCTCGCCACACGCCTCCGCCAGCGGGCCGGCGCTGTCGGCCGCTGCGAGCGTTTCCAAGAGGCGTCGGGGGTCGAGGCCGCCATCGCCGGCCGCGGCCGTTGCCGCCGGACAGGCCTGGCTGCACCGCCCACAGTGGACGCAGGCGGCCAGATCGAGGCTCTCCTTCCAAGTAAGGTCGCGCCGCCGCAGGGCACCAAAGGGGCCGTCGGTATCCAGGTCGACGGCATCGAGGCGCGCCAAGGGCGCGCTCTTGCGCGTCAGCAGGGCGACGGGCGCCAACACGAGGTGGCGCCACTTGGTCCACGGGAGGAGGAAGGCCATGCCGAGCACCGCGGCGTGGAGCACCGACCACGACCATCCGTAGAGCCCGCGCCGCAGGGGCTTGGACATCCCCTCCAGCAGCGCGGCGATGGGCGCACTCAGGAAGGCGCTCCGCCGCCACGCCGGCAATGCCAGGGTGATCAGCAGCGCCTCAGACAACAGCGCAGTGAGCACTCCTACGAGCAACAGCGCCCAGAGGCCCACATCCTCCGCGCGCGCCGGCGGCGCAGGAACGACGCGCCCCTCCCCCCGACGGAAGTGGCGGCGCCAGGCGGCCACCGCGAGCCCGATGAGCACGAGCAGCATCGCGGCGTCCACTAGGGCGTGGGGGAGGTGGCTACGGCTCCACTCGGAGCCGCGGGGCGTCACATAGTGGGTGATGACAAAGGTCATCAGCACCAGCAGGGCGCCGAGCATGATCCCGAGGTGCATGACGCCCCCCAGCGGGCGCCGCCACACGGGGCGCTGGACGGTGGAATCGCGCAGGGCGGCGGCGATCCGCGCCGGCAAGCGATCGAACCGGGCGACGGGTCGCGCCCGCGCCAGCCGCACCACCAGGCCGGCGATCGCTAGCACCCACGAGACGGCCACGGCCGCCCAGAGGGCATAGGTGAGGGGATACGTGTCAAAGCTGTAGCGGAGTTCAGATCCCATGGACATCACCCTGTTGTTGTGATGGCGAGCCACGTAACGGTTAGCCCAAAGACGATCAGGAGAGCCGCACCGGCCCAGTCCGCCGGGCGCCAGTCGGCGCGACGGAGGTAGGTGCGACGCGGGTAGCGGCCAAACTGGCGTCCCTCCATCGACACCGCCAGGGCGTCGACCTTGCGCAGGGCCGAGATGATGAGGGGCAACATGAGCTGACGCAGGAGGAGAAAGGCACGGCGGAGCGCGTGCCCAAGGTGGCCGCGCAGGGCATCATAGCGCACGCCGCGCACGAGCTGCGCCTGGTAGACGGTGGTCGCCTCCGTGCGAAAGATGGGCACGAGGCGCAGGGCCGTCACCAACGCGAACCCGAAACGGTAGGGCAGCCCGGCGCGCATGAGGGCGTAGGCCAGGGCACCGGGGTCCGTCGAGAGGACGAACGCCTGGCTGCTGAGGACGATGACCAGAAACCGGGCGCCGACGCGCACGCCGCGCAACACGCCGGCGTCCGTCACCGGCCAGCGCCCCCCAGCGAACGGCCACAGGTGCACGAGCGTCTCTCCCTGCCGATAGAAGAGGGCCTGCAACAGCAGGAGAAAGGTCGCTGACCACACCGCCAGCCCAAAGAAGCGCCCACGCCGCAGATCGACCCCTCCGAGGGTTGCCGCCAGCACGAGGAGCACCAGCAGGGCAACCACGTGCGCAGGGACGCGTAGCGCGAACGCGGCCACCGATACCGCCAGCAGCCATCCTAGTTTAAGCAGGGGGTGAAGCCCGACAAGGCCCGCGGCGGGGGGTGTGGGGCTGTCCGCCCGGGGTGCCCGCGCGCGTCCGGCGCCGGTCAGGGGCGTCCCTTCCACCGTCGCGTCGCCCTCGGGAGCCCCGGCGTCGTCGCCCCCATCGCCGCCGGCGTACCCGTCTGCATACCCGCCGTACCCCAGGGAGGCGAGGCGCTCCAGCGCCGCCGCGGGCGCATCGTCGACGAGCACGCCGCCGGCGCTCAGAAAGAGGAGGCGGTCGGCGTAGGCCAGTGCCGCCTGCGGATCGTGGAGCGCCAGGATGACGCAGGCGCCGCCATCGGCGATGGCGCGCAGGCGATCCATCAACCGTGCCGCATTGGCGGGATCCTGACCGATCAGCACCTCGTCCGCCAGGACGAGGCACGGCGCGTGCGCCGTAACAGCGATGACGTTCAGCCGGCGCTTCTGGCCATAGCTCAGCCGAAAGGGGTTGTCATCCCGGCGGTCGGCGAGCCCGGCGGTGTCCAGCAGGTGTTCCGCATGGGGCGCGACGGTCTCGTACACCCCGAGGTTGCGCGCCAGCAGGGTGGCATCGTCCCACACGGTGTCGCCCACAAGCTGGTGGTCGGGGTTCTGGAAGAGGAACCCCGCATCACGGGCCAAGTCCGAGACGGCGAGGGGCGGGTGCGGCGCCGGGGATGCGCGGCGCCGGTCGCGCGCACCGATCGTCCGCCCCAGAACGGAGACGCGCCCGGCCGACGGCGGCACGAGACCCATGAGGCTCCGTAACAGGGTGGACTTGCCACTGCCGTTGTCGCCCATGAGGGCCACGAGCTGGCCTGCCGAGAAGGTGGCGCTGACGCCGTCGAGCGCCCGCACGTCACCATACGCCACGCAGAGGTCCTCCACGTGGACCAGAGGCTCCCCCGCCGCGGCGACCGCGCGCACGCGCCGCGGGGCGGCGGGTGGCAGCGAGGCATCGCTGGCCACGATACGCCCCGCCTCCATGCGCACCAGGCGCGGCGCAAAGCGGCGCAACCCGTCAAGCTTGTGCTCGATGATAACGATGGTCACACCCGACCTGCGCCGCACGGCGCCGAGCACGGCAAAGATGCGCTGCGTCGCCGTGGGGTCGAGGTTGGAGGTGGGCTCGTCAAAGACGATCACCTTGGGGCGCGCGGCGAGCATGGACGCCACAGCGACCTTTTGCTTCTCGCCGCCAGAGAGGGTCGCCAGGTCGCGATCGGCGAGGTACGCCGCCCCGACGATGTCCAGCGCCTCATCGCACAGGGAGGCGATGGTTGCCGGCGGCAGGCAGCGGTTCTCCAGCCCAAAGGCGACCTCATCGCGCACCGTGAGGGTGCAGAACTGGTTCTCGGGGTTCTGCTGCACCAACCCGACGACATCGGCAATCTCAAAGAGCGAACGCTCCCCGACGTCGAGGCCCGCCACCCGCACCGAGCCGTGCAGCTCGCCATCGAACTGGTGGTGGAGGAAGCCGCCGATGGCCAGGGCCAGGGTCGACTTGCCACAGCCACTGGGCCCGGTAACCACAACGAACTCGCCCTCTCCGACGTGCAAGGTGACGTCATCAAGAACGGGGCGTTCGCCTTTAGTATAGCGATAGGTGAGGTTGCGAATGTCGATCATCTGTATGACGTGCACAAGGCCGGGAATGGAACCGCGCCCGCTATCCCCTTTCTCCCGCCGTACCGGGCAAGGTGTGAGGGCCCCCCTACTCTACGATGATGGTCACGACGTCGAGGGCATGGATCGTGCCGTCGGCGGTGGCCACGGCAAAGCTGATCCCCTCGGGCGCATCGACGTTCCAGATGCGCAGATCGCCGTTGGCCATCACCTCGGCCAGGGGAATGGTGGCCGTTTCACCGCCCCGCGACACGAGGCGCAACGCCGTCGCGTCGGCAGCCGGCTCCCACTTGGCCAGCACGTCGCGCAGCACGGCCCCCTGCAGCTTTTTCACGCCGTCACCCAGATCGAGCCGGGCGTTGTCCATGGCCGTCTGCCAGTCCTCCGGGTTGTAGGGGAAGGGACGCTCGACCTTGCCGCTCACCTCGATGAGCGCTTGGGGCACGAGGCGTAGCTCGACCACGTTGCGCACCCAGGCCTTGGGGTTCTCAGCGCCAGCGACGTCATAGCTCGTCTCCTTGCCCTCCCCACGGTGCGCCAGCACGAGGTTGTCGTTCTCGGCCACCTCGCGCATGGTGATAAAGAACGCGTACCCGTCGTTGGCCGAGACGAGGACGCTCTGGGCGGCGGCATCGGGGCCGGCGGCGGAGATGATATCACGCAGACGCACGCCGGTCACCCGGCGCTTCATCCCCTGCAGCTCGAGCTCCAACGTGGTGATCTCGGCCTCGGTGGTGGCCGCCTCGTACTCGTAGGGGACGGCGCAGGCGCCGGTGATGGCCACCACGGGGGGGCCAGCCAGGGAGGAGCGCAGGAACACGCCGCCACCGATGGCTGCAGCGGCGAGCACGCCCAGTGCTAGCGCCGTGCCCGCACGATTGACACGCGCCGGCGACGTCGCCCGCACCAGGCCGTTACGGTGCAGGACGATCAGCAATGCGTGCGACAGCAGCCCCCCCAGGACGGCGCCGGAGACAAAGGCTACCGCTGCGATGCCCCACACAAAGGCAAGCACATCCTCCGGCGCGGAGGCAAAGAGCTGGAACACAAAGACGTTGCTGGCGGCCGCCACACCCCCGGCAAGGGCGTGGCCCCAACGCGACGCGCGGCCCTGATCGCGGATCAGGAAAAAGACCCAATCGACGAGCAACCCCGCGGCAACGTCCACCAGCAGCACGATGACGCCGTGGGTGTTGCCGCTGAGCAGCTCGACGCCCCCCTTGAGACACCCGGTGACGGTACCGGCGCCATCTTTGCGCGTGAGGCCCACGGCCAGCAGCAAAAAGGTCACGTGCAGCCCCGCTGCCCACTGGGTGGTGCCGGCAAAGCCGAGCACCGCCTGCATCACGTCGCCCAGGGCGTTGATCGCCGTGCTCGCCACGCCGCCAAGGCCGGCGAGGACGGCCATGATGAGCAGGTCACGCGTCGTAAAGTAGTAGCTCTTGCGTGCGGTAGTGGATGTCGCCACGTCTCCCTCTCCCCAGTCACCATAGTTCGTCATGTCCTGCCGTGGGTGTGCCCGCTTCTCGCCGTCCGGCACGGCCGCACGGATCGCCCCTGCCCCCACGCGCGCTTCCCTCCGCGGCCCGAGCCGCGTGCATCCATCGCCGCCACCCCTCAGAGACACAAAGAGCCGGCGCCTGGCAGGGAGAGGCGCCGGCTCACGAGGAGCTGGTGCGTCATCTCCTTTCCAAGCACGGGAGGCACGGCCGTTTCCCGCCGTACCCTACTGGTCATGGGCCATCGCAGGCGCGTACAGGCGCCATGACTCGGAGATGGACTATGTGTCAGCTAGCTGGACCAGAGCACGAGCCCCGGAATGTAGCGGGTGGCCAGATCGGGATGGCTGGGCAGCACGCGTATGGCAAACCCGTGCATGCCACTGCGCTCACAGACGATGGTCCGCCCGTACGTGCAGGTGCCATCGGCGCCCTCCATCGGCGCCATCGGCTCGACGCGATAGTCCGTGATCTGCCCCTGCGGCCCGATGAGCCCAAAGTACACCTCCACCAGGAGATCGTTCGGGTCCAAGTCGCCGATATACACCTCCGTGCGGACATCGACCTCGGTGTGCACCGGCACGCCATCCCGGGCGTCGCTCTCTACCGAGAGGATGCGCAGGTTCGGCCACTGCTGGTGGATGCGATCCAGCCACTCCGACAGCGCGACCGCGTTCCGCAGGTCGTCAGCGACGAGACGATCATAGCGCTCCGCCGCGGGCATGTAAAGCTGATCGGTGTACTCTTCGAGCATCCGGTGGGTGTTAAAGTGGGACGTGATGCGGCTCATGGACCGCTTCATGCGGGCGATCCATTCCCGCGGCAGGCCGTCAGTGCCGCGTTGGTAGAACAGGGGCACCACATCCCGTTCGAGGAGGTCGTAGAGGGCGCGCGCCTCGACCTCATCCCCATAGTAGACGTCCTCATACACCTCACCGTGGCCGATGGCCCACCCCAGATCGGGGCTGTACCCCTCCACCCACCACCCATCGAGGGTGCTGAGGTTGATGCCGCCGTTGGCGGCGGCCTTCATGCCACTGGTGCCGCTGGCCTCGAGACCTCGCCGCGGCGTGTTCAGCCAGACGTCAGCGCCCTGCACCAGGTAGCGCGCCAGGGCCATGTCATAGTCCTCGAGAAAGAGCACCCGTTGACGCATGTCGTCGCGCCGCGCCAGGTGCACCAGCTTGCGGATGAACTCCTTGCCCGGGTTATCGCGCGGATGCGCCTTGCCGGCAAAGATGATCTGCACCGGGCGGCCCCGCTGGTTGAGGATGGCTGAGAGGCGCTCCGGATCGGTAAAGAGCAGCAGGGCGCGCTTGTAGGTGGCGAACCGGCGCGCAAAGACGATGGTCAGCGCTTCCGGATCGAGCACCTCGGACGCCTCGGCGATCTCTTGGTTCGGGGCGCCGCGGCGCTCCAGCTGTCGGCGCAGCCGCTCGCGAGCCACCGCCACCAGGCGCTCCCGACGTCGTTCGTGGGTGCGCCACAGCTCCTCGTCGGGGATGCGGTTGACGCCCTGCCAGACGGTGTGATCGTACGGGCGCTCGATGTAGTGTGGGCCAAGGTAGCGCTCCAGCAGACCGGCCATATCGGATGAAATCCACGAGCGCGGATGGACGCCGTTGGTGATGGACGAGATCGGCACCTCTTCCACCGGCGTCTGCGGCCACAGATCCTGCCACATGTTGCGCGCCACGCGGCCATGCAGCGCACTCACCCCGTTCGCCTCGGTAGCCAGCCGCAAGGCCAGCACGGCCATGGAAAAGCTCTCCTCCGCCGGCGCTCCCGTCCGCCGGCCGAGCTGCAGGAACTGATCGCGGCTGAGCCCCAGCTCCTGGTAGTAGCTGGCAAAGTAATAGTCCATCAGGTTGGGCGGAAAGAGATCGATCCCCGCAGGCACCGGGGTGTGGGTCGTAAAGATGTTGCCCGCGGCGGTCGCGCTTCGGGCAACGGCGAACGACACGCCCTCGCGCTGCATGGTGACGCGGATGCGCTCCAGCCCCAGGAACGCCGAGTGGCCCTCGTTCATGTGGCACACGGTGGGCTCGATCTCGAGAGCCGCCAGCGCCCGCATGCCACCGATGCCCAGCATGATCTCTTGGCGGATGCGCATGTCCAGGTCACCGCCGTATAGGCGGGCGGTGATGCCGCGGTCCTCAGGGCGGTTGACGGGCAGATTCGTGTCGAGGAGGTAGAGGGGCACGCGCCCCGCCTGCACGCGCCACACCTGGGCCACTACCGGTCGGCCGGGGTACTGCACCTCGACGGTGACGGGCTGGCCGTCGCGTCCGCGCTCCAGCTGCACCGGCATGGTGTAAAAGTCGTTCACCGGGTAGGACTCTTGCTGCCAACCGTCGGCGTTGAGGTACTGGCGGAAATAGCCCTCCTGGTAGAGCAGCCCCACACCTACTAGCGGCAAGCCGAGGTCACTGGCGGATTTCAGGTGATCACCCGCCAGCACGCCCAGACCGCCCGAGTACACGGGAAGCGCCTCCGTGAGGCCATACTCGGCAGAAAAGTAGGCAATCCGCGGATGCGTCGTGCGATCACCGTAGTGGCGCTGGTACCAGGTATCACGGCTACTGAGGTAGTGGTTCAGTGCCTGGTAGACGCGCATCAGCTGCGACATGAACCCCTCATCAGCGACCGCCTCTTCGAGGCGTTGCTGCTTGACCAAGCCGAGCATGGCGACGGGGTTGTGGCCGGTCGTTTCCCAGAGGTCACGGTCGAGGCGACGAAAGAGGTCGATGGCGTCGAGGTTCCAGGTCCACCAGAGGTTATAGGCCAACTCGCGCAGCGGTGCCAGTCGCGGTGGGAGTGACGGCACCACCGAAAAGGTGCGCGTAGGTCGCAACATCGATAACTCCTCCTCCAGGGGCAGGGCCTGGACGATCCAGACGCCGCGCCCACCGGTACATCCGCCTCATTATAACGTGAGTGGGCGGCGCCGCCAATCGACGGCAGAGGAGCTGCCCCCCGCGGTTTCAGCATCCCGAGCGCAGCGGGTGACCTTGACCCGCGGGACGCGTCGTCCCCCGGCGAGGTCCCCTCACCCCCGCCCCTCTCCCCGCTGGCGGCGGGGAGAGGGAAAGATCGCCGCCTCGCACTAGACTCCGTTGGACGACGGTTGTGGCCGCCGAGCCTGAGCCCGCGGCGGACGGTCACGAGTCCCGCTATTTCACACCCGAGTATACCCCCAGAACAGGGAAAGGCCCGGGCAAGGCCTCACCCAGCGTAGCAGTAGGCGCAGCGGTGACAGCGCGACCAGAGGCCATAGTTGCCGAGGTCAAAATAGGGCGCGCAGCCACACCCCGTGCGACTGCCACGGCCCTTGGCAGAGGGTGGGTGGCGTCCCGACAGCGCCGCGAACCAGGCGTGGTCGCCGCAGGCGGCCCGCCCCAGGCCGGGTACCAGGCCCGCCAGTGGGGCGGACTCGGCGCAACACGCTAGAGAGATACCGACCTCGCCTGCCAAGTCAACGAGCTCGCGCGCCACCCGCTGCTGCCAGCCCGCGTCGTAGCGTGGGACCCCACGCGGCGTCCCCTCGGCCCAGCCGAGGAGCAGCGACGGGATGCGCGCATCAACGCGGCGGTAGCGTCCCGGCGGGGCGAGATAGTTGATCACGCCGCGGCGGATGCCGAGATCCGCCGCCTCGGCGGCCAACCGCCGGTAGCGGTCCGCGTCGTGCACCGTAGGGATGATGGGATCGTAGCGCCAGGTGACGTGATCCGGCCCACCGATGAGGTCAATGAGAGGCACCGCGCGCCGCAGGCCGTTCGGTGGGACGAGGGGCTCCCAGACCGTACCCGCCAGCCCGGTCACCGTGAGCTGCAGGGTGATGGTCGTGCCGGCGTCGCGGAGGCGGCGCAGATCGCTCGCTCCGCGCTCGAGGACGCCAGCCGCATCCTTCGTCAGGATTTGGAGCACCCAGGGCGCGCCATAGGCGTCCACCACCTCGCGCAGATGGTCCCACACCTGGGGAATGCGCGCCGAGTCGGTGCGCCGCGTCAGGTCGAGGTAGGTGGCGTCACCGACGCGCTCGCGGTACCGCGCGTAATCCGCCAGGCGATAGTAGAGAGGCATGGCCGTTACCTTGACGAAAAGCCTCGGCGGAGCGTACCGCTCCGCCGAGGACTGGACAACACCCATGGCGCCTGCCGCGGCTAGGTGCGAGGGGCGGGGGAGCGCCTCAGCGCCCGCCAGCGGCACCCCGCCCTAGCCCTCCCCCTCGAGGGACTCCTCGGGCAGCTCCTCCCCCTGAGCGAGGTACTCCTCCATGAGCTCCTCCACCTCAGCGGGCGACATGAGCCCCACCGCCTCTTGCACCTTGGCGACAAAGAGGAGCTCGGGAGCGGCGCCCTCCAGATGCGTCTCCTCATTGATGACGGTGCGCGGCACGCCGTAGACGCTGTACCGGTTCGCCAGATGAGGGAACTCGATGGCCTCGACCATGTCGGCCCGCACGTTCTCATTGGCGATGGCCAGTTTGTGGGCCAGGCGCACCGCGATGGGGCAGTAGGGGCAGGTGGGCGTCACGAACACCTGGATATGCACCGGCTCCTCGATGCGCGCCAACACCTCTCGCGTTTCAGGCAGCAGGTCGGTCTTGCCCCGCGAGACGTCGACAATGTCCTCAATCAGCGAGGTGAACTCGTACCCCGAGGGGATGCCGTAGAAACGGATCCCATAGTCCACGTCCCCCATGACGATGGTGGCCGGGATCTTGTCGATCCCATAGCGCTCGGCCACCTCCTTGTCGGTGACGAAATTGTACGTCTCGACGGTGATCTTGTCCGACAGGCTGGCAACCTCATCCAGAATCTGACCCGTCTCGCGGCAGAACTGGCAAGCAATCTCCTGGGTAAAGAACACCAGCTTGACGGGATGTATGAGGGTTTCCTCAAAGTGATTCTGCAGGAACTCGCGATCTTTATCGCTTAGAAGTGCCATACCACTACTCCTTGGGCACTAGGCGTGAACGCTCGATGGCCGCCGGCCGGGTGTTGATATCGGCGATCACCTGCGGGACGAACTTGGGCCGGCGATCGTAGGTATACAGGCCATTCACCTCCTGTTCGATGTCGTACAGCTGGGTATAGCAGAACGCGCACATGCGCGGGTGATCGAGAAGGGTCTCGGTGAGGGCGCGGTAACGCACCAGGAACTCTTCCTCGCTGCGCGGGCGCCCCTCGACACCGCCATACCCCCAGCCCTTCTCGTCGCGCTGCCCGGGGTTCCACCAGATACCACCATACTCGCTGACGAAATACGGCTGACCGCCATAGGCCGCGTCAAGGTCCTGCCGATTGCGGTAGGGCTCGCCGCCCTCAGCAAAGGGCGCGTAGCGAGCCGCAAAGGTTACCGGGTCCTGGGTATAGTCGTGCACGTCATAGATGTCCGTCTCGACGTGCTGGTAACCCGAGGTATCGATGACGGGCCGCGTGGGGTCGACGGCCTTGGTGAGGCGGTACACGGCACGCAGGATGGCCGGGTCCTGATCGGGTTGCGTCTCGTTGAACGGACACCACCCGACGAGGGAGGGATGGCTGTAGTCGCGAGCGACGGCCTCGAGCCACTGGGGGACGAACACCGCGAGGGCACGCGGATCACTGACGTCGAGGCCCCAGTTGGGGAACTCGCCCCAGACAAGGTAGCCCATGCGGTCGGCCCAGTAGAGAAAGCGCGGCTCGAACACCTTTTGGTGGAGTCGGGCGCCATTAAAGCCGAGCCCCTGCGCGATGGCGATGTCGTTGCACAGCGCCTCGTCGTCTGGCGCGGTGTAGATGCCGTCGGGGTAGAACCCCTGATCGAGCACCAGACGCTGGAAGACGGGCTTGCCGTTCAGCAGAATCGCCCGGTCGGTGAGGGCCAGGGAGCGGAGGCCAAAGTAGCTCGACACGACGTCGCGGCTCCCCCCCTCGGTCGTGAGGACGAGCTCCAAGTCGTACAGGGTGGGGTTGCCCGGCGCCCAGGCGACGGCCTCGCGCAGCGGCACCACCGCCGCGACGCGATCGCCCTCAAATCGCGCCTCGACGGCGCCCATGGGCGTCCCCTCGAGGCTGGCGGTCGCCCGCAGCGTGCCGC
>DUUT01000156.1 GCA_012841405.1 Chloroflexota bacterium
CCCCCGCGCTGTGATAGCGGCTCGAAGGACCCCCGCGCCGTTAGGGCTTGCGCAGGATGATCCAGCCGAGCGTCACCACCACGCCGGCGCCGGCGCCGGCATAGAGCCATAGCGCCAGGCGATTCGCCGAGGGGGCGAGGGGCGGCGCCTCGGTGGGGGCAGGCGCTGGCGTCGGCTCCTCCGCGGGAGGCGGCGGGGGCGTGTCCGTCGGCGCCGCTGCCTCCACGTCGGGGCTATCCGCGGGGCTGGGCTCCGTGTCCGTCGGCTCGGGCGTGGCTGTCGCTTCGGCGGTGGCCGTGGGCTCGGGCGTATCCGTCGGCGGTGGCGTGTCCGTCGGGAGCGGGGTCTCCGTCGGCGGTGGCGTGTCCGTCGGGAGCGGAGTCTCCGTCGGCACGGGCGTGTCGGTGGCCTCGGGCGTGGGCGACGGCGTGTCCGTGGGCCGCGCGGTGGGGGTCGGTGGCGTCAACGCGACGAGGCAGGCCTCATCCCAGAACGAGTCGTTGTGCTTGACGGGGAACTCGGGCATCCCCCGGGTATAGACCGTCACCCACTCGCCCTCAGCGATCGCCGAGACTTGGAGCTGCACCCAGGCATCGTACTCGATGCCGTCCTCCGTCGTGCGGCGCGTCTCGAACTCGGTGACCGGGGCGGACCATACCGTGGCGTCGGAGGGCGGCGCACCGAACCCCCCGGGGACGGCGCCCTGCGGATCAATCCCGATGGAGGCGCGGTACATCCCCGGGCCCCGCTTGTCGCCCGAGTCCTTGGGCCACTCCAGATCCGAGATGAACTGGCCGCCCGAGCGCAGCTCTCGCTCCCCGGAATAGATCTGCACCCAGATGCTGAACACCACCTCGCTGCCGGCGGGGACCCGTACCCGTTGGTATATCCCGGCCGTATGCGTGCCCCAGGTGGTAAAGAACTTTTGCGATTGGTTGCCGCTAAAGACGCGGTAGGTATCCCCCGAGGCGGCCGCGTCGATCACCTTGTACTCCACCTCGCGGTTCGTGGTGGCATCCCCGAGGATCGACCAGGGGAGCCAGCCCTCGACCATGTTGGACGAGAGGCTCGTGCCGACGCTCTCCGTCTTGTAGGTGCCTCCCTCGAACCCCGGGTTGACCAGGAGGTTGTCGGGGCAATCGGCCTGCGCCACGGCGCCCGGCACACTGAGGATGAGTAGCGCGACGATGAGGAGTATGGCTGTGATGCGCATTGATCGTCTCCCGGTAGAGGATTCTCCCGCCAGCCCTGCACGGGCTACCCCCATACTATAGCACAACTTGGTAAAACCCCAACTGCGCCAGTTTCCGCCCTGAGGACGGTTTGCTGTCCCCCCCCAAGTGTGATAGACTCAGTCTGGCCAGCACCAATGGCGCTGCGGCCTCGGGATCGATCCAGCGGATATGGAGGAGGCCTGCCCGCCATGCTGTCGGGGGATACCGCGTCATTGTCGCACTCGCTTCGCATCTTTAGTGGCTCGTCGCATCCCGAGTTGGCCAAGGAAATCGCCGACTATTTGGGATGCCGTCTCTGTTGGCGCCAGACGGAACGTTTCAGCAATGACAACATCTTTGTACACCTTGGGGAGAGTGTGCGCGGCAAAGAGGTGGTGATCATCCAGTCGTTCACGCCCGACGTGAGCGACCATATCCTCGAGCTGCTGATGCTGCTCGACACCGCCCGTAGTGCCTCCGCCAAGACGATTCATGCCGTCATCCCCTACTACTCGTACGCTCGCTCGGACAAGAAGGACCAGCCGCGCATCTCCATCGCCGGCCGCCTGATCGCCGATCTGCTCGCTACCGCCGGGGCGAACCACGTCATGACGATGACGCTCCACTCGCCCCAGGTCCACGGCTTTTTCAGCGTCCCCACGGACCACCTCACCGCCCATACCGTCTTTGTGCGCTACCTGCAGAACCGCGACCTCTCGAATACGGTGGTGGTCGCCCCGGACATCGGGCATGCCAAGCGCGCCGCCAAGCTGGCCAAGGCGCTGGGCGTGCCGGTGGCCGCAGGGGATAAGGAGCGCCTGACGGATGAGCGCGTGCGCATCGCCGGCATCATCGGGGACATCACCGGCAAGGACTGCATCCTCTTTGACGATGAGGTGGCCACGGGCGGTTCCGTGGTGGCGCTGATTGACGAGCTGCGGCGCCACAAGGTGGAGCACGTCACCCTGGCCTGCACCCATGGCGTCTTTTCGGGACCGGCCATCGAACGGCTGGCCGCCATCCCCGAGCTCGACGAGATCGTGACGACGAACACCGTGCCGATTCCACCGGAAAGGCGCCTGCCGAACATGACCGTGCTGTCGGTGGCGCCCATTTTCGGTGAGGCGATTCGCCGCAACATCCTGGGCCAGTCGGTGGGCCAACTCTTTGCCTACTGGCCCGATTCGGACGATGGCCCCTTGGGAGACTAGACCCTCCCACCACGCGTATGGACGACGCGCCGCCCCCCGTGCGGGGGGCGGCGCGTTGCGCTGTCGGCGGGATGCGCCGCCCAGACCCCGCCTAGACCCCTCCGGTGGGCACGATGGGCAACGTCTCGGGAGCGTGCGGCAGCACGGCCACCTGTGCCCGCGGCCCGTGGCGGTGGAGGGCGGCATCCACGGCACTCTGGACGTCGGGATAGGGCGTAAACCCGAGCGCTCGGGCGTCGGCGTCGGCAATGCCATCGGAGACGAGGCTGATGGCGGCGTGGCGGCGCGTGTTCGCCCAGGCCAACGCCAGCGCCCCGGCGGTGAGGTCGCGGATCGCGCCCGCGCGAATGGCGGCGTCGATGGCCTCCGCGGGCTGCCCGGCGAACTGCACCATGTCGGGGTGCGTGACGGCGACGCCCTCGGGGCAGGGGGTCACGATGATGATGGTGCCGCCCGGACGCACGACGAGCTCGGCGGCGTAGAGCGTCTTGTGGGCCTGCCAGAACTCGATGTCGCACGGGTGGCTCCCGGCGAGGACGATCTCGGTGCGCTCGGGCGCCGGCACGCCGTACACTGTCCGCGAGATGGCGACCCCCCGGCGGAACGCCGCCCGTGGATCGCCATAGACGGCGGCCACGAGGCGCCCCTGGGTGTCGAGCACGGTGTTGAGGATGGCGCGCAGCCCCGCCTGCTCGGCGATGACCTCCATCTCGGCGCGCACCGGGTTCTCCTGCACCCCTAACAAGCTCCCCTCACGGCGCACCGAGAGGAGGTGAACCTCTCCCGTCGTGCGCTCGCCGCAGACCCCCGGCTGGATGATCTTGGCCCCACCGGAGAACCCCGGGATGTGGTGTGGCACGATGCTGCCCACGCCGATCACCAGGTCGGCCTCCATCACGGTGCGGTTCACGAGGACGGGGACACCGCTAGGCGTCGTGCCCAGGTCGACGAGGGCGGCGGGATCGAACGCCTCGTGGTTCTCCACCGCGACGCGGCGCACCACCTCCTGGCCGAACTTGGCGACGATCTCGTCCGGCGTCATGGGGCGGTGGGTGCCCAGGGCGATCACCACGCGGATGGCGTCGTCCGGTACGCCCGCGGCGTTGAGCGCCGCGAGGAGCAGCGGCACGATGACGCCCGTGGGCGTGGGCCGAGTGTTGTCATCCGCCACGATGACCACCCGGCGACACCCGCGGGCCGCCTCGACCAAGGTCGGCGCGCCGATGGGCGCCGCCAGCGCCCGGACGATCTCGGCGGCGGCGTCGGGTACGACGGGCGCTCCGCCTGGGGCGTAGACGCCGAGCAGGTTGTCGGCGGCGATGTGCACGGTGCGCGTCGCCGCGCCGTAGGGGATGGTGATGGGGATACGTGTGGTCATGGGCTGCTCCCGAGTTGTTCGCGTGGCGCCCACTATAGCACGGGACGCGGCGACGCGCCAAGGGCGGCGCTGGACGCGAAATTGACCCGCCATACCATCCGCGTAGAATTACGGGTCGGTTTGCTGAAAATCGGAGCACAAGGTGGAGATATGGAAGTAGGCATCGTCGGCTTGCCCCTCTCGGGCAAGACGACCATCTATAACGCCCTCACGCGCAGCCAGGCGGAGACCAAGAGCTATGGCGCCGGGCGGTGCGAGGTGCACACGGCGGTCGTTGAGGTGCCCGACCCACGGGTGGACCGGCTGGCGCGCATGTTCCATCCGCGCAAGACGACCCGAGCGCGCATCCAGTACAACGATATCAGCGGCGTGGCCCCGGGCGCGGGGCAGGGCGGCCTCGATGCCCAGGTGCTCACCGCCCTCAGCACGTGCGACGCGCTGCTGCAGGTGGTGCGCGCCTTTCGCAGCGATCAGGTGCCCCACCCGGCGGGCGGCATCGATCCGGCGCGCGACCTGGCCGCGCTGCGGCTGGAGCTGATCCTCTCGGACCTGGCCATCGTCGAGCGGCGCATCGAGCGGCTGCCGGCGAGCATCCGCAAGGCGCAGGGCACCCAGCGCCAGGAGCAGGAGCACGAGCTGGCGCTCATGGAGACGATCCGCGAGACGCTCGAGGCGGAAGGGATGATCAGCGCCTTGCACCTCAGCCCCGAGGAGCGCCGCCTCATCCGCGGCTACCAGTTCCTCACCGCCAAGCCTGCCCTGGTGGTGGTGAACAGCGGCGAGGATGATCCCGAGCCGGACATCGGTCTGAACGGTGCGGCGATGGCGCTCAAGGGTGCCCTGGAGATGGAGATCGCCCAGCTGCCCGAGGACGAGGTGGCGCCCTTCCTGGCGGAGTATGGCATCGCCGAGCCGAGCCTGCGGCGCATGGTGCGCGCCTGTTACGACCTCTTGGGGCTGATGTCCTTCTTTACCGTGGGCGAGGACGAGGTGCGCGCCTGGACGGTGCGCCGCGGCGCGACGGCCGTCGAGGCGGCCGGCGCCATCCACACGGACCTGGCGCGGGGCTTCATCCGCGCCGAGGTGATCGCCTACGACGACATGATCGCCTGCGGTACCCTGGCCGAGGCGCGCAAGCGCGGCAAGCTGCGCCTCGAGGGCAAGGAGTACATCGTGCAGGACGGCGACATCCTGAATATCCGCTTCAACGTCTAGGTGGCCCCGCCGAGGCGCTGCCTCCCCGCGCCACGCGGTCTGGTGGGCGCGCTCCGGGCGGGGCGGCGCCGAGTGGTGGCGCCGTTTGACACCCCGGGGGGGCGCGTCTATAGTAGCGGCACAACCGTATAGGTACAGTGGGGGTCGTCGTTGGCCCGGATGCCGCGACGATGCCAAACGCGTGGTTTGGCCCTTGGTGAAGCCGGTGCGAGTCCGGCGCTGTCCCGCAACTGTAACCTCGGCGTGCCGCCGAGGGAGCCAGGTCACCCGCCTTCACTGCTCCGGACGCCTTCGAGAGAGAGGATGAGGAGATGACGACCGCCTATACGCGTCCCTTGCTCGATGCAGGGGGCGCTTTCCTATGCGCCGCACCCCCTGCATCGCCGTGGGGAGGGCGCCATGCCTAACGTGGCTGCTGACGATCGCCAGGGAACCGCGCTGGGGCTGGTGCAGGTGTACACCGGCGATGGCAAGGGCAAGACAACGGCCGCCCTGGGGCTGGCGGTGCGCGCCGCTGGGCATGGCTATCGCACCTACATCGGCCAGTTCATGAAGGGCCAGGTCTACGGCGAGTTGCGCGGCATCGACCTCCTCGCGCCCTACGTGACGGTGGAGCAGTACGGCGCGCCCACATTCCTGCGCCGCGAGGACGTGCGCGACCGCGACCGCGCCATGGCGCGCGCCGGGCTGCAGCGCGTCCGCGAGGTGCTGACGGCGGGCCGCTACCAGATCGTCGTCCTCGACGAGATCCTCATGGCCCTGCTCTTTGGCCTGCTGGCGCTCGACGAGGTGCTCGACCTCATCGCCACCCGCCCCGCGGGGGTCGAGCTGGTGCTCACGGGCCGGCGCGCGCCCCAGGCCATCATCGACGTGGCCGACCTGGTCACCGAGATGGTGGAGGTGAAGCACCCCTACCAGCAGGGGATTCCCGCGCGCAAGGGGATCGAGTCCTGATGGGGCACACCCTGGCCTGGTTGCTCTGGACGCTGGGGGCGGCGGTGGCGGCGTTGATGATCCGCAATCCCCTCTACCTGGCGATCATCGGGCTCGCGGCGGCCCTCGTCTATACCGTGGCGGGCCAGGGGTCCCCCCAAGCACAGGGCTGGCGTGCCCTGCTCAAGCTCGGCGCCGTCATGTGGTTCATCGCCATTCCCCTCAACGCCGTCATGGTGCACCAGGGGCGCTACGTCCTCCTGCGCCTGCCCTCCTCGTGGCCCCTCGTGGGCGGCGCCATCACGCTGGAGGCGATGGCCTATGGGTTCGTCGCCGGCCTCGCCATCTGGATCCTGCTGCTCATTTTCGCCACGTTCAACGTGTGCGTCGACGCCTCCGAGCTGCTGCGCCTGGCGCCCCCCTTTCTCTACCAGGCCGGCGTGGTCACCTCCATCGCCCTCACCTTTATGCCGCAGATGCTGTCCAGCGCGCGCGAGATTCGCGAGGCGCAGCGCATCCGCGGGCACCGCTTTCGCGGCTGGCGGTCGCTGCTGCCCCTCTTTGTGCCGTTGGTGACCACGGGGTTGGAGCACGCCATCGCGTTGGCCGAGTCGATGGAGGCGCGCGGCTTTGGCGGCGAGCTGACGCAGATGTCGCCCCGGCAGACCGTCCGCCTGCGCCTGGCGATGGTGGCGGCCCTGGCCCTGGCGCTCATCGGGCTCTTCCTGCAGGCCTACGACCGCCAGCGGCCGGCGCTGGCCCTCGGCCTGCTGGTGATGGCCGGGGTGCTCCTCATGGCCTGCTTTGCCTGGTTGGGGCGCCGCGTGCGGCGCAGCCGCTATCGACGCGCCGGCTGGGCGGCCAGGGACCTCGTCGTCGCGGGGTCAGGGGTGCTGGTGGCCGTGGGCGTGATCGCCGTGCGGGCGCTCGACCGCATGGCCTTCGTCTACTACCCCTATCCACCGTATGCGCCCCTTCCGGCCTTTGACCCGTTGCTGGGCGCCCTCCTCATGCTGTTGGCACTCCCCGGTGCGCTGGCGCTCGTGCAGGAGGGGCGCCGGCCCCTGGTGGCCGAGAGGCGGGAGCGCTCCGTATGATCGTCCTCGAGCACCTCACCTACAGCTATCCCGATGCGCCACAGCCCGTGCTGCGCGATCTGAGCCTGCACATCGCCGCGGGCGAGGTGGTGCTCGTCGTGGGTGCCTCGGGCGCGGGCAAGTCGACCCTGCTGCGCTGCCTCAACGGTCTCGTGCCCCACTTTTACGGCGGCACCATCGCTGGCACCGTGCGCGTGGCGGGGCGCGAACCCCTCACCGCCCAGCCCCGGGGGATGAGCGCCGTCGTGGGGTTCGTCTTTCAGGATCCGGAGACGCAGTTCGTGGTGGACACGGTGGAATCCGAGCTCGTGTTCGCCATGGAGAACCACAACCTGCCGCCGGCGACGATGCACGAGCGGCTCGAAGGCGTCCTGGATCGGCTCGCCATACGCCACCTGCGCCATCGGCGCATCAGCACCCTCTCCGGGGGCGAGAAGCAGCGCGTGGCCATCGCCTCGGTATTGACGCTCGCGCCGCGGGTGCTCGTGCTCGACGAGCCCACTTCGCAGCTCGACCCGGAGGCCGCCGCCGATGTCCTGGCGACGCTGCAGCGCCTGAACCGCGAGCTCGGGCTGACCATCGTCCTCGCGGAGCACCGCCTCGATCGCGTGGCGCCCTACGTCCAGCGCATCGTCTACCTGCCGGGTGGCGGCCAGCCGCCGCTAGATGGCGCCCCGCGGGAGGTGTTGGCGCGAGTGCCCCTGGCACCGCCACTCGTGGCGCTCGGCTGTGCCCTCGGGTGGAAGCCGCTCCCCCTCACGGTGGAGGAGGCCAGACCGCACGCCGGCGCGCTGCGCGCGGCGCTGCGCCGCAGCGGCGGCCCCTCACCTCAACCCTCTCCGCGCGTGCGGGGAGCGGAGGAGGTACGGGACCCTGCCTCCCCTGCCGGCGAGCCCCTCGATGCCCCCGTCGCGATCCTGGTGGAGGATCTGTGGCACGCCTACAACGGCCACCCGGCGTTGCGCGGGGTGACCCTGGCCGTGCGTCGCGGCGAGGCGGTGGCCGTCCTCGGGCGGAACGGCTCGGGCAAGACGACGCTGCTCAAGCACCTCGTCGGCCTGCTGACGCCGGATCGCGGCGGCGTGCGCGTGGCGGGCATGGACACGCGCCAGGCGACGGTGGAGGACCTCATCCGCGTCGTCGGGTACGTGCCGCAGAACCCCAATGCCCTCCTCTTTGCCGATACGGTGCGCGAGGAGCTGGCCTTTACGCGGCGCAACCACGGCCTGGAGCCCGACGGCGCCGATGACCTGCTGACGACGCTGGGCATCGCCGCCCACGCCTACGCCTACCCCCGCGATCTGAGCGTGGGCGAGCGGCAGCGGGTGGCGCTGGCGGCCATTCTGGCGGGCGAGCCCGAGATCCTCCTCCTCGATGAGCCCACCCGCGGCATCGACGCCCTGCAAAAGCGCGCCATGGTGCGCTACCTGGCGACGGCGCGCGCCCGCGGGCGCACTCTGCTCCTGTCGACCCACGACGTCGAGCTCGCCGCCGAGGTGGCGGATCGCGTGATCATCCTCGAGGAGGGCCGGGTGGTGGCCGACGGCGCCACTCGCGAGGTGCTGGCTCGTTCCGCCGTCTTTGCGCCGCAGATCGCCCGGCTCTTTGGCGAGGGCACGCCGGCGGCGGGGTGCGTGCCGCTGACGGTCGACGACGTCATGAGGGGGCTGCCATGAGGAGCGCCCGCCTGCTCACTGCCGCCATCCTGGCCCTGGCGAGCCTCATCGGGTTGGGGGCGCTGCTGTTCCCCTTTGTCTCCCCCGCGGCGGTGCCCGTCGCCGGGCCCGGCGCCCACAGCCAGGATGCGCCGCTCATCACCGTCGTGCTCGTGGCGCTGTGCCTCGCGGCGGTGCTGGCAACCCTCGGCTCGGGGGAGGCGAGCTCGCGCATGGTGGCCATCCTGGGGGTGCTCACGGCGGTCAACGCCGTGCTGCGCGCCGTGCCGGGGCCCGCGGGGTTTGCCGCCGTTTTCATGCTGCCGGTGCTGTGCGGCTATGTCTACGGGCCGACGTTCGGGTTCCTCCTGGGGGCGCTGTCGCTCCTGGTGTCGGCGCTCATCGGCGCGGGGGTGGGGCCGTGGCTCCCCTTCCAGATGTTCGTCACCGGTTGGGTCGGGCTGACGTCCGGCTGGCTGCCGCGGCTCGAGCGCTGGCCGCGCCTCGAGGTGGCCATGCTCGGCACGTGGGGGCTGGTGTGGGGGTTCCTGTTCGGGGCGCTGCTCAACCTCTGGTTCTGGCCGTACGTGTTTCAGGCGCAGCAGGCCGAGATGTACTGGCAGCCCGGGGTGGGGCTCGTCGAGTCGCTGCGGCGCTACGCGGCGTTCTACGTGGTGACGTCGCTGTGGTGGGACGTGGGGCGCGCCGCCGGCAACGCCGGGCTGACGTGGCTGCTGGGCGCGCCGCTGCTGCGGCTGCTGCGCCGGTTCGGGCGGCGCTTCCAGTTAGTGGTCGTCCGCGAGGGCTCCTAGGCGTGGGCCGCGGTGATCGCTACGAGGGCGGCGCGGCGACGCCGCTGGCGCCCTCGATGATGCGCTCCGGTGGAGCGCTCTCCTCCGGAGTGCTCTGCAGCCTTGCGCCGCTCCCCAGGGGCACCATGCGCACGTTGTCAAAGCGCGCCTCGCCGGGATCAGGGCCCCACGACGCCGCGAGCAGCCCGAAGCGGTTTCCGCCGCTATAGGCGCTCCCCTGGGCGCTGTGCACCACCTGGCCGTTGATGGCTAGCGCGATGCGCGTGCCTTCGCGGCGCACGGTGAGGTGGTTCAGCGCCGTCCCCGTGGCGATGGCGGGCGATTCCGTCCACTCGATCTCGAGGCGATCGCCATCGGCGGTGCTGCGCAGGAGCGCCCACCAGCCGCTGGGCGATACGAGGAAGGCGTGGTACTCCTCGCTGCCCGTCGGTCCCTCCCCCGAGTTGAAGAGCAACCCGTAGGCCTGCGCCGAGGCCCCGGTGGCGCGCGCCTCTACCTCGAGCAGCATGTCAGCGCTGCCCGTGACGCCGGGCAGCGCGCCCACCTTGTGTTTCGCTGGCAGCACGCGGATGGCATAGGCCCCGTCGGTGGTGTAGGCCAAGGAGTAGGTGTTCGTCGTGGTGACCGGCCACATCGCACTGACGGTGCCAAAATCGTCGCGGAACTCGCCCGGCGCAACGGTAGGCGTGACCACCGGCGTCGGGGGCAGCGGGGCGTGCGTCGGCACGGGGGGCGGCGGCGGTCCGGGCGTGGGGACGCGGGGCGGCTGTGGGGCGCTCGCCTGACGCAGCACCAGCGGCAGGCGCAGCATCACCGCGGGCGGCGCCGCGACCTGTGGCGGGGCGTTGGCCAGCAGGGCGTAATCCTGCGGCCCCAGCGGGACGTTGAACCCGCGCACGCGCACGGTGTAGACGCCCGCCCGCGGCGTGGCGATGTGCACCGCCTCGACGTTGTTCGTGCGGTCGGCGGTACCATCCGCAGCCGACCAGCCACCCACAAAGGCGTTGCCCCGGTAGACGCGGCCGTCGGGATCCACGACCTCCAGGTCCAGGTCGTTCACCAGCTGCCGCGCCACCGATGGGAGGGCGGGGGGATCGGTCCACACGAGGGTGATCCGCAGGGGCTCGGCCGGGTCGCTCACGACGTAGTGGTGGGTGGCCACGGCGCCGGTGGCGAGGGGGCGCGTCTCGTCGACAAAGGCGTGCGTGGCGGCGGCGTCCACCGCCGCGGCGACATCCAGCGCGCCCCACCCCTCGTCAGCGTTGGGGATCGGTCCCGCCTCCCCGTACTGGCCCGGGATATCGCGCGCCGTCTGGAGGAGTGTCGCTTTGACCAGGGCGGCGCTGGGCTGGTGGCCGCGTGCCGCGTACGCCTGGCGCACGAGGGCCGCGGCGCCCGCAACCTGGGGCGCGCTCATGCTCGTGCCGCCAAAGTACATGTAATCGGGGCCCAGCGTCCCCCACCCCTGGGCGCTCGGTGCGGCGCTGGAGCGCAACGAGGCGATCCAGGTGCCCGGAGCGACGAGGTGAGGCGCCAGGCGCCCGTCGAGGGTCGGGCCGCGGCCTCCGGTGGCCATGAGGCCGTCGATGCCGGCGTCGGCCATGGCGTCGTTGGCGATGGGCGCGATAAAGCGCCCGCTCATAAACTCTTCATAGGTGCGCGTCTGCTCGGGGCGATAGCTCTCCGTGGCGCCCACGGCGATGACGTTCTTGGCCGTGGCGGGCGGCACGACGCTGTAAGGGTCCACGCGGCCGTCGCGATTCTCATCCCGGCCCTCGTTCCCCGCGGCGACGACGATGACGGTGTCGCGCTGGGCATGGACGAAGGCGTCCGCCTGGCGGGCGGAGGCGTCGTAGGCGCCCCAGGAGCTGGCGTCGTTGGTGCCCCAGGAGATGTTGTGCACCCGCGCTCCCCAGGCATAGGCCTCGGCAAAGAGCTCGTTGAGGTCCGCCGGTACGCCGACGAGGTAGTAGCCGGCGGGCCAGCCCACGGAGGGTTTCCAGCGGCAGTAGCGCTCCAGGGCCTGAAAGGTCAGCTCCGCAGCGGGCGCTACCCCGCGGTACAGCCCGCCCGAGCGGGCGCCGTTGCCCACTGCCGAGCCGGCCACGTGGGTGCCATGCCCCGTGTCCCGGTCCGCAGCGTCGTCGACGTCCAGGGGGTTCTCCAGCATGGCGGCCCACAGCGCCGAGACGGCCCGTGAGCTGATGGCGCGGACGCGGTTGTCCAGGTCGGCGTGCATGTCGCCGGATACCTGGGGCAGGTCCCGGCCGGTGTCGAGCCCCGTATCGGCGACGTTGACGATCTGGCCGGTGCCCTGGTAGCCGAGGGACCAGGCGCGGTCGGCGCCTACCTGACCCGTGGCCACGTCGTTGTGGACGGCGGGCGGTGCGGACAGGCGCTCCACCCACGTCACCTGGAGAAAGCGTGCCAGGGAGGCGAGGGCCTCGGCATCGGCGCGCACGACGAGGGTATCCCCCTCCTGGGCGACGAGATGCACGCCCAGGCGCGGTAGGCTGGCGAGCAGCGCCGCCGTCTCGCCCTGGAGCTCGACGCGCAACAGGTCGGCCTCGGCGCCATCGGCCGTCGCCGCGGCCAGCGCCGCGACGTCGGGGCTCAGGCGGTATCCTGGGAGGTAGGCGCCGACCCAGAGGACCCCCTCCAGGGCGCGCAGCGTCTCCCCCGAGACGCCGTTGCGCTGCACGAGGTAGGCGTACTCGGGGACATAGCCCTCAATGCGCGCCCCCGTGGCCTCCAGCGCTGCGCGCCACGTCGGCTGGATGGGGCCCGAAAACTGGACGAGGACCTGCTCGGTGGCGTCGCTGGCGGAGAGGGTGGGCCCCTCGCCCGTCAGGTGCCTGGGGAGATCCGGGGTCTCGCCGGCGGCGGGAGCAAAGGTCGCCGCCTGGAGATGGATGGCGGGGCTGGCAGGTGGCGGCGCGATCGCGGGCTCTGGGGGCTGCGCACCGATGCCGGCCCACGTGGGGGTGGCCAGGGCTACAAGGTTGATGGCTGCCACGAGGAGCGGCAGCACCAGGGCATGTGCACGATATCTAATCACGGGACTCTCGCTCAAGGTTCGATGCCGCCGGGAGGGCACGAGCCCGGCGGCTGCAGGACACCTCCTCAGTGGCCGTTCCGCGGCGCCCCAGGCGCTGACGACGGGCGACCATCGCGAGGCGTTCCTGCAGCAGGATGGCGAGCGATACCAGTGCCCAGGCTGGCCCCGGGACGACAGGGCCATCAGGCGACGGATCCCATCAGGTAATGGGGAGATCATAGATGCGGTAGGTGCGGTACACCTTTCCGCCCATGGCCTCGATGCCGCGGCTGACGCGATAGTTGTCCTCCAGGATCCACGACATCTCGGCCCACTCGTACCCCTTGCGCACCGCCACGCGGCAGCCCTCCTGGTAAAAGAGGGACTCGACCCCTTTGAGGCGATGCTCCTCGACCACGCCCATGATCAGCACACGGATCCCCGTGACCTGACGCCGGTACCAGAGGTACTTGAGCCAGCCGGTGGGAAAGAGCCGCCCCCCGAGGTGGATGGCCACCTGGTTGAGGTCGGGCAGGGCCACGAAGCAGCCGATGGGCTCGTCGCCGATAAAGGCGAGATAGGTGAGCTCCGGGTCGACGACCTTGCGGAGACTCGCCGCCAGGTGGCGGTACTCGGCGTCGGACATCGGCCAGGCGCCCCAGTTCTGCGACCATGCCCCGCGGTGAATGGGCATGATGAGCTCCACGTCGCGGTCAAAGTTCTTCATGTCCACATGACGCATGGTGACGCCAAATCGTTCCCGGGCGATGCGGGCGACGCGACGCACCTGCTCCGGCAGGTACTCGAGGTTCGGCCCATAGCTGGCGATGTCGAGCCTGTAGGCGTAGAAATCCTTGGCTTTGACGAACCCATAGCGCTCAAAGAAGGAAGGATAATAGCGGGGATTGTAGGTCATCATGATGACGGGGGGCCCGTCAAAGCCGTCGATGAGCAGGCTACACTCGTCGTTGATGCTCAGGTTCATGGGGCCGCGCATCACGCGCAGGCCCCGCTGGGCCAGCCACTCGCGCGCCGCGGCAAACAGCTTGGCGGCCACGGCATAGTCCTCGATCACCTCAAACTCGCCAAAGAACCCCACCGGCTCATTCCACACCCGCGGGTGCACCTCGTCGGCGATGGCGGCGATGGTGCCCACCGTCTCGCCGTCGCGCACGGCACGAAAGAGCTGGACCTCGGCGTGCTCGAAGAACGGATGGTGGTACGGATCAAAGTGCTTGAAGCGATCGCTGATGAGCGGCGGCACCCAGTTGGGATCCGAGGCGTAGAGACGGAAAGGAAACATGATAAAGGCCCTGAGGTCCCGGTGGCTGGTCACCGGCTCGATGCGTACGTCAGTTGCGGTCATCCTACCCCCTGATGTGGTTCCGCACGCTTTGGCGTGATGGCGATAGACCATACCATGTACCACAACACCGCGCGGGTGCATGGCGATGCGCCATGGCCCCCCGCTCCCCGACGGTGGCCGGGGAACGCCCATTATACGCCCCCACCCGGCGATGGCCAACGGGCCCGCCCTCCCTGCCTGCTTGGTTGACAGGAGGCCCGTGGGGCCGATAATTCGCAGAGGCCACCTACCACCACCATTGGAGATGCATCGTGCACATCGAATTCCTTGGGGCCGCGCGCAGCGTCACGGGCTCCATGTTCCTGCTTACCGTCAACGGCAGCCGCATCCTGCTGGAATGTGGGCTCTTTCAGGGGCCGCGCCAAGAGGCTTTCAAGCGCAACCGCCAGTTGCCCTTTGATGCCGCCAGCATCGATGCCATGGTGCTGTCCCACGCCCACATCGATCACAGCGGCAACATTCCCAACCTCGTGCGCTGTGGCTTTCGGGGGAGCATCTACTGCACCTTTGCCACACGTGACCTGTGCTCCATCATGCTGCGAGACTCGGCGTACATCATGGAGTCCGACGTGGCCTACCTGAACAAGCGGCGCGCTCGCCGTGGCGAGCCCCCCCTGGAGCCCATCTATACCACCGCGGACGCCGTCCGCAGTATGAACAGCTTTGTCGGTCTGGGCTATGGCCGGACGATCTGGATCGGCCCCGGCGTACAGCTCACCTTCTATGACGCCGGCCACATCCTCGGCTCGGCGCTGTGCGCGTTGGACGTGCAGGAGGGGGAGCGGCGTTTCCGTCTCCTCTTCACCGGAGATTTGGGCCGACGCGACAGGCCCATCCTGTGCGACCCCGAGGTGGTGCCGGGCGTCGACTATCTCATCACCGAGAGCACCTACGGGTCACGGCTCCATGGCAGCGCGCAAGACGCCGAGGGAGCGCTGGAGCGCGTGGTGAACGAGACGCACGCCCGGGGCGGTAAGGTGATCATCCCGGCGTTCTCCGTCGGGCGCACGCAAGAGATCGTCTACGCCCTTCACCGTCTCACCCTGGAGAAGCGCATCCCGCGGCTGCCCATCTATGTGGATTCGCCCCTGGCCATCAACGCCACCGAAGTGTTTCGCCTGCATCCCGAGTACTATGACGCCGAGACCCACGAGTTCATGCTGGAAAACCGCGATCCCTTTGGCTTCAGTGAGCTCGATTACTTGCGGCGCCCTGAGGAGAGCAAGGCGCTGAACGACCGCCAGGAGCCGATGGTCATCATCTCGGCGTCGGGGATGTGCGAGGCGGGGCGCATCCTCCACCACCTCAAGAACAACATCGAATCCCGGCGCAATACGGTGCTGTTCGTCGGGTTCCAGGCGGAGCACACCCTGGGGCGGCGCATCCTGAACGGCGACGAGACGGTGCCCATCCTAGGGGAGCGCTACCGCCTGCAGGCGCGGGTCGAGCATATCGATGGCTACAGCGCCCATGCCGACCGGGACGAGCTGCTAGGGTACGTGAGCCGACTGGGACCACGGCGCATCAAGCGGGCGATGCTCGTACACGGCGAAGAAGAGGCGGCGCGATCGCTTGCGGAGGGGCTTCGAGGGCTCGGCCTGTCCGAGACCGAGATCCCCACCCTGGGCCAGAAGGTGGTGCTCTAGGCCGTGTTTCGAAAACGCACCCGTGTCGCCCCGAGCGTCAGTGAGGGGCCTTGACGCCCATCGCCAAGGGTTCTCGCCACGCTCAGCACGACGCTGGGGCCCTTTTCCAGACACTACCTAGCTGCTGGGCGCTGCCTGCGGGGAGGCAACGGCGATCCGCTCGCTACGCCGCGGGGCCTGGGGCGTCACGGGGCCGCGCGTGCGCGCGGGGCGACAGCGCCGTGGCGTACGGCGAGGTTTTCACCCACGCCCTGGGCAGGCCTCAGGCCTGCTCATTGGACTCCCACGTCGGCTCAAAATCGCCGATCTGCTCGCCCAAGGGGTACTCGCCGACGTACTGCCACGGCCCGTTGGGGCGCTGCTCGACGAGCCACAGGCGGGTGACCTCGAGGGTGGCGTCGATCTCGAAGCGAAAGCTCCCGCGGAGGAACTCGGACAGCTCGTTGTCCGTCATGCCGAGGCCCACGGTGACGTGGGGCATGTAGCGCTCCGCCGTCCACTCCCGGTAGCGCTCATTCTGGGCGACGATGACGTCCTCCGTCGCGCGCAACAGGGCATTGTGCAGGGCGGCGAGGGGCGAGGGATCGGCGATGCGCACGTAGACCACGTTGTTGTCCTGCTCGGCAAAGGTGCCCAGCCCCTGCAGGCGAATCGTAAAGGGCGTGCTGCGCCGACACACCGCCTGCACGCGCTCGGTGGTGATCGCCTCGCAGTGGTCGACGATGTAGAACGGCCCCAAGAGGGTGATGTGGTACCCCATGATGGGCCGCGTGGTGCCCAGCATGCTCAGGTAGGCGTCCTCAATGCGCACCTCAATGGCGCGAGGCAGACGTACGATTACGGCGTAGCGCGGTTTTGCACCGATATGATCCACTAACCGACCCTCAATATCTCGTCCGAATCCGCAGCACGATAGTGTATTCTAGTCATAATAGCCGCGGCTGTCCACCGCGCCGTCGCGGGACGTTCGGTTCGGGTGATAGCGCGGAGCGATGCCTGCGCGGGGGGCGCTAGGCGTTCCCTCCCGATGTGCGAGGTTCGGCGATACGGTCAAAGGGGGGACGCCGCTCGCGGACCCAGCGCTGGAGGCGGGCGAGGCCGGCACGTGCCTGCCGGGCCGTGTCGGGCGAGAGGGCGAGCGCGGTGAACTCGTCCTCATCCACCACCAGGGCGCGTCCGTCGGGCAGCACCAGCAGGTCGAGCGCCAGATCGATCCACCGGATGGCGTCGGCGCCGATCTCGGCGGGTGCGGTGATGTTGCCGTACCACCCCTTGAGCGCCCCATCGGCGCCATGGATCTGAAAGACGCTGAACCACTCGTCGCGGAAATAGTACTCGAGGAACACGTCGCCCGCTTCGAGGACAAAGGGGCCGAGATCCAGGGGGGCCTCCCGCGTCCAGGGGCAGCGCACGACCGTCACGCCTTCATCGGCGTGGACGACCTCGCCCGCGTACACCGCAGCCGCTCGGCCGCTGCCGTGCCCCACCTTGGTGATCGTCACGCGCTGGGCCATGGCGCTACAGCCCCAGCGCGGCCAGCAGCCGTTGGCGGTAGGGCGCCAGCGCCGCGGCGGTGTCGTCCGCATGCGTCTCGCGCGGGCGCGGGAGATCGATGGGCACCTCTTCCAGGATGCGGCCCGGCCGCGCCGACAGGACGTACACCCGATCGGACAGGGTGATGGCCTCATCGACGTCGTGGGTGACGAGGATGACGGCCTGGCGGAAGCGGCTCCACACGCCCAGCAACCAGCGCCGCATGGTGCGACGCGTGAGGGCATCCAGCGCGCCAAAGGGCTCGTCCAGCAGCACGATCTCTTGCCGACAGAGGAAGGTGCGCAGCAGCGCGGCCCGCTGCCGCATCCCGCCGGAGAGGGTTGCGGGGTAGTGGTCGGCAAAGCCGTCGAGCCCAAAGAGGGGCAACAGCTCGAGGGCCTCTCGGCGCGCCTCGGCGAGGTCGCGCCCCATCACCTCTGGCCCGAGCAGGACGTTGTCGAGCACCGTGCGCCATGGGAGCAGCAGATCGCGCTGCGGCATATAGCCCACATGCCCGATGCGGTCCACGATGGGCCGCCCGTGGAGGCGGATCTCGCCCGCATCGGGCTGCATCAGCCCGCAGATGATGTTCAGCAGCGTGCTCTTGCCCGAGCCACTCGGGCCGATGAGGGTGACGAACTCTTCCCTGGCCACCGCCAGGGTGATGTCCTCCAGCACCGGCACGACGCGCGGGCCACGGCGGCGATCCGCCGGGTCGTGCGGTGATCGCTCCACGACGCGAAAGGCCTTGGAGACGTGGTGCAACGCGATAAGGGGGGCATGCGCATCGCTCAACGGGATCCTCGATCTCTTGCGCGGCCCACGGCCATGGGCCTCCATGGGACGCAGATTTTCGCCAATTGAACGTGCATTTCTGCAGGCCTCGCGCCGTGTGGCCGCCGCCAGCACCGGTCGCCGCTACTCGGGGAGATAGTCATTGGTGAACGCCTCGGTGGCGTCGATCTCTTTGGCTAGGAGGCCGTGGTCATACATCCACTGGGCAAAGGTCACCCAGATCGCCTCGTCCTGCTGGCCCCAGCGCGGCGCGTCGTCCTGGTAGCGGGGCGAGAGCCACTCCTGGCTGGCCCGCACGAGCGCGGGATCGCTCTCGGGCGAGTGCGCGAGCAGGATTTCGGCTGCTTCCTGCGGATTTTCGGCGGCGTACGCATAGCCGCGCGCCGTCGCCGCCATGAAGCGGCGCGTCAGCTCGGGCTTGTTCTCCAGGGTGGACTCGCCGGCAATGATCACCGGCGTATAGTAGTCAGGGATGCAGCTGCCGTAAAAGCGCACGATGGAGAGATCCACCCCCCGCAGTTGGGCCTGGATCCCGTCCCAGCCCTCAAAGATCATGGCTAGGTCCACGCGGCCGGCGAGCAGCGCGGGGAAGGCGTCGAACCCCACGTCGACGAACTCGACGGTGCTGGCGTCGGCGCCCTCACACGCCATCAGCCCCTCGAGGAGGGGGCGCTCGATGGGCAGGCCGAACGAGGCGTACGTCTTGCCCTCGAAATCGGCGGCGCTGTCGATGCCCGAGGAGGCCAGGGCAGCAAAGCCGGCGGTGTTGTGCTGGATGATCGCCGCGATGGAGACGACGGGGATATCCGTTGATCGGGCGATGGTGAGCTCTTCTTGGAAACTCACGCCCCATTCCGTGTTGCCGGCGGCCACCTGGCGTAGCGCCGCCGACGGATCCGACGGGATCTGGATCTCGAGGTCGATCCCCTCCTCGGCGTACCACCCCTTGTCGAGAGCGACGTAAAAGCCGGTGTGGTTTGTGTTCGGCACCCAGTCCAACGACAGGGTGGCGGGGGTAAGCACCTCGGGCGCTTCCGTGGGGGCGCTGGTTGTCGGGGCAGCCCGCTGACAGCCGGCCAGTGCCACGACGAGCACCAGCGCTAGCGCGCCGATGAGCGGCGCGAGGCGACGGACGCGCGGTGTATGGTGTGCGATCATAGTGATCCTCCGTATCATCCGTTTAGGCGGCGCACCCTAGAGCTCTTCCCAGCGCTCTTCGCGGGCGGCGGTGTAGTACCAGGGGAGCGCCAGGCGCTCGAGGAGCGCGACAGCGCCAAAGAGCGCGATGCTGAGCACCGCCGTGATGGCGATGCTGGCGAACACCCAATCGGTGCGAAACGAGTTCGTGGCCCGCAGCATGAATACCCCGAGACCGCGGCTGGCCCCCACCCACTCTCCCAGGATGGCGCCCACGACGCTGTAGGTGATGGCGATCTTGACTCCCGAAAAGACGGCGGGGAGCGCGGCGGGCAGGCGCACCTTGGTGAACTGGTCACGGCGTGAGGCCCCCATGGTGCGCAACAGGGCCACCATCTCGGGATCGGCGGCGCGCAGCCCGTCGGCAGTGCTCACGACGATGGGAAAGAAGCAGATCAACCCCACGACGATGATCTTGGGCCAGATGCCATAGCCGAACCAGATCACCAGCAGCGGCGCGATGGCGATCGTGGGGATCGTCTGCGACATGACCAGCAGCGGATAGAGGGCGTCCCGCGCCAGTGTCCAGCGATCGATGATCACCCCGAGCGTCAGCCCCACCCCCAGGGCGAGGGCAAAGCCCAGCAGCGTCTCCTGGGCGGTCTGCACGATGTGGGGCGCCAGGATGCCCCGCGCCTCCCACGCCGCCCGGGCGATGGCGGTGGGCGCTGGCAGCAACCAGGGCTGGATGGCCAGGATGGCGGTGGCCAACTGCCACAGCACCAGGGTGGCCAGCACCAGCGCCGTCGGTGGGGCGTACCGCGCGAGCGCCGCACGGACCCCTTGGCCACGGGGCGTGGGACCCTCCCCGCGATAGGTACTAACCATGGGGTGCTGCCTCCGAGGGGGCGGCCGGCAGCGGGCAGGCGTTCGAGACCGTTACCTGCAGTACCGCGGGCCCATGCGCCACGGCGGCGGCAAAGGCCTCGCGCAGGGCGGCGAACACGGTGTCGTGATCGCCCCAGGTGAGGGTGCTCATGCTGCCCACCTGGAGCGGGAGGCCGTGGGCGCGCAAGGTGTGCGTCACCGCCGTGATCCCGATACCGCCCGGAGCGGGGGCTACTGCATCTTGTGGCGTCATCGCTCTACCCTCCCTACCAACAGGGCGCCGTGCCCCCTGGCAAAGCGCTGTCCCAACGACTCCAGCAGGTCGGCCACGAGGAGGCCACGCCCCGAGGGGCCGATGAACACCGAGCTGCTCCACTCCGTGGGGCCGTAGCGCCGCAGCAGTTGCACGAACTCGTCGGGGGCGAAAAACCGCGCGGAGGCAAAGGGCCCGCCGCGCTGTTGGGCCTCGCGCGTGCGCGCTCTGGCCCAGCTGCTGCGGGCGTTCAGCACGCCCACCACGATGCGGCCCCCCGGCGCGGTGACCCGCGCCATCTCGCTGAGCACGCGCACGGGATCCCGCACGAACTCGAGCACCGTCACCGACAGCACGAGGTCAAAAGCGCCGTCCGGGAAGGGCAACTCCTCCACGTCGCCGTGGCGCCAGGTGACGCGGCAGTCCTTGACGCGCGCCGCCTGCAGCATGGCCTCGGACGCATCGATGCCCACCACCGTCAGCCCCCGCGCCGCCAGATCACAGGCCCAGTGACCGGTGCCGGTGCCCACGTCGAGGGCGCGCTCCCCCGGGCGCGGAGCGGCCAGTCGGTAGACGAGCGCCTTCTCCAGGCGGTCGCTCACCTGGCCGAGGGGTGTGGCGTACCAGCCGTCGTACGCCGCGGCGACCGCGGGGTGCTCGAAGGGGTTGATCGGTTCCACCGCCCTCATTCCACTCCCTCCTCCACGTGGCGTCGCGGGGTGTGCACCGCGAGCAGGATCCCATGGCGTAGCGTGACGCGTGCCCGGGTGCCCAGGAACACGTTGCTCACGCCGCGCGCCGGGCCAAAGGCGAGCGTTTCGTCGCGCAGGGGGTACTCGAGCCCCTCCGTGCGGACCCCCTCGGCGTCGCCACCCAGGGGGATCAGCGACAGCACATCGCCCGGCGCGCCGGCGATGGTCGCGCCGGGGCTAGGGGCGTCCCCCCGGATGAGAAAGAGCCGCGACTGCCCGTCGTAGATGGTCGTCTCGATGCCCGTGAGGACGGGCATGAGCAGCAGCATGATGTTGGCCATGGCGTGATCGATCCGCCCACCGAGCGCGCCCAGGAGGGTGATACGCCGGGCGCCGAGGGCCACCGCCTCGTACAGCGCGAGCTCGGTATCCGTCTCGTCCTTATGGGTGGGGTGGTGCACCAACCGGCAGCCGCTGTCCGCCAGGCGCTCGGCGAGGGCGGGCGCGATAGAGTCCATATCGCCCACCAGGAGGTGGGGCGGTCGGCCGTGGGCCACCAGCCAGGCGGCGGCGCCGTCGGCGGCGATGATGGTGTCGGCGGCATCCAGGGCTTCCTCGAGCCGCTGCGGATAGGCAAACTCGCCGTTGGCCACCACGACGACGTGTGGCCCCTGGTGGGCGGCGACTGGTGCGACCACGCTCTCCCTCCCCTACAACAAAGGCCGCTGACGGTACCCGACGTGTCGGGCAAGTTCCGCCAGCGGCCGCATGGACGTACGACCCACGAGACTTCCCTACGCTGGCATTACCCAGGTCAGGTTCCAGGGGTCGATGGGTGCGCCCCATCCTCTCAGCCCGCCTTCCGGGCTCCCCCAGCACGGCTTTTCGCTTGTGTGTAGCTTCATTATAGGCCGAGGGCCCGCGCAGCGTCAAGCGGGCGGAGGAAGGGAATGTTTCGGTGCGCCCCTCCGCTGTGCTATAATCGCTACAGCCCGCTATTCCCGTCCAAGGAGACCACGCGATGATACCGATGCTCGACGCCGCCCGGCGGCGAATGGCTCGCAGCGCCGCCGGGGTGGCGTTCGCCCTTCTGCTGCTCGTGCTCCTCGCCGCCTGCCGTGCGGCCACCCCCGAGCCGACGCCAACGCCCACCTCGCCGCCGCCCAGCCCATCACCGACGGCGACTCCGACCATCACCCTGACGCCCACGCCGACCCACACGCCGACGGTGACGCCGACCCCCACGCCCGATCCGAACATCAACCCGCTCACCGGGCTGCGCGTCGAGGACCGCGCGCTGCTCAACCGACGGGTGCTCGCGGCACGGATCGGCAACGACCCGAACATTCGCCCCCAGGATGGCCTCGGCTTGGCCGAGATCGTCTACGAGGAGGTCATGGACGGGTGGTCGGTCACGCGCTTTACGGCGCTCTTTTTGGCCTCCGATGCGGAGCGCATCCGCCCGCTGCGCAGCGCACGTCTGAGCGGCCTGGCCATCGCCCCGCAGTACGATGCCGCCTATGTGCACACCGGCGCGAGCGACCGGATCCGGTGGCTCATCTCCCAGGCCACCGATTTCCAGGACCTCGACGAGTTCTTCCACCCCCAGCCCTACGGCCTCCTGGCGGGCTATGACTGGCGCGGCCGCATCTATACCTCGGTGGCGCGGGTGCACGACTACCTCGAACAGCGCGACCTCGAACGGGATACGCCCCCCAAGGGGTACGTGTTCGATGTCACGCCGCCCGTCGGTGAGCCCGGCACCGAGATTCACATCCCCTATCCCCAGTCGAGCGTCGTGGATTGGGCCTATGATGCAGAGACGGGGCGCTACCTGCGCTCTGTGCAGGGGCAACCGCATCGGGAGGGCCTGACCGGGGAGCAGATCGCCGCGGACAACGTCATCGTGTTCTATGCCGAGCATCGCGCGACGGATATCGTCGAGGACGTGAATGGCGCCACGGCCATCGACATCGTCATGAGCGGCGAGGGGCGCGCCCTGGTGATCCGTGACGGCCAGGCCGTCGAGGCGCGCTGGGTGCAGAGCCCTCCGGGCGAGCCCATCCAGTACTATGACGCCGATGGCGACATCGTCCCCCTGCGCCCCGGCACCACCTGGATCCAGATCGTGCCGACGGACTATGAGGTGGTCATTGAGTAGCGCCGGTGTGGTCGGGGCGCGCCGACACCGCGCCGGCGCAAGAAGCCAGCGCAACAGGCGGCGCATCCCCGGGGATGCGCCGCCTGCTCCATTCGGTGCGAGGGGTACGGGGCAGCGGCGGGAGGACGCCTCCCCCCTCGCCAGCCCTCAGGCCGCGTCGAGGAGCTGCTCCACTTTATCGAGGAGCGCGGGAATGTTGAGGGGCTTGTGCACAAAGTCGTCGGCGCCCAAGGCGAGCGCCCGCTCAATGTTCTCGTGGATGCCGAACGCCGTGATGATGAGAATCTTGATGTGCGCCGTGCTCGGGTTGCGGCGCACCGAGCGGCACACCTCGAACCCGTCGATGTGCGGCATCATCAGGTCGAGAATGAGGACGTCTGGTTTGAAGGTAGCGATCTGCAGGCTGGCCTCAAAGCCGTCGGCGGCCGTCGCCACCTCAATGCTCTCTTCCAGCTGCTGCACGGCGCGCACCACCACCTCGACGATCGTCGGCTCGTCGTCGATGATGAGCACGCGCTTGACGGGGCGGGCAAAGAAGGAGGGGTCGACCGGCAGGTCGTTCTCGCGGAGGAACGCCTTGAACGCGCCACGCTCGATGCGGTACTCCCCGCCGGGGGTGCGGTAGGCCTTGAGCCGGCCCTTCTTGACCCACTTCCAGACGGCTCCCGGGCTTACCCCACAGTAGCGGGCGACCTCTCCCGTCGAGAGCGGAGCATCCCCACGCATGTGACTGAGCACCTCCGTGCAGAGTGAGCGATCGGGCGTGGGATCGGGGCACGCCGACCGCCAGGCGCCGTGCGAGGGGATGCCGGTGCGCGCTCCTCAGCGCTGGAGCTGATCGATATCGTCGGAGCGGCGTCCTCCGGAGCGGGCGCTCAGGCCCATGCCGGCCCCGCCGAGCACGGCATTCATGGCGCGCAGCCAGACATCGCCCTCTTCGCCGAACTTTTCCCCCTTGAAGCGGTGGTCGTGCTTGCGGATGAACTCGTCGAGATCATGCAGCATGGCGCGATAGCGCACCCCCTGCGGCTCGACGAGGCGACGAAAGGCCTCCGCATCTGACACGCGCTCCAGGGCCCCGATGAGATGGGGGAGGCAGAGCCCCTCCCCCTCCGCGTAGGCCCTATAGAGAGTATCGTCCGTAATGTGCGCCAACATGAGGTCTAAATAGGTGTTTTCCGATTGCTCGGCGATGATGCACGCCGGGCAGCGCGTCGCCTGCGCCAAGGCCTCGGCCACCGCCTTGGCGCCGTGCTCGCGCCCGAGGAGGCGATCGAGCACCGATGGCGCGGGACGGTACTCCCCCTCCGCGAGGCGCTCGGCGAGGGTGCGGATGATGTCACGGTAGATGAGCGCCACGCCCAGGGCGCGCCCGGGCCGGCGGGTGAGCATCTCGGCGTGACGGCTGCAGAACCCCTGGGCGCTCTTGAGCTTGGCGCGCACGTCGGGGTCGAGCACCGCCTCGTAGAGCAGGCTGTCGAGGTAGCGGTCGGTGGCCTTGTAGGCCAGCCGGCACACGGGGCACCCCGGAAGTGCCTGCGCATCGACGAGTTCGAAATAGGGGGTATGCTTGCCCAGCTTGTTCGCCACGAGCGTTTGCCTCGTTTCCAGGAGCCATGGTGACGCCGCCACTGCCTCGAGTATAGCATCGCCGCGGGGGATGACCAAGGCGGCACGCCCGCGGCGCCCGGTGCGGCCCCCAACAGGGGCGCAGAAGTAGTTGTCATCGCCCCGTGAATATGCTATACTCGGACCGTTGGTCTCAAACCCAGAGCGATCGATCAACGAAGACAGAGGCGTCTCCTCTCGCGGTGTCGCATCCGGAAGAGGGGGCGCCTTGTATTTCGGCGTCAGACGCTGCGCCGCATCGTCGGCCGAGCGCTGACGCGCATCCCATCACGCATCCCGGCGCACTGGATCGCGGGGGGTAGAGTAGAGGAGCGATTGATGCCAGCCATCGTGGTCATCGGTGCCCAGTGGGGCGATGAGGGCAAGGGCAAGATCGTCGATCACCTGGCCGAGCGCGCCGCCCTGGTGGTCCGCTTCCAGGGAGGCAACAACGCCGGCCATACGGTGATGATCGGCGATACCGTCCTCAAACTGCATCAGGTGCCCTCGGGCATCACGCGACCCAACGTGGCGGCCGTCATGGGCCACGGGATGGTCATCAACCCACCCGCGCTGGTGGAAGAGCTCGAGATGCTGGAGAGCCATGGCGTCGTGACGGACAACCTGCACATCAGCGCCAACGCCCACGTGGTGATGCCCTACCACCTGGCACTCGATGCCCTGGAGGAGCAGCGGCGGGGGCCGCTGGCCCTGGGCACCACCAAGCGCGGCATCGGCCCTGCCTATACGGACAAGGTGGCCCGCCGTGGCTTGCGGATGCAGGACCTCGTTGAGGTGGATCGCTTTCGCCGGCGCACGGCGGAGGCGCTCGAGCGCGTCAATCTCGAGCTGACACGCATCTATGGCGCCGAGCCCATGTGTGCGGACGATATCGTCGAGCAGTACGCCCCAGCCGCGCGGCGGCTGGCGCCTCTGGTGACGGATACGAGCCTGCTCATCCATGAGGCGCTGGGGCGCGACGAGAACGTCCTGCTGGAGGGGGCGCAGGCGACGATGCTCGACATCGACGTCGGTACCTACCCCTTTGTGACGTCGTCGTCCCCCTCGGCGGGAGGGGCCTGCCTGGGGGCCGGCATCAGCCCGCTGCACGTGCGTGAGGTCATTGGCGTGGTCAAGGCGTACACCTCGCGGGTGGGCTCTGGGCCCTTCCCCACCGAGCTGCACGATGCCGTGGGGGATTGGATCATCGAGCGCGGTCACGAGTATGGTACCAGCACCGGCCGGCGCCGCCGCTGTGGATGGATCGACCTGGTGAGCCTGCGCTACGCGGCGCGCATCAACGGCTTGACCGGCATCGCCCTCACGCGGCTGGATATTCTCTCCGGGCTGAACGAGCTCAAGCTTTGCGTGCGGTACCGCTTGCCCGATGGTACCGAGACGTGCGAGTACCCCCTTGACACGAACGTCCTGGCGCAGACGGAGGCGGTCTATGAATCGCTGCCCGGCTTTGAGGAGGACATTAGCGGGGCGCGATCGTTCGCGGAACTGCCCGAGAATGCCCAGGCCTACTGCCAACGCGTTGCGGAGCTGTTGGGGGTGCCGCTGGCCTTGATTTCTGTAGGTGCCGAGCGCAACGACCTCGTTGCGCTCCGCTGGCCAATGTAGGTGGGGTTCGCCTGCTCCTCCGGGAGCGGGCGAAACTGTTTCTGGGGGAGCTGTCGGCGGTGGGTGGTGCGTCGCGTGGGGCCACGCGCTGACAGCGATCACAAGGAGGAGCGCATGTCGCCAGTCGCCGACAAGTGGGTGCGCGGCTACACGTTCGATGACGTGCTGCTGGTTCCCGGTCTATCCTCGGTCTTGCCGGCCGAGGTGGACATCTCCACACGCCTGACGGACAAGATCCGTCTCAACATCCCGGTGCTCTCGGCCGCCATGGATACGGTGACCGAGGCGCGCATGGCCATCGCCCTGGCCCGCGAGGGGGGGCTGGGCATCATCCACCGCAACTGCTCGCCCGAGCAGCAGGCGGCGGAGGTGGACAAGGTCAAGCGCTCCGAATCGGGGATGATCGTCGATCCCATCACGCTCCCGCCAACGGCCAGCCTGGCGCAGGCCAAGGAGATCATGGCCAACTACCATATCTCGGGAGTGCCCATCACGGAGGGGGGGCGTCTCGTCGGCATCCTGACGAACCGCGACATCCGCTTCGCCAGCGCTGACGACCGGTCGGTCGCCGAGTTCATGACGTCCGAGAACCTCGTCGTGGCACCGTTGGGCACCACACTCGACCAGGCGCTCGAGATTCTCCAGGAGCATCGCATCGAAAAGCTCCCCCTGGTCGATGATGCCTACAACCTGAAGGGCCTCATCACCGTCAAGGACATCCAGAAAAAGCGGGACTATCCCTCTGCCGCGCAGGATGCCAGCGGCCGGCTCCTCTGTGGTGCCGCCATCGGGGTGGGCGCCGACATGATGTCCCGCGCCGCGGCGCTCGTCGCCGCCGGTGTCGATGCCCTCTCCATCGATGCCGCCCACGGGCACACGGCCACCGTGCTGCGCGCCGTCGAGCGGCTGCGTGCGGCCTACCCGGACGTGGCCATCTTTGCCGGTAACGTGGTGACGGCGGCGGGAACGCGCGATCTCATCAATGCGGGCGCGGACGTCGTCAAGGTTGGTGTGGGGGCCGGCTCGATCTGCACCACGCGCATCGTCGCCGGCGTCGGTATGCCCCAGCTCACCGCGGTGATGGACTGCGCCGAGGCCGCCGCGCCGTTCGGTGTGCCCGTCGTCGCCGATGGCGGTATCCGCTACTCCGGCGACATCGTCAAGGCCCTGGCGGCGGGCGCCAGCTGCGTGATGCTGGGCAACCTCCTGGCAGGGTTGGACGAGAGCCCTGGCGAGCTGGTCATCTCGGAGGGGCGCCGCTTCAAGGAGTACCGCGGCATGGGTTCCATGGCGGCGATGAAGGGGGCGAGCAGCGACCGCTATGCGACGGCCCAAACCGGGGTCAGCGGGGATGGGGCAGACCGCTCCAGCGGCAAGACGGTACCCGAGGGGATCGAGGGGCGCGTGGCGTACAAGGGGCGCCTGGCGGATACCATCTACCAGCTCATCGGCGGCCTGCGGTCGGGCATGGGCTACGTGGGCGCCGCCAACCTCGATGAGCTCGTCGAAAAGGCGTGCTTTGTGCACATCAGCAGCGCGGGTTATGTCGAGAGTCACCCGCACAGCATCATCATCACCAAGGAAGCGCCGAACTACCAGCTGCAGCCCTAGCGCCAGCGGGCAGAGCACCCGATGGTCCGCGGAGCACGGCGGATCAGCGGCGAGTGGCGCGCCATGCTGGCGCGCCAGCGATCACCATTGTCGGACGAACAGCGATCGTTTTCACAGCATGGAGTAACCCCTGTGGACCGCACCTATCGCCTGGAAATCATGCCCCGTCCTGAGGAACGCCCCGAGCGCTATCTGTTGGACGACATCGCCGCCTTGGGCATCACCGGGGTGGCGCGCGTCGAGCGCAATGAGCTCTACTTCCTGTGCGGTACCCTGTCCGAGGCGGACGTGGAGCGCCTGTGTGCCGAGCTCCTCGTCGATCCCGTGACGCAATGCGTCGTCCACCCGGGCGGCGATGCCGTGGATACCCCCGAGGGTGCCGTGCGCGTCGAGGTGGGGCTGCTGCACGGCGTGACGGACACTGCCGCCGCCAGCCTCGTGGCGCGCGCCCCTCTGGTGGGGGTGCAGGGCCTGCGCGCCGCCGCGAGCGCTCAGAGCTATGTCTTTTATGGGACGATGCGCGTGGAGGATGTCGACACCATCGCACGGCGGCTGCTGTGCAACGACGCCATCCAGCACTATCGCCTCGGTTGCCTCGCGTCGCGCGCCATCGCGCGGCCCCCCGTGGCGGCGCCGCGCGCCGAATCGGTGCCGCTGCTGGGGCTGGACGATGACGCGCTGCTGCGCCTGTCGCGCGAGCGCCTGCTCTCCCTGGACCTCGCCGAGATGCGCGCCGTGCAGCGCTACTTTGCGGCGCAGGGGCGCGAGCCGACGGACGTCGAGCTGGAGAGTATCGCCCAGACTTGGTCGGAGCACTGCGTCCACAAGACGTTCAAGGGCATCATCGACTATACCGAAGAGACCCCCGATGGCCCCCGTACGGAGCGCATCGACAGCCTCATCCGCACCTACCTGCAGGCGGCGACGGAGCGCATTAACGCGCCCTGGGTGCGTTCGGCGTTCGTCGATAACGCCGGCATCATCGCCTTTACCGAGGCCTATGACCTCTCGTTCAAGGCCGAGACACACAACCACCCCTCGGCCCTGGAGCCCTTTGGCGGCGCCAACACCGGCGTGGGCGGCGTGGTGCGCGACATCATGGGCGTCTCGGCGCGGCCTATCGCCACCACGGACGTGCTCTGCTGCGGTCCGCAGGATCTGCCCTACGACGCGCTGCCCGTCGGTGTGCTGCACCCCACGGCCATCTACCGCGGCGCGGCGGCGGGCGTCGCGGATTACGGCAACAAGATGGGCATCCCCACGGTGAACGGGGCCATCTACTTCCACCCCGGCTACATCGCCAACCCGCTCGTCTTTTGCGGGTGCGTGGGGATCGCGCCCGTCAACGCGCACCCGCGCGGCGCCCGCCCGGGCGACCTCGTCGTGGCGCTCGGTGGGCGCACGGGCCGCGACGGCCTACACGGTGCCACCTTTTCCTCCATCGAGCTGAGCGACGCCACCGGCGAGACCTCGGGGGGAGCGGTGCAGATCGGTGACCCCATCACCGAAAAGAAGATGCTCGATGCCCTGCTCGTCGCTCGGGATGAGCGTCTCTACACCGCCATCACGGATTGCGGCGCCGGCGGGTTCTCGTCCGCCGTCAGTGAGATGGGAGAGGAGACGGGCGTCACCGTGCAGCTCGAGCACGTGCCCGTCAAGTACGACGGCCTGCAGCCCTGGGAGATCTGGCTCTCCGAGGCACAGGAGCGCATGGTCATCGCCGTCCCCCCCGAGAAGGAGGCGCGGTTGCGCGAGGTGTGCGCGCGCTACGACGTCGAGATGGCCGTGATCGGCACCTTTACCGCTGATCGTCGCCTGCACCTGCGCTACGGGGACGCCGTGGTGGCGGATCTGGACATGGCGTTCCTGCACAAGGGGATCCCCCGCCGCCACCTGCAGGGCATCTGGACGCCAGCGGCGCACCCGGAGCCGGATGGCCCCTTGGCCCGCAGCGGCGCCGAGCTGGCGCGCGACCTGCTGCGCATACTGGCCGATCCCAACGTCCGCAGCAAGGAGGACGTGGTGCGCCGCTACGACCACGAGGTCCAGGGGGGCACGGTCATCCGGCCTTTCGTCGGGCGTTCGGACGACGGCCCCTCCGATGCGGCCGTGCTGCGGCCGCTGGAGGTGCGCGACGGGTGGCGTGGCCTGGCCCTCTCCTGCGCCCTGAACCCCGCGTACGGCGCGATCGATCCCTACGCCATGGCGGTGTCGGCCATCGATGAGGCGGTACGCAACGTCGTGGCGGTGGGCGCCGATCCGGAGCGCATCGCCATTCTCGACAATTTCTGCTGGGGCAACCCCCTGCTGCCCGATCGCCTGGGGGGTCTGGTGCGCGCCAGCAAGGGGTGCTACGACGGCGCCATGCAGTACGGCACGCCCTTCATCTCGGGCAAGGACAGCCTGAACAACGAGTACACGGATAGCACCACCGGCCTGCAGGTGGCCATCCCGCCGTCACTGCTCATCTCGGCCATCGGCATCGTGCCGGATGTGCGGCAGTGCTGCACGATGGATCTCAAGGGGCCAGGAAACCTGCTCTACGTGCTAGGCGAGACGCGTCGCGAGCTCGGCGGATCGGCCTATTACCAGCTCTATGGCTGGGTGGGGACCCAGGCTCCCGCCGCCGCTCCCGCCGGCCCCGCC
>DUUT01000157.1 GCA_012841405.1 Chloroflexota bacterium
CATCTGGGCCGGACACCCCCCTCATCGCCATTCGATCGGCTCTGAGTCGCCTCAGTACACCGGGCCGCAACGCAACATGGAGAACTCGACGTGCCCGAGCGCCTCGGCGGCCGTTTGGCGCCCCGAGGCCACCTCTAGGCTCAGCGCATAGATGCGTCGCCCCACATCGGCGAACGTCTCCTCCGCGCGGATGATGCCGCTGGCATCGATATCCATGTCATCGCCCATGCGCGCAAAGGTGTGCTCGTTGCCCGTCACCTTGATCACCGGGACCAAGGCGTTGCCCATGGGGTTGCCGCGGCCGGTGGTAAAGACGACGATGTGGCTGCCGGCCGCCATCAGGGCCGTGACGGATGCCGGATCGTTCCCCGGAGTGTCCATGAACGAGAGGCCGGGAAGCGTGGGCGGCTCGCCATAGCGCAGCACGTCGACCACTGGCGTCGTGCCCCCCTTGAGGACATCGCCGAGGGCCTTTTCCTCCACGGTGGTGATGCCGCCGCGCACGTTCCCGGGACTGGGCTGCTTGCCGAGAAAGTCCTCCCCCGTAGACTTGAGGTACGCCTCGCACTCGGCGACGGTGCGCAGCAGGCGCTCCGCGACGTCCGCATTGGCCGCCCGATCCACGAGGATGTGCTCCGCGCCGATGAGCTCGCTCGTCTCGGCGAGGATCACCTTGGCGCCCTGCTGCACCATGAGGTCGCTAAAGGCCCCCATGGCAGGGTTAGCGGCCATGCCGGAGGTGGCATCCGACCCGCCACACTCCAGCCCGATGACCAGGTCCGACACGGGGCGCGGCTCGCGTACCTGGCCGGCCGCCGCATCGAGCATCTGCCGTGCCAGGAGCGTCCCCCGCTCCACGGTGCGCCGCGTCCCACCGAGCTGCTGGATCACCAGCAGCTCCACCGGCGCCCACCCCTGCCCGATACGGTTGGCCAGATCGGCGGCGTCCAGCGTCTCGCAGCCCAGGCTCACGACGAGGCTCCCGATGACGTTGGGGTGGCGGCCGATCTGCGCGAGGAGCTGGGTCGCCAGGGCGGTATCCACCTCCGTCTCGCCGCAGCCGCCGGTATAATCAATGATGGCGGCACCCGGCACGGCGGCGGCGATGCAGCGCGCGGCGTGCAGCGCGCAGCCGCACGAGGGGATCACCGCCAACAGGTTGCGAACACCCGATCGTCCATCGGGCCGGGCATAGCCGCTAAAGATCGTCTCCATGGTCATTACGCCGCTCCTCGCACGCTACGCAGGTTGTGAAGGTGTACGTGCTCACCCGGTTGGATGTCCACCACCGCCACGCCGATGGAGGCGCCATACTTGATCACATGCTCACCGCTGGCGATGGCGCGAATGGCGACCTTGTGCCCAAAGGGTATCGCCTCGCGAACCACCACGGGCGTGGGGAGCGCACCGTCACCGAGCTCGATGCTGCTACCCGCGGCCACATCGTGCAGCACGGTAACGACACTGTCCTGAGGATGAATGCGCAGCGCGTTTGTCACGTTCGGCCCTCCCTAGAACCACAGGCAAAGTGTCCGCTGTTGTAACACGCCACCGCAGAGGTGTCAAGTTGGCGGGGTGGCGTCGGGTGTGTCCCGGATTCCGGGCGAACGGCCGGGTGAGCGCGATGCCGCGCAGCAAGCTTCCGCGCAGCAAGCTGCGGCGCAGCGAGCTGCGGCACAGCGAGCAAAAGCTCGGCGCTCGCATGACAACGTCCGCCTTCGCGGGCTCAGTCCACGCCGGTGGACGTGACGAGCTCAGGGGCCGTACCCGGCCGTGCCGGCGATATCCGGCCGTATCTGGCGGTATCCTTGAGCCGGTAGCGCCAGGCTCAAGCCTGCGGCGCACGCTCAGGCGCCCTCAACGCCAGCCTCTTGCCCCGTCTCTCTACGCGTACCCGGGGGAGGGCGCCCGAGCATCACATCTGTCGCCCCGAGCGCAGCGAGGGCCCCTGACGCCTGCGACGCGTACTCCCTCGGTACTCCCAGTCTCATCCCGAGGACAGGGTGCCATTTCTGCCCTTGACAGGCTCTCGCAAGTCGTGTAATCTGCCTGCGTCAGCACGAGGCGAAAGGAACCCCATGGGACTCGTCCAGGAAATCGGCGACCGGGTCGTGGGTAATGTGGAAAAGGTCGTCGTTGGCAAGCGTCGCGAGATCGAGCTCGCGTTCGTGGCCATGCTGTGCCAGGGGCACGTGCTCATCGAGGACGTCCCAGGGGTCGGCAAGACGGTCCTGGCCAAGTCCTTCGCTCGTTCAATCGGCTGCTCGTTCCGCCGCATCCAGTTCACGCCCGACCTGCTGCCGAGTGACATCACCGGCGTGTCGGTGTTCAACCAAAAGACGCGCGAGTTCGAGTTCCGCCCCGGGCCGGTGATGGCCCAGATCGTGCTGACCGATGAGATCAACCGCGCGACGCCCAAGACGCAATCGGCCCTGCTCGAGTGCATGGAAGAGCGCCAGGTCACGGTAGACGAGTACACCTACCGTCTGCCGGAGCCGTTCCTCATCATGGCCACGCAGAACCCGATCGAGTACGAGGGCACCTTCCCCCTCCCGGAGGCACAGCTCGACCGCTTCCTGATGCGCATCAGCCTCGGGTACCCGCGCCCCGAGGAGGAGATCAGCATCCTCGACGCCCAGCAGTTCCAGCACCCCCTCGAGACCATCGAGCAAGTCATCGATGTCGAGGAGCTCAAGGCGGTCCAGGAAGCGATCAAGCAGGTGTATGTGGACCCCCTCGTCAAGGAGTACATCGTCTCCCTGGTGCATGCGACCCGTGACTTCCCGGACGTCTACCTCGGCGCGAGCCCGCGCGGCTCGCTGGGCCTGTACAAGACGTGCCAGGCGCTCGCAGCGCTCCAGGGGCGCGATTTCGTCATTCCCGACGACGTCAAGGCCATGGCCGAATCGATCCTGGCACACCGCATCATCGTCAGCCCCTCCGCGCGTATCCGCAACGTCGATACGCGCGCCGTCGTTCAAGAGATCCTTTCGACGCTGCCCGTGCCGGGAACCCGCACGCGCAGCGGTGCACGTTAGAGCGCCACCTCCAGGACATGGACGCCTTCCCCCCGGCATCCGCGCTCCTGCCACCGCTTGGAACCGTTCCGCCCCGAGGCTAGGGCATGCGCTCGCATCCGTTACATTAGCATGGGTATCCACCTGCCCCGAGGCTCGAGATGCTCTTTCGTCCAGCGACTATTGCGGATATTCACCAGTGTGAACGCCTTGATGGCTCCTACGTGACGGACTATGTCTGGCAGATGGAGGAATCCGCGTCCGCTGACGGTATCAGCGTGTCGTTTCGCCGTACCCGCACCCCGCGGCGCATGGATGTTCCCTATCCTCGCGATATGCAGGACCTGTACGAGGATTGGCAGCGCAACGAGTGCTTTCTCGTAGCCGACGAGCTCGGCTCAATCTATGGCTACCTCGACATGACCGTACGCCACTGGCGCTGGCATGGGTGGGTCGAGCACCTCGTCGTCGACCGCCCGGCGCGCGACCGCGGGCTCGCCACGCGGCTCCTGGAGGCCGCCGAGCACTGGGCGCGAGGCAGCGAGCTCGAGTCGATCACCATCCCTCTCCAAGCCAAGAACGACCCAGCGATCCGCTTCGTGGTGCGGCGAGGATATACCTTTGGCGGCTTTGTGGATCGCTATTTCACCAACGGTGACATCGCGCTGCTCTTTGTGCTGCGCCTGTGACCGCGCGACGTGTATTTGACGACCCGGGGCAAGGGCAGTATAATCGATGTTAACTTCGGAGCGGTGCACCCATGCCGGGCACACGCCCTCCACCGGCAAGCGCCTCTTCCAGGCAGCGCGTACCCAATGCTTCGCTTGATCCGTTGCCCCAGAGATGATCGTCGCACAGCTCGTTACCCTTTTCTCTGATCTCTCCTTCGCGAACGCCTCTGCGCGTTTCGCATTGCTTTGATGTCACAGACTCGTAATCCCCGTAGTAAACGCAATGGAGTGTAGAACGTGAATATTGTCGATCTCGAGACGCTAACTCTGACCGAGTTACGCGACATGGCGCGTACGCGGGACATTTCGGGGTATAGCCGCCTCAAGAAGCAGGACCTCATCTTCCGTATGCTGCGGTCGCAGGCCGAGGAGCAGGGGCTGATCTTTGGCGGTGGCGCCCTCGAAATCGTCCAGGAAGGCATCGGGTTCCTGCGCAGCGATCACTTGCTGCCCGGGCCCGAGGACGTCTATGTCTCGCAATCGCAGATTCGGCGCTTTGGCCTGCGCACCGGTGACATGGTCATTGGGCAGGTACGCCCCCCGAAGGAATCGGAAAAGTACTATAGCCTGCTGCGCGTCGAGGCCATCAACGGCCTCGACCCCGAACAGGCCAAACGACGCCCCGTCTTTGAGCGCCTGACGCCGATCTTTCCGTACGAGCAGTACCACCTGGAAACGACGCGCGAGGTCTATGCCACGCGCCTCATCGATATGCTGGTGCCCATCGGGCGCGGCCAGCGTGGGTTGATCGTGTCGCCGCCCAAGGCGGGCAAGACGACCATCCTCAAGCAGATTGCCAACGGCATCAGCGCCAACCATCGCGATGCCCACCTCATGGTCGTGCTCATCGGCGAGCGCCCCGAAGAGGTCACCGACATGGATCGCTCGGTCGAGGCCGAGGTGGTCAGCTCAACGTTTGATGACCCGGTACAGAGCCACGTGCACGTCGCCGAGATGGCGCTGGAGCGGGCCAAGCGCCTCGTAGAGGTGGGCAAGGACGTGGTCATCCTGCTCGACAGCATCACCCGCTTGTCGCGCGCCTACAACCTCGTCGTGCCGCCCAGCGGGCGCACCCTCTCCGGTGGTCTCGATCCGGCAGCGCTGCATCCGCCCAAGCGGCTCTATGGCGCCGCCCGCAAGCTGGAGGAGGCGGGGAGCCTGACCATCATCGCGACCTGTCTCGTCGATACCGGCAGCCGCATGGATGACATCATCTATGAAGAGTTCAAGGGCACCGGGAACATGGAGCTGCACCTGAACCGGCGGCTCGCCGAACGGCGCATCTTCCCGGCCATCGACATCCAGCGGTCGGGCACGCGTCGCGAGGAGCTCCTCCTCGAGCCAGAAGTGCTGTCGCGCGTCTGGACATTGCGGCGCATGATCGATACACTCGGTGGGCTCGAATCCGTCGAACTGATTCTCGAGCGCCTGGGCAAGACGCGAACGAACAAGGAATTCCTCGAAACCCTACACAAGGACATCTAATCCATGTCGACCCAGACCTGGTTGTCCCCTGGGGCGGCGGCGTCGCTCCCCGGTGGGCAAGAGCCTGTGCCGTGGCAAGGCTTGGCTCGGCGTTTGGCCCTCTACAGCGCCGACCTCCCCAGTGTCTCCCGTCAGTCCGGACATCTCGTCGTGTTGCTATTGCTCTTCGGGGCTCTGTGGCTCGTCTCCCCCCTCAGCCTGCAGAGCCCCCGCCTGGCGCTTCCCGATGTGCCCGCACCCGAGAGCGGCGATCGCACCGAGGCGGCGGGCTCTGAGCCGGTAGCCCTCAGCGCGGACGCTACCACCGCTTCCGCCCACACCCAGTACCTCGAGCGCAGCGCCGTGCCGCTCACCGTGCGCGCCGTGCGCGAAGTGCTCCCCGTGAGCATGCCCCAGCGCCAGGTGCGCACCTCGGTGATCGTCTACACCGTGCAGGCCGGCGATACGCCCCTGGGCATCGCCGAGCGCTTTGGCCTCAAGGGTACCTCGCTGCTGTGGGCCAACCCGGCCCTGGCCGATAACCCCGACTTTTTGCGTATCGGCCAACAGCTCAACATCCTGCCCGTCGATGGCGCCTACCACATCGTGACGCGCGGGGAGACCATCCAAAGCATCGCCTCCACCTACAAGGTGGACCCGTCGGTCATTACGGGCTATGCCGGCAACGGCCTCACCGAGGGCGCGCCGCTCGAGGTCGGCCAGGCGCTCATCATCCCCGGCGGGGTCAAGCCCTACGTGCCCAAGCGCACCGTGGCCACCACGACGGCCAACGTGCCAGCCCCGCGCGACGCCGCCGTGGGCTCTGGGCGCTTTGCCTGGCCCATGAGTGGCCGCATCACCCAGCGCTTCTGGACGGGCCACAACGGCCTCGACATTGCCGCCAAGCAGGGCACGCCCATCGTGGCGTCGGATTCGGGCTATGTCGCCGTGCTCCAGTCGAGCCGTACGGGCTATGGCAACATGATCGTCATCGACCACGGGAACGGCTACCAGACCCGCTATGCGCACCTCAGCGCCTTTTACGTCGAAGCGGGGCAGTCGGTGAACCGGGGGGACACCATCGGCCTGTGCGGTAGCACCGGCAACTCGACGGGCCCGCACGTGCACTTTGAGGTCATTGTCAACGGCGTACGCCGCGACCCGTTGAGCTACCTGCCCTGATCTCCTTGAGATCTAGGGGCGCCACCCGTGTGGGTGGCGCCCCTTTTTCGTCTCGCTCAGTCCACCACCTTGGGCGGCGGGCCCACGATGGGCGTCGGGGGCGGCTCCGCTGCGGGCGGCTCGGTAGGCGGCGCGTCGGGTGAGGTAGCGGCCTCCGTTGGCGTCGGGGAGGCGCCCTCCTCCGGCGTGGGCTCGGGGGTATCCGTGGCCGTCGGCGGCTCCGTTGGCGGCGTCGTCGGCGTTGGGGGCGGCGGTGTTGCCGTGGGCACCAGGCTAGGCGTCTCGCCTACCGTCGGCGACGGCTCTGCGGTGGGGCTCGGCGGGACCGTTGGCGTCGCCGTCGGCGGGGCGAGCGTCGGCGGGACCTGCGTGGCCGTCGGCGCGGGCACCGCATTGGCGATGCGCAGCGTCGTGCGCGCCTCGTGTACCGCCCCCTGGGACTCCGTCACCAACAAGCGTAGCGTGTACTCCCCATCCGGCACGCTGCGCGTATCCCAGCGCGCCAGCAGTCCCTCCGTCACGGGCTCGGTGACCCGTCCCGTCACCGAGCCCCACGTCTGTGGATCGTGCCCCATACCATACTCCACCACATAGTGGTCGAACGCGGGGATGTCGGCCGCGCCGCGCACGTCAATCACGCCCGCGGCCACCCCTGGCGCCGCGATGTGCACCCGTGTCGGGGGGAGGTGCTGCGGACACTCCTGCCGCGGCGGTATCTCCAGCCCCCGGCCGCGCGCCCATTCCTCCCACTCGGGGCCATAGTCCTCAAAGACCCGTTCGGTGACGGCATCCTCGGGGCAATAGGCACTGGCCACCTGCCCCGTCGCCGTACAGATGCGCACGCGCCGGTGTACGGGGCACATCTCCCCCTCGGGCACGGCATCGGCGAGGAACAGCTCGGTGCGGCTCGCCGGGCAGAGGTCGGTGCGCGGATGCCCGGACACGGCGCACACCTCGACCTCGACGATACCCTCGGGCCGGGGGAATGCCACCGGCGGGCGGTTGCCCTGCGCCCGCTCCATGACGTCGCGCCAGATGACGCCGGCTCCCCGTACCCCGGAGAGGCGCTGCGTGGGGGTGTTGTCGCTATTGCCCACCCATACCCCCACGACGAGGTCAGGCGTATAGCCCACCGCCCAGCCATCGCGATAGTCGTTCGTCGTCCCCGTCTTGACGGCCGCCGGAAAGTCGAGCGCGAGCACGTTATCGCGCCCAAAGGCGGCCACCCGCGCCTCGGCGTCGGCCAGCATATCGGTCATGAGGTAGGCGTGGCGCGGATCGAGGACGCACTCGCGGACCAGCTCTCCCTCCGCCTGCAGGACGTGGTCGTTCTGGTCCTCGATGCGCAGGATGGTGCGCGGCGCCGCACGCTCCCCGCCGGCCGCCAGGCAGGCATAGGCCCCGGTCATCTCGAGCAGGGTCACCTCGCCGCCGCCCAGGGTGAGGGACAGGCCATAGTCGGGGAGGGTGAGCGAGCGGATGCCGAGGCGCTCCGCCATCTCTAGGAGGCCCGGCAGGCCCACCTGCTGGAGCGCCCACACCGCGGGGATGTTGCGCGAGTTGCCCAGAGCGGCGCGCAGCGACATCGGCCCCCAGAACTTGCCATCATTGTTTACCGGGCGATAGGGCGGGTTGGCGCCGTCGGGAAAGGAGGTCTCGACGTCCATGAGCATCGTCGCCGGGCCCCAGCCGTGCTGCTCCATGCCGGCGAGGTACGTCAGCGGCTTGATCGTCGAGCCGGGCTGCCGCTGGCTCGTGGCCACGTTCACCTGGCCACTGATGGCGCTGTCCCAAAAGTCGGCGCTCCCCACCATGGCCAGCACATCCCCGGTGCGCGGATCGATGGCCACCAGCGCGGCGTTGGAGGCGCCCCGCTCCTGCAGCGCGGGCAGGTGCGTGCGGATGGCGTCCTCCGCCTGGCGCTGAAGATCCAGATCGAGGGTAGTGTAGACCTGTAGCCCCCCCTTGTAGAGCACGTCGGCACCAAAGCGCGCCTCGAGATCCTCCCGCACGTGCATCACCAGGTGAGGTGCCTCCATGGTGATCGTCGGCGGCTTGAGGTCCAGCGGCGCCTCCCGGGCCGCCTCCTCCTCAGCGCGGGTGATGTACCCCCGCTCGCGCATGAGGCGCAGCACGGTGGCGCGCCGGCCGATGGCGGCATCGGGCGCCACATAGGGATCGTAGGCCACGGGCGACTGGATGAGGCCGATGAGCAGCGACGCCTCTGGCAGGGAGAGCGCGGAGACGTCCTTGCCAAAGTAGGTTTCCGCCGCCGAGCCGATGCCATAAGCGAGGTTCCCAAAGTAGACCTCGTTGAGGTAGACGGCCAGGATCTCGGTCTTGTCGTAGCGGCGGGTGATCTCGGCGGCGAGGATGGCCTCCTTGACCTTGCGCTCCACCGTCGTCTCGTTGGTCAGGAAGAGGTTTTTGACGAGCTGCTGGGTGATCGTGCTGGCCCCCGAGACGATTTCCCCCCGGCGCAGATCGTCATACAGGGCCCGGGCGATGGCCAACGGGCTAAAGCCGGGGTTCGTGAAAAAGGTGGCATCCTCGGTGGCCACCGTGGCCTCGATGACGACCTGGGGCAACTCCTCGTAGCGTACGAGGGTGCGCCGTCCGCCATAGGGATCGAACACCTCGTAGAGCACGCGGCCATGGCGATCCATGATCTTGGTGCTCTTGAAGAGGGCGCTACGCTGCACCATCTCATCGGGCATGGGGAGGTCGCGGGCATAGTAGGCATAGACGCCCAGCGCCGCTAGGACAGCCAGCAGCGCCCCTAGGGCAATGAGCAGCAGCCCCGTCACGACCCCTTGGCCGATGGCGCTCAGGGCCCCCGCGCCCCGCCTCGGACGATCGTCCGGGAGGGGCTCCAACGCAAACGGCTCTCTCGGCTCGTTGTTCATGGCCTTCTCGTTGCTGGCGCCGCACCGGGTGTCTCGCGGCGGCGCTCGGTGGTATCGTGCGATGCCGCCTCGGCGGTCGCGCCACGCCCCATTTCCGGCGGTCGCCATGCCGTGGCGGGGCACCCGCTTGGGCGCGCTGCGCGTGCCCGCAGGTCGCCGGAACGCATCAGCTGACCGCTGGACGTCCGGGCGCGTCGTCCGGTTCCGTCAGCGTCGCGTCGTACAGTCCCGCGCGCTGCAGATCCTCTAGATCCACAAAGCGGCGGATGGTGCCGCCCCCCACGGCCCAGATACCCGTGGCGAAATGCTCGATGAAGTAGCGATCGTGCACCACCGCCAGCACCGTGCCTTCGAACGCCGACAACGCCTGCTCAAAGCTCTCCCGCGAGGGGATATCGAGGTGGTTGATCGGCTCGTCGAGGAGCAGGAGGTTGCACCCTTGTAACACCAAGGTGCCCAAAGCGAGGCGGGCGCGCTCGCCGTAGCTCAGCTGCCCAACGGGGACAAACACCTCGTCCCCCTGGAAGAGGAAAAAGTGCAAGAAGCTGCGGGCGTCCGTCTCATCCAGGGGGGCCAGCGCGCGCACCGTCTCCAGGGGTGTCCGGTCCCAATCGAGGAGCTCCTGCTCCTGGGAAAAGTACCCGAGGTGCACGTTGGCACCCAGGCGCACCACCCCCGCGGTGGGCGCCTCATGGCCGCTGATGAGGCGCAGCAGCGTCGTCTTGCCGGCGCCGTTGGGCCCGACCAACGCCAACCGCTCGCCGCGGCGCAGGATGAGGTGCACGTCGGCAAAGAGGGTGTGCCCAGCGTACGCCTTGGCCACCCCCTCCAGCGTGACGACATCCTGCCCAGAAGGGGGAGTGTTGACAAAATCCAGCTTGAGCGTCCAGGCGTCGCCGCGGGGCTTTTCGATGTACTCCTCCGAGGCGATCAGACGCTCGATGCGCCGCTGGCGCATCACCGCTTGGCGCGCGACCTTTTTGGCTCGCTTGCGGTAGTGAAAGTGGATCGTGCCCTGCTCGATGGAGCGGGCGTGCCCCTTGAGCTGCCGCACGGCGCCCTCGAGCTGGGCGATGCGCTCCTGCTGCGCCGCATACTCCTGGCGCAGGCGCTCGCGCTCGCGCTCTTTGGTGCGGGCATAGTCGCTATAGGTCCCGGGATACGGTGAGACGGCGTGCTCCTCGGGGTCCATCTCGAGGATACCGGTGACGGTGCGGTCGAGGAAGGTGCGGTCGTGCGAGACGATCAGCATCCCGCCCTCATAGCTGTGCAGGTATTCCTCCAACCACTGCAGGGCGGTGATGTCCAAGTGGTTGGTGGGCTCGTCCAGCAAGAGAAAGAGGGGACGCTCGAGCAGTAACCGCGCGAGGCCGAGGCGCGTCTTTTGCCCCCCGCTGAGGATGCGCACCGGCGTGTCGGGCGCCACGTGGGCCAGCCCGAGCCCCGCCAACACCTGCGCCAGGAGGTGCTCGGGCAGGAGCAGCGCCGGCTGGCTCAGCCGTTCGAGGACGGCGGTGTACTCCGCTTCCAACTGGTCGGTCGGGGCGCCCTGCGCCGCGGCGTTCCCCAGGGCGACGGCCAGGTGCTCGAGGCGTGTCGCCAGGGCATCGGGATCGTTGACGCTGGCGCCGCCCAGCACGTCGCGCACGGTATCATCGGGCCCGTACGCGATGGCCTGGGGCAGGTAGCCCACCCGGGTGCGCGGCACATCGTAGCGGACGCTGCCCGCATCGGGCGTCTCCTCCCCGGCGAGGATACGCAAGAGCGTCGTCTTGCCCGAGCCGTTGGGCCCCACGAGCCCCACATGCTCCCCGGCGTTGACGACGAAACTCACCCGCTCAAAGAGCAGGTGATCGCCATAGGCTTTGGTCAGATCGGAAACGTGCAGCATACCATGGTCTCCCAAAGAATGGGGAGGGTAGCGCGCATCGCGGCGCGCCATCATACTCCCCGGATTGGTACCGTTCGCCAGGGGCCACGCCCCTCGAGGTTCTCCTGCGCGTTTCCACTCTGTCGGTCATGAGATCCTCCATCGGTTCGGTGTGTGTCGCGTCCCCGGCCTCATAGCCCGGGTGGGCGGTTACGACGGGGCCCCGTCGCGTGCTGCGCGCGCCGCGCTCGACCTGAGGTAGGGCTCGAGCTGACGCTCCAACTCGGCGGCGCCGAGAAACCAGGCCACGTGCATGCCCAGGGAGGCCGCCGCCGCCACATTCTCGGCGCGATCGTCGATAAACATCACCTCGCCCGCTTCCAGGCGGAGCCGCCGCAACAGCTCGGCATAGATGGCCGGGTCTGGCTTGGCCACGCCCACCCGCGCCGAGTTCACGATGGCCTCAAAGCGGTCGGCGACACCGTAGCGCTCCGCCAGCAGATCCTCCATGGCGTCCGTCGCGTTGGTCAGCATCGCCACGCGGTAACGCTCCCGTACCCGGTCCACGAGGGCCAACACGTGGGGGTCGATCTCCCACGTCGCCCAGATCTCGGCCCGCAGCCGGTCGGCTTCCGCCGCGACGTCAAGCCCCAGCGTCTCGGCGGCCC
>DUUT01000015.1 GCA_012841405.1 Chloroflexota bacterium
CAGGATGCCGTGCCCGAGTTCCAGATGACGGCGCCCGAAGAACTGCCCCAACTGCACGCGCGGCTGCTGGGCGACATGACCCGCACGCTGCTGCCGCCACGGCGCCCCCGCCGCAACCCGCGGGTGAAGCGCAAGCTGTCGAACTACAAGCGCAAGCGGCCGGAGCATGCCCATTTGCCTCAGCCTCGTGGGCCGTATCGCGAGGCGCTGAGGCTTATTTGAAAGGTATTGCCCCTAGAACCGGCTCACACAGGCCGAGTGACACGCGCTGTGACAGGCGCTGTGACACACGCACGCCGAGTGGCAGGCGCTATGGCAGGCGTCGTGGACGCAGGCCGAGTGACACGCGTCGTGGACGCACGCCGAGTGGCAGGCGCTGTGACACGCCGAGTGGCAGGCATCATAGCCCGCCTCGCCGATTTGGGGGGTGTCGCCAAAGATGCGACCCACCCCCTCCTCGATGCGCTGCACCGTGCCGGTGATGGTCTGCTCCACGCCCTGGGCGAGCTCGGTGGCCATACTCTCGAGGGGGCGGATCGCCTCCTCGGCAGCGCGCACCATCGGCCCCGGCTCCCGCGGGCCGGCGGCGGCCCCGCCACCCACCGACACCGTGCGGGGGAGCGACCGCCCACTGAGAAAGATCCAGTCGATGAACACCGGTCGCACCGTCGGCGTGGGGTTGCGCCGCCATTCGCGCTGGTACTCGTCCCACGCATTGTCGATGTGCTTCTGGTAGGTGCGCCGGGTGGCCTCGGGGTCGGCGTTCCACATCTTGGGCTGCACCACGCTGGCCACCGCCTCGAGGATGGTGGGTATCCGCGCCTTGTCGATGGTGCCGTCCTCCAGGATGGCGTCCACCAGGGCGTGCTCATAGGCGTTCATCTGCGCGTCGGGCTGGAGCACCTCGAGCTGCAGCGGCACGCGGTTGACGATGTTGATGATCCCGCGCCGCTCGAGGGCCATGACGATGAGGGTGATCGTCTTGGTCGAGTTGCCCATGTAGAACGCCGTCTCGATGGCGTTCAGGCTGGGCACCACACCGGGCGTCTGAAAGGTCTCGATCTCGATCTCGGGCGGCTCATAGGTGGGCTCGGGCTTGCGCCGACGCAGGCCCCAGGCCAGGGCGCCCAACACCCCGAGGACCACCGGCGCACTGACGCACCCGACGAGCCCGCGCGCCTCCGGTGTCAGCGCCAGGAGGGGCGCCGGCGTAGCTGTCGGCTGCGGCTCGCCCGGTGTCGGCCGCAGGGGGATGGGCGTCGCCTGGGTGGTGCTGATGACGGCCGCCGGCAGGTAAAAGACGGGCCGCATTGCCTGCTGCGGCGCCAGGTTGTCCTCCCGCACAAGGATCGATAGGTAGGTGTTGCCGCTCGGCTCGTCGGGCGTGGCGAAATAGACCCAGCGGTCGAACTGCGCCGTGTCCTCCGTGATCAAGCCGGTGGCATCGACGATGGCGTCGGTGACCTCTTCCGCTTCGTCAACGCCTTCAGGCAGCTCGATGGGCAAGATGTAGCGAATCTCCTGCCGCGCGATGGGCAGCGCCCACTCGAACGGCGCCCAGGCGATGACGCGATAGGGCTGCCCGTTGATCTGCGTGTCGTCAAAGACGGAGCGATCGATGGCGTAGCGCACCTGGATCACGTACTGCTCGCCACGGCGCGTCGGCTGCTCGAAATTGACCTCATAGATCTCGGGGCCACCGGTAAGGTTCACCGTAAAGGCGCCGTCGGGACCACTGCCGCTGGTGGAGACGATGGTGTGGGGTTGATCGAACCTCCCGAGCTCACGGATGCGGTCGCGTCCGGCCTCGTTCTCGGTAAAGGTGAGGGTGTAGCGCACGTCGAGGCGGCCATCACTGAGCACGACGGCATAGACATCGACATTATCGACTGTGACGGGGTCACCCTGGGCCAGGGCAGCACCGGCGAGGCCCCACAGGGTTAGCACCATCAGGCATGCTAGTACGATACGACGCATGCTCACAACCTCCTCGCGCCAAGCGACAGTCTCTGTGCAGCGACGAGCGCGACGAATCGGGGCAGGGCCAACATGCGGCGCCACCGCCACGGCTGGCGCCAGAGGCGATGCAGCCACTCCAACCCCATACGACGCATCCACAGCGGCGCACGCACGGCGACGCCGGCGATAAAGTCAAAGGTGCCCCCCACCCCCATGCACACCGGCACGCCGAGGCGGTGCAGGTTGCGATAGATCCAGAGATCCTGCCGCGGGGCCCCATAGGCCACAAAGAGCACGTCGGGATCGGCGGCGACGATGCGCGCCACGATGTCGTCCTCTTCACACGGCGAGGGCGACCCGGCATAGGTGCCGGCAATCTGCAGGCCGGGGCAGTCGCGCACGAGGTTCTCGGCGGCCCGCTCGGCCACCCCGGGCGCCGCGCCCAGCAGGTAGAGGCGGTACCCGCGCCGCGCGCTCAGGCGCGCCACCGCCGGCACGAGATCCGATCCGGCGACGCGCTCGCGCAGGGATTGCCCCAGCACGCGCGCCGCCCACAGCAGGCCGATGCCATCGGGCAGGGCGAGGTCACACCCCTCAAGCACTACGCGGAATGGGGCGTTCCGTTGCGCTTCGACGACAAACTCGGGGTTGACCGTCGTGATCTGGTGCGGGCCACCCTCAGCGATGTACGCCTCGATGGCGGCCAGCGTCTCGGCCATGGTCACATCGTCGATACAGATCCCGAGAATGTCCACCACCCTACGTTCCACGTGCCCCCTCACTCGCCACTTCCTCGAGCGTCGCCAGGACGATCTCGGCGCAGCGCTCCCAGGTGAATGCTCGCGCGCGACGCAGGCCGCGCAGCGCGAGCTCGGCGCGGAGGGCGGGCTCGGCGGCCAGGCGCGCCAACGCTGCAGCGAGGCCTCCCTCGTCCGCCGGATCGAACAGGAGCGCCGCATCACCGGCCACCTCGGGCAGCGAGGCGGCGCGTGAACACACCACCGGCGTGCCGCACGCCATCGCCTCGAGCACCGGCAGCCCGAATCCCTCGTACCAGCTCGGCATCACAAAGGCCAACGCGCCGCTCAGCAGCGTGGCCAGATCCTCCCCCGCCACGTATCCCGGCAGGACGATGCGCTCCGCGCAGCCCGAGGCGGCGATGGCCGCATCGAGCTCCTCCGTGAGCCAGCCACGGCGTCCGGCCAACACGAGCCGCGTGTCCCGCGGGAGGAGGCTCCGCCGCGCCAGCTGAGCAAAGGCACGCACCAGCGTCTCGAGGTTCTTGCGCGGCTGCAGCGTGCCCACATAGAGCACGTAGCGCTCCCCGGTGTCGTAGCGACGGCGCACGGAGGCGATCTTGTCCGGGTCGGCCACCGGCGCCAGGTCGCGCACTCCGGCGGGATAGGCCACCACCGTCTTGGCGGGGTCCACCCCGTACCAGCGCACGAGATCATCACGGGTGGCCAGGGAATCCACGATGACACGCCGCGACGCGCGCGCGTTGTGCCGCGTCGACCAGCCCAGATACCAGCGCGACCAGCGCGTATGGGCCTCGGGATAGTACAGGTAGCCCAGATCGTGCACCGTGGCCACGGAACGCCGGGGGTGGATGAGAGGAATCACGTGGCTGGGAACATACAGCACGTCGGGCGGGCGCAGCGTCACCTCCCACCCCAGGCGCAGGTGCGTCCACAACCGCGGGAAGGGGATGAGACGCCACTCGACGCCGTCGCCGCACGGCAGGGCGTCATCCGTCGGCGGCTCGTTCAGGTACAGCCGGAAGCGGTGGGCGCTGCCGAGCTCCACCAGCGCGCGGATGAGGTGCAGGCAATAGTTCTCGGTGCCGGTCCGCTCGGCGGCGACCGCCCGGCTGGCGTCGATACCGATCAGCATGGCGCCCCGATCCTGGCGGTAGGCGGTGGAACGCCGCACCGTGCGCCTCCCGTGTGGACCTCCGTGACGTGCACCTGCACCGCCCCGGCGGCCCCCATGGCGGCAGCAACGGCATCTCGCGTCGTCGTGGTCGTCAGGGCGATGGCGCACCCCCCGCGGCCACCCCCCGACAGCTTGGCGCCCAGGGCGCCCGCCGCCAGGGCAGCGCCGACGATGCCATCGAGGGCCGGCGTGGACACGCCCAGGGCCCGCAGGTGCTCGTGGTTCTGCGTCATGAGGTCGCCCAGCCGCGCCATATCGCCCCCGCGGAGGGCGGCGCGCCCCGCCTCGGCCAGCGCACCGATGGCGTCGAACCGCGCTTCGATACCCTCCGGATCCGCCGCGTGGCGCGCCCCCACGGCCGCCACGGCCTCCCGAGTGTTCGCCGGCACGCCGGTATCGGCGATGGCGAGCACCAGCGCGTCGCCGTCGAGAGCCAGCAGCTCTGGCGCGCGGCCGCGCCGAAACCACACGGGCCGCTCGTAGGCGACGACGGTATTGTCGACGCCGCTCGGCGCCCCGTGGAGGATGACCTCCGTGCGAAAGACGAGGTCCGACACGACGGGCGCCGGCAGCTGCCGGCCATGGTGCTGGGCCAGGGCGCGTACGACGGCCGTCGCCACCGCCGTGCCGCTCCCCAGCCCCCGCGCCACAGGGATGCGCGAGCGCACTGTGATCGCCAGGCCCCCGGCGGTCGCGTCGACGCCGAGGTAGGCCAGCGCGTTCCGCACGGTGGCCTGGAGCGCCTCTGCGGCAGGGTCTGCGTAGCGCTCCGCGAGGTCATACTCCTTCCCCAGGTCGAGCGCGCGGATGCACACCCCGTCGCCGCCTGCCGCAGCGCATACCTCGGCCGTAGCGCGTAGATCGCTCAACGGCACGGCGATGGCCGGCCGTCCATAGACCACGGCATGCTCGCCCAGCAGAATGGCTTTCCCAGCGGCGGAACCGGTGGCCACGCGACTCCTCTCTGACCTAGGCCAGGCCCACGATGATGGTCAGCAGCACGCGCTGCAGCACCTGGATGAGGACGAGCGCCACGATGGGCGAAAGGTCCAGCCCCCCCAGGGGCGGGAGCACCCGGCGGATGGGCCCCAGAATCGGCTCGGTGACCTCGTAGACGATGCGCACCACGGCGTTGTCGCGGTCCAGCGGGATCCAGGACAGGAGCACGCGGGCCAGGATAGCGAGGTTGAGCACCTGGGCAAGAATGTTGACAAACGTGAACAAGAGTCTCATGGGTGTTCTGGCCCTCCCAACTGCCTCGCCCGCGCATAGGCCGCGGCGACAGCATCCTCGATGGCCGCCCGCAGCCCGCCCTTCTCCAAGTGGTGCAGCCCCTCGGCGGTGGTGCCGCCGGCCGAGGTCACGGCGTTCCGCAGGATGGCGGGGTGCTGGCTGCTGCGCTGGGCGTAGAGGGCCGACCCCTTGACCGTCTGCAGCACCAGCCGTTCGGCCACCGGCCGCGCCAAACCGATGCGCACGCCGGCGTCGATGAGCGCTTCGATGAACAGGAACACATAGCCAGGCCCCGAGCCGCTGAGGGCGGTGGCCATGTCGAGGGAGGCCTCATCGTCGACGTACACCTCTTCGCCCAGCGCGCCGATCATCGCCCGCGCCAGAGCACGCTGCGCCGCGCTACAGTCGGCGGTCGCCGTCCACGCCGCGATCCCCTCACCGATCTGGGCGGGGGTGTTGGGCATCAACCGCACGACGGGGCGCTCCCCGAGTGCAGCGCGGAGGGTGGCGATACGCACACCGGCGATAAAAGTGACGAGGAGCGCCTGGGGCGCCAGGTCGGCGGCGGCGAGGTCCTCCAGCACGCGCCCCGCCACCTGGGGCTTGACGGCGAGCACGACGACATCGGCATCCCGCACCGCCTCACCGTTCGAGGCGGTGGTGGCGATACCCAGGCTCCCCGTCAGGTGCTCGCGGCGCTCGGCCACCGGGTCACTGGCGATGACGCGCTGCGGCGCCGCCAACCCCTTGGCCAGCAGCCCGCCAATGAACGCCTCGGCCATGGCGCCGCCGCCCACAAAAGCAATGCGTGCATCCGTGATATCGCTCATCGAGTTCGTCCACCCTCCCAGATTGTCCGTTGCATGCGACGGCGCGCGCAGGTCACCGCGGCGATGCCCCCCGAGACGACAGCGCCCCGAGATCGCAGCGGGGCGCGGGTCCCCGTGCCTGCGTCAGGCGAAAACGGCCCGGCCGATGCGCACCATGGTGGCGCCCTCCTCCACCGCCACGGGATAGTCGTCGGTCATCCCCATGGAGAGCTCGGGCCAATCGCGCCCGGTGGCGTCACGCAGGGCATCGCGCAGGTAGCGCAGCCGCGCAAACACGGGACGCGCCTCTTCCATGTGGGCGACGATGGGCGCCATGGTCATGAGCCCGCGGACGTCGACGTTGGGCAGCGCGGCGATCTCGCGCGCCGTCGCCATGAAGGCGGGTTCGTCCGCCGTGTCCCGGGCACACAACCCGAACTTGCTCTCCTCCCCCGAAACGTTGACCTCCAGGAGGACCGCCAGGCGCTTGCCCGCCTCCCCCGCCACGCGATCGAGCCGCGTCGCCAGGCGCAGCGAGTCGACCGAATGCGTCAGGTCGGCGAGCGCCACCACGTCACGCGCCTTGCGGCGCTGCACGTGGCCGATCATGTGCCAGGTGGCCGGGTCCGCACGGAACGCCGCCCGCAGGGCCGGCACCTTGTCCGCGGCCTCCTCCACGCGATTCTCACCAAAGTCGCGCACGCCACAGCGATAGGCGGCGACGATCTCGGCGAGCGAGCGCGTCTTGGTGACGGCGATGAGGGTCACCCCGCTGCGCGCACGCCCGGCGCGCGCACAGGCCGCGGCGATGCGCTCCTCCACGGCAGCCAGGTTGGCGGCGATGCGCTCCTGTAGTGCGTCGTCGGGTACGATGTCTTGCGTCACGACCGCTCCTCCAGGCCGGCGACCACCGCAAAGCGCCCCGTACGCCCCGCCTCACGACGGTGCGAGTAGAAGGCGTCCACATGGCACGCGGTGCACAGGCCGGCCACCTCGATATGCGTCACCCCCACGGCGCTGAGCTGGACGGCGTTCGCCCGCCACAGGTCGAGGTGCGCGGTGTGGGGGGTACGCTGCTGCAGCAATCCTTCGGCGTCGACGATGGCGGCGCGCAGCGCCTCGATGACGTCCGTCCCGACCTCGTAGCAACACGGGCCGATGGCGGGCCCGATGCCCGCCCGAATGTCCTCGGGACGCGAGCCGAACGTTTCGCCCATAGCGCACACCGTCTTGGCGGCGATGCAGCGCGCCGTCCCCTGCCACCCCGCGTGCGCCAGGCCGATGGCATGGTGCTGGGGGTCGTACAGCCAGACGGGGACGCAATCGGCAAAGCGCAGCACCAGCAGCACGTCGGGGGCATCGGTGATCAGGGCGTCGGTGGCCTCGAGGGTACGCCCTACATCGGCGTCGCCCACCCGTGCCACGCGGTCGCCATGCACCTGCCGGGCGGACACCACGCGGGCAGGATCGACCCCCAGGGCAGCATAGATGGCACGGTGGTTGGCGGCCACCGCCGCCGGGTCATCGCCGACATGGCCGCCGACATTCAGGCTGGCGAACGGCTCTCGGCTGACGCCGCCGAGACGTGTGAAGGCGCCGTGTACCACCGGCAGGCCGGCGTACGAGGCGAGGGTATACCAGACCAGCCCATCCTGTTCCACGCGCAGCATCGTCGCCTCTCCTCACGAGCACTCGGGCTCGTCACCCCCCACGAAATCCCACGGCAGGGGCGCCTCCGCTGGGCGCTCCACCAGGTAGGCCGCGGGGTCGAGGCCTTGGCGCTCCATGGCCCGCGCCAGCCCCTTGGGCGTGGGCCTGGGCGCCACGAGCAACGCCTCTCCAAGGCGCCGGTCCCCCCGCGCTAGCACGCCCTGCCACCGCGACGCGTCGGGGTCCTCGGCACGGAACTCGACTCGTAGCGCCCCCATCGCCGCGCCGATACGGTCCAAGCGCTCGCGCAGCTCCTCCACCGACGCCATGGCCCGCCGTTCAAAGGGCGTGTGCGCCTTGGGGACGAACGGCGTCACACTAACGACGATGTTGCGGGCAAAGGCGCCTCGGATCTCGCCGATGAGGTCAATGAGCCCCTGAATGTCGCCATCCGTCTCGCCGGGCAACCCCACCATGAAGTAGAGTTTGAGCGCCTCGAACCCCTCGTCAGCGACCAACGCCACCGCCGCCATGATGTCGTCATGGCTAATCCCCTTGCTGATGGCGCGGCGCAGGCGCTCCGTCCCCGCCTCCGGGGCCAGGGTGATGGTGCGCGCGCCGGATTCGGCAAGGGCGCGCACCAGCACCGGCGAGAGGGGACGCACCCGCAGCGAGGAGACCGAGATATCGGCACCCATGGCGCGCAGCGCGCCGACGAGCTCGTCGATCCGGCCATAGTCCGAGGTCGCCGCGGCCACCAGGCCGATCTTGCGGCGGTGGCGGAGCGCCTCGCGCGCCTGGGCGACGATCACCTCCAAGCTGCGATCACGAGCGGGCCGGTACCAGTAGCCCGCCAGGCAAAAGCGGCACCCGCGCCCACAGCCCCGCGCAATCTCGATCAGCGCCATATCGCCAAACTCGGCCCGGGGCGCATAGATGCGGGTGGCGAGGGGATAGGCATCGAGATCGCTCAGCACGCGCCTTGGGATGGCCCCGCCCTCGTAGACGAGGGGGACATAGACCCCCGGCACCTCCGCCAGCGCCTCGAGTAGCGCACGGCGGTCCTGCCTCCACCCCTCCCGCACTGGCGCGATGAGGTCAGCCAGCACCTCTTCCGCCTCGCCGATGAGGATGGCGTCGGCCAGCGGCGCCAGCGGTTCGGGGTTGGCCGAGACGGCAGGCCCCCCCAGGATGACCAGGGGATCCCCTTCCGCGCGGTCGGCGGCACGGAGGGGGATACCAGCTCCCCGCAGCATGGCGATGACGTTGAGATAGTCGGGCTCGAAGGACACGGAAAAGGCCACAACGGCCGCATCCTGCAGCGGCCGCTGCGATTCGAGGGTGATGGGCTCGTCGCGGAGCGCCACGCGCCGCCCCAGCCCCGCAAAGGCGCGCTCGCACACGACGCCCGGGAGCGCGTTGAGCCAGCCATACAGCCCGTGCACCGCCAGGCTCGACATCCCCACGGCATAGCTGTTCGGATAGGCCAACACGACGGGCACCCGCCCGCCCCAATCCCGGAGGACGGCGCCCGATTCGCTCTCTAGCAGCCGGCGCGCCGCGGCAATCTGCCGCCATTCCACCACGAGCAACTCCTCGCTATCAACCCCTGATCGATGATAGCGTGCCGACAGGGGCGTGTCAAACGATTATCGGCAGGCGGACAGGCCCGCCCAGAGCGTCCGCGGCGTCCGTCAAGTTGCCGTAACCCTCGAGAGATGCTATAGTGCGCCGACGCATGGGCTAGCGAGACCCCACGAACCATCCCGAGGTGGGCCCACTGGAAAGGATCTGTTGTGCCAAGCCCCGGCTCACTGCTCGCTGGCAGGTACACAATTACGTCCGTCATCGGCGAGGGTGGCTTTGGGCAGGTCTATCTTGGCCATGATGCGGGGATGGACCGGCCCGTCGCCATCAAAGAGCTGCTGCACGACGCCACCTTCCTGTCGCCGGAACACCGGCAGGCGTACCAGGCGCGCTTTCGCAAAGAAGCGCAGGTCACCAGCCGCTTTGCGCACCCCAACATCGTCTCGGCCTATGCCCTCGAGACGGGGCCTCACGGTGATCTCTACCTGATCCTCGAGTACGTCGATGGCGGCAGCTTGAAACAGCTCCTCGATGCCGGCGAGCCCCTGCCCATCGAACGAGCCATCGCCATCGCCATGGACCTGTGCCGGGCCGTCGAGGCCATCTATGCGCGTGACATCGTCCATCGCGACATCAAGCCGAGCAACATCCTCCTCTCGCAGGACGGCACCGCCAAGCTCACCGACTTTGGTATCGCTCAGGTGGGCCACGAGACGCACCGCACCCAGGGGGCCGTCGGCCATCCGGGCACGCCCGCCTACAAGTCGCCCGAACAGGCGAGCACCACCGGATACCTCGATCAGCGCTCCGACCTGTACGCCGTGGGGCTCGTGCTGTACGAGATGCTTACCGGCCAGCCCTATGTGCGTGGTCGCGGCACCGCCCGCCACCTGAACCCCGACGTGCCGCAATCGCTCAACGCCATCGTCGTCAGGGCGCTGGAGAAGGACCCGGACCGCCGCTACCAGACGGCTGCGGCGATGCTGCGCGACCTCCGCGACGTGCACGATCAGCACATGTGGGGCCAGGTGCGCATCGTGATGGGCGCCACCACCGGTGTGCCCACCATGCTGGGCATGGCCTCGGCGGCGCTGCTGGTGCTGGCCGCCCTCTTTTACCGGGGCCCCGGCGCGCCGCCTACCGATGCCGCCGCCCCGGTCAGCCCGGCGGTGATGGCGACAGCGAGCACGCCCGAGCTGACGCTCGAGCCCCCGACGCCCACGGCCACCGAGCTCCCCGCTGGGGACGCGTACGAGCCCGATGACACGGATCCCGCCCCCATATCCCTGGGGGAGGTGCAGACGCGCACCTTTCATCCCGAGGGCGACGTCGATCGGGCCACCTTCCGCGTCAAGGCGGGCCGCAGCTACCGCGTCGAGACCATCGATCTCGCCGTCGGCGTGGACACCCGCCTCGAGGTGTTGGCCAATGGGCAGAGCTATACCAACGATGATGCCGCCCCCGGCACCCTCGCCTCACGCGTCGACCTGACGGCCGAGGAGGATGGGATGGCGGTCATCACCGTCACGAACGCCGATCAGTATGGGCCGGAGCGCCACTATACCCTGCTCGTCACCGAGACGACGCCCGAAGAGACGCCCACTCCCACGCCCACGGTCACTCCGATGGGCCGACCGACGGAGACCCTACAGCCGACGTTTACGCCGCGCCCGACCTTTACGCCCGGGCCCTCGCGCACCAATACGCCCGTCGTGACGCGTACGCCGACGCTCTCGCGCACCCCGACGCGCACCCGCACCCCCACACGGACGCGGACGCCGACACCCTCGCGCACCCCGACACTGACGCCTACGCCGGTGGCCACCAACACGCCGACGCCGCCTCCCGAGCCGACGCATACGCCCGCGCCCACCGACACGCCGACGCCCGATCGCACCCCACTGCCGGTCAAGACCCCAGGCCCCCCCACGGAGTAGGGGGCACCGCCCCGGAGGAGACGGCGTGGCCACAGACCCTCGTGATGCATCGCTAGGCGCTGGGCACGCCGCGGGCCTCGTCGTGCGACCTGCCCGGCCGCGCGACCTCGACGCGGCTGCCCGCGTCCTCGTCGCCGCCTTTCCTAGCGAGTTCCGCCTGCTGTTCGGCCCCCGCCAGCGCGTCGGCGAGGATGTTGCCGCCCACGTCCTACACCACGACTATCCCACCAGGCGGGGGGTATGGGTGGCCTGCGACGGCGAGCGCATCGTCGGCGTGATGCTGCTCGCAGCGCCGCCCCAGCTCCAGTCGCAGCCCCCCTGGCGCCTGGCCTGGCACGTCGCCTGGCGACACGTGGGACTGTGGCGCATGCCGCGCTTGGCGTTGGCGCTGCTGCTGCCACGCTACACGGTGCAGCGCGACGAGGTGTACGTGCGCGCCATCGGCGTCCTGGCTGAGGAGCGCGGCCGTGGCGCCGGCACGATGCTGCTCGCCTGCGCCGAGACGTGGGCGCGCGACCACCACAAGCGGTGGTTGGGTTTGCACGTGCACCGCGAAAACCCAGGCGCCCATCGCTTGCACCAGCGCCTAGGGTATCGCGAGCGCGGCTACCGCGCGTCGCTCATCACGTGGATCTTGCTCCAGCAGAGGGGCGCATACTATCTGCGCAAACCGATTTCCACGCCAGTGGGGTAGACGATGCCAAGACCCTGCGCCTTGCGGGAGCAAGGCAGTCTTGACGATCGCCCAGGCGACCGCGTGGCCGACGACGGCTGTAAGGGATGGGGGCCGCTAGAAGGGCCCTCGAGGTGGCCCGACCCTCCCGCCATCGCGAGGATCGCCTCATGTGGAGGGCACGCGGGGGCTAGCCCTCCGGAAACAGGTCCTCTGACGCCGCCTCCTGATCGGCGACGGCTGAGAGGAGCTGGGACACCTTGAGTTCAGCATCATCGAGCTTGTGGCCACAATGCTCCGCGAGGCGCATGCCCTCCTCGAACAGGGCCACAGACTCGTCCAGCGACAACTCGCCTCCCTCCAGCTTTGCGATCACTTCTTCCAGTCGTGCATAGCTGTCTTCAAAGCTGAGGGACTCGATGACATCCATGCTGCTGCTCATGCCTCTCTTCCTCTAGGGGCACTGCGCGACGCCTCTGCCCGCCGAAGGAGCACGTAGCTCGGTGCCGATGGCTACCGACGGTTCCTCGGGCGTACCTCCGTCACGCGCGCGCCCAGTTGTCCATCATACAAGTCTACGATAATCGCCTGATCACGCTTGGCGTCCCGCACGCTGCTGAGCACGGCGCCGGTGACGCCATCGCGAATACTAGCATACCCGCGCGCCAGCACAGCCCGGGGATCGAGTGCCACCAGGCTCGCGTCGAGCCCTGCCAGGCGCGCCCGCCTGATGGCACTCCGATGCTCCATGGCCGCGACGGCCCGGCGCAGCTGATCATCCAGGCGCTGACGGTGCTGGGCCAACACCCTGCGCGGATCATAGATGCGCAGCAGGCGCTCCGCCCGCTGCAGATCCTGCCGTCGCGCCGTGATACGTGCCATCATGCCGTCGACCAATGTGGCCGCCATCACCTCCACCGACGCCGCGAGCTCTGCCGCGTCGGGCACAACGGCCGCGGCGGCAGCCGACGGCGTCGGGGCCCGCAGGTCCGCGGCCAGATCGGCGATGGTGATATCCGTCTCGTGGCCGACGCCGGTAACGACGGGGATGCGCGACGCGGCGATGGCGCGGGCCACTCTCTCGTCATTGAAGGCCCACAGATCCTCGAGACTTCCGCCACCCCGCGCCACGATGATGACGTCGATGTCGTCCCGCCGATTCAGGCGCTCCAAGGCGGCCACCAGCATGGCCGGCGCCTCACTGCCCTGCACCATGCTGGGCGCGAGTACCACCTCGACGAGCGGATACCGCGCGGCGAGCACGTTCAGGATATCCTGGAACGCCGCCCCCGAGGGGGACGTCACCACCCCGATGCGCCGCGGCCAGCGCGGCAAGAGGCGCTTGCGCGCCTCGGCGAACAGCCCCTCCGCCGCGAGACGGGCGCGCAGCTCCTCAAACGCCCGCCACAGATCGCCAATGCCGTCGCGCTCAATCGTATCGACGTAGAACTGGTACACCCCGCCCCGCTCATAGACCGAGATGTACCCGTGCGCCTGAACACGATCCCCCTGTTCGGGCAGCCTCCCCAGCCGGTTGGCCTGCATGCGCCACATGACGCAGCGCAGCTCGCAGTCGCTGTCCTTGAGGGTAAAGTAGCAGTGCCCAGAGGGGGCCCGCCGCAGATTTGATACTTCTCCCACGACCCACAGATCGGCCAGCGACAGATCGCTGTCGATGAGGTCCTTGACGTACTGGGTGACTTGGGTGACAGTCCTGATCGGCATGTTACCACCCATTATAGCATACATTGCGGCCTGTCAACCCCCCAACCTCTCGAGCAGGGTGCGTCCGCAGCTCGAGAATGGCGCGCCGCTGCGCTTGAGCCCGCGCCGCTCTCAGAGCGCTGTATCACGGCACGCCGCAGGCTAAAGCCGCGAAGGATGACGCCTCCGGTGCATCAAGGTCCCTCGCTCCGCTCGGGACGACGACCGCGGCGCCCACCTGCTGGGACCGGAGCCCGCGCAGGCGGGCTTGGTCATCTTTGCACCGGGGTTTACCCCGCGGCGAACGTGCGGGCGCGCCGCGCCGCGTCCCCTCCTCCCAACTGGATGGCTCTTGACAGGCGCGGAAGATGCTCTTCCCGCACGCGGCGCGGCGAGGGGGGCGATCCACAGCGCCGAACAGACGCGCCGCGTCACCGCACGAGGTGGATGACGCCCCGCCTCCCGTTGAGCCGCCACTCGGGGTCCTCGGCGGTCAGCGCCTCGGCCTGTCCAGGCGGCAGCCCCACGATCACGTCTGACTTGAGCGTCCGCAGCGTGACGAACGGCGCCGGCATGGAGCGCGTCACCGCTGCCAGGTCCGTGGTGGGAGGCCAGTGTCGGTCCTCCAGCAGCCGGCGGTAGTTGAGGTCGCCCTTGAGGATGAGGAGGCCCGCCTGCGCCAGCTCGGCGCGCAGGTCCGCCGGCAGCTCGGTGAAAAAGAGGCTGCGCGTCCAGAAGGCGTGGTCGTGGAGCGTGAGCCGCCCCACGGCCTCGGCATCCCTTAGGCGTGCGGCGATGCGGCGCACGCCCGCCTGGGACGAGCGCTCGAGTGCCGCCACCGTCTCCCGGAAATCCGGGACGGTGGCGTCCGACACGAAAAAGGGGGTCGGCTTGAGGTGGAGGTGCACCTGTCGCACCAGCCCCTCCTCGAGGAGGAAGGCGATGAGCCCCAGATCCACGAGGAGCTCGGGCCCGGCGTTGTCGGCCACGACGTCGACGCGCTCGAGCCCCTGGGAGACGAGCGTCCAGACCTCTGCCGTGTGGTCGACGAGCACCCCCGCGCGGACGGCGGCGTCGAACGTCCCCCCGCTGACCACCACATTGGAGAGATCGGCGCGATTGCCCCACAGGGCGCGATGGAACCAGCGGGCAAAGTGCTCCGCGCGCTCCGTCATGGCATGCAGCGCCTCGACAAAGACCGCGAGCTCGGGCAGCCCCTCGGTGAGCGCGGCGCGCTTGGGCGGGCCAAAGGGATCCACGCCATGCCAGGGGCCCTCCGCCACGTAGCGCACGCTCTCGAGGAGGAGCCGGTAAAAGTACGTCTCGGCAAAGAACCAGGGCAGGGCGCGCCAGGTGGCGCCCTCCCACGGCGCCCACGCGCCGTGCCAGTACGCCGCATCGGGAAGCTGTGGGTCGGGCGCAGGCACCCGCCCGTCGGGCAGCGTAGCGCGCAGGTGCGTCAGGCTGGCGACGATCTCTGGGGGATAGTCATGGCGGGCAAGGACGTCATTGACGATGCGCGGCATGCGATGCGCCACCGTGTACGCGGCGAACGAGCCCGGCTCAGATACCATCAGTGGCTGCGGACGATCGTCCATGGCGTCTGTCTCCTTCTTAGCGGCGGGGCTCGCCCGGGCGGGCATCACGATACTGCGCCGATCAACCTCCTCGCTCGCAGGATCTGCGCCTCCACAGCAGTGCGCCGTGCCAAGCCGCACGTGTCAGATGCCGCCTTACTGGCGTTCCGCACGATCATCCTCGGCCGTAATGGCGCTCAGGTCCAGCGTCATGGCGATCTCGTCACAGTTCGGGTACTTGGGGCAGTTCAGGCAGTCGCCCCAGATCTTGTGGGGCAACGATTCGTGGGGCACGACCTGAAACCCCGCGCGCGCAAAGAACGACTGGCGATAGGTGAGGGCAAAGACGCGGGGTAGGCCGAGCTCCCGCGCCTCGTCCAGCAGGCACTGTAGCATGCGCCAGCCCACGCCCTTGCCGTGCCACCCGTCCGCCACTGCCATGGAGCGGACCTCGGCCAAGTCCTCCCACACCACGTGGAGCGCCCCGCAGCCGATCACGACATCGCCGTGGGTGGCCACGACAAAGTCGCGAATGTACTGGTAGAGCTGGTGGTGGCTCTTGGCGAGCATGATCCCCTGGGAGGCCCAGTGGTTGATGATGCGCGCCATGGTCGGCACGTCGCGCACCGTCGCCTTGCGCACCGTCACGCCCGCCGCGGGCGCGGCACCCGCTCCATTGGGCTCGCCAGCGGGGGTGGGGCCGCGGCCCCACCCCCCGCTGGCATCCGACGCGCTAGAGTACCGCAAAGGCGCGATCGAGTATGGCAGTCGCTTCATCAATGTCGGCCTCACTTACCACCAGGGGCGGCAACAGGCGTAGCACGTTCGCCCCCGCCTTGCACGTCAGCAGTCCTTCGCCGAATCCCGCGTCAATGGCCGGCCCCACGTCCACCGTCGCTTCGATCCCCCAGATGAGGCCGCGGCCGCGCACCTCCTTGATGCAGGCATGGCGATGCTGCAGCTCGAGGAGCGATTCCTCGACGTAGGAGCCCAGCGCCCGCACGCGCTCGAGGAACGCCGGCGCCGCGACCTTTTCCACCACCACCTGCGCCGCGGAGCACACGACGGGGTTGGCGGCAAAGGTGCTGCCGTGATCGCCGGGCTCGATGGCACCGGCCACCGCGTCCGTCATCAGCGTAGCGCCGATGGGCAGGCCACCGCCGAGCGGCTTGGCCAGGGTCATGAGATCGGGCGTGACGCCGTACGGCTCGTGGGCCCACAGCGTACCGGTGCGCCCCAGCCCACACTGCACCTCATCGAAAATCAGCAGGGCACCGTGACGGTCGCACAGCGCGCGCAACCCCTTGAGGAAAGCGGGATCCGCCGGATACACGCCCCCCTCGCCCTGCACCGGCTCGACGATACAGGCACAGGTGTCGTCGGTAATGAGCGCCTCGGCCGAAGCCAGGTCGTTGTAGGTGGCAAAGGCGGCGCCGGGGATCAACGGGCGAAAGGGATCCTGGTAGCTGGGGCGCGGCGTCAGCGAGAGGGCGCCCATGGTGCGCCCGTGGAAGGCGCGCTCAAAGGCCACGAACCCCGTCTTGTGCTCGCCGTGGTTCACCTTGGCCCACTTGCGGGCGAACTTGAGCGCCGCTTCGATGGCCTCGGTGCCCGAGTTGCAGAAGAACACCTTGTCGGCGAAAGAGCGCTCCACCAGCATCTGGGCCAGCGCCGTCTGAGGCGCCGAGTAGTACAGGTTCGAGATGTGCATCAGCCGTTGGGACTGCTCGGCCACCGCCGCCACCACATCGGGATCGCCATAACCCAGGGCATTCACGGCGATACCGCTCACGAAATCGAGGTACGCCTTGCCCTCGGTGTCATACACGCGCACGCCCTCGCCCCGCTCGATGACAAACGGCGCCCGCGCATAGGTGTGCAGGATATAGCGCTCGTCCAGAGCCTTGATCTCTTGACCGTTCATGGTTGCCGTCCCCTTTCGACGTGTGGATGGAGACCCGTACTACCCGTGCGCCACGAGGCGCGTGCCGCTCCCGGCGGCCAACCCCGCCAGGTTGGTGATGAGTGCCACCCCGACGCCCCGCGCGATGGCCGTCAGAGCCGACGTGACCTTGGGAATCATGCCGCCGGTGATGACGCCCTCGGCGATCATGGCCTGCGCCTCCTGGTCGGTGATCCCCGCCAGCACCTGCCCGTCGCGCATCACGCCGGGCACATCGGTGAGAAAGACCATCTCGGCCGCGCCCAACGCCTGGGCGATGGCGAGCGCCGCGTGATCGGCGTTGACATTGTACGACCTGCCGTCGCTGCCCAGCGAGATCGGCGAGATGACCGGCGTATAGCCCAGACCGATGAGCTCCCGCAAGCACTCACTGCGGACGGATGTGATCTCACCGACGCACCCCAGATCACCCGCGGGGTGCGCGAGACGCTGGGCCTGCAGCAGGCCGGCGTCGACGCCGCTGAGCCCCAGCGCCTTGACGCCACGGCACACCAGCCGGGCCGCCAAGCGCTTGTTCACGCTGCCCGAGAGCACCATCTCGGCCACACGCAACGAGTCCTCATCGGTGACCCGCAGCCCCTCGACAAAGGCGGGCACCAACCCCAGGCGCTGCTGGAGGGCGGCGATCTCGGGCCCACCGCCGTGCACGATGACCAGCGCGCTGCGCTGGGCCGTGGCTGCCAGCGCATCGGCCAGGCGCTCCAGGCAGTCGCCCTCCGCGAGCTCGGCCCCCCCGACCTTGATCAACATCAGCGGTTCCATGGATGCTCCTCCATGTGGAATGCGGTGCCGGCCATCACGCCGGGCACGAGCAACGTCACAGCAATCCCGCCGTCTCTTCCAGGCCGAGCATCACGTTCATGTTCTGCACCGCCTGGCCGGCCGCCCCCTTGACGAGGTTGTCCAGCGCCGTGACCAGGATGTACTCCCCCTCGCCGCCGGCCGGCGCCAGGGAGAGGGCGCAGCGGTTCGAGCGTACGACATGGGCCAGCGTGGCCAGCGCGCCCCCGTCCAACACCTGGACAAAGGGCTCACCGGCATAGGCGTCGCGCCACAGCGCCAGCAGGCGCTCGGGCGTCCAGGCGGGATCGACGGTAACATAGATGGTGGAGAGGATGCCACGCATGACCGGCAGCAGGTGCGGGGTGAACACCACGCGTATCTGGCGCCCGGCATAGGCGCACAGCTCCTGCTCGATCTCGGGCACGTGGCGATGGGTGTGCCCGATGCTGTAGACACTCAGGTTCTCGGCAACGGTGCAAAAGTGGGTCTTGGCGCTGGGGGTAGCGCCGGCGCCCGAAACGCCCGACTTGCTGTCGATGATGATGCGCTCGTCGGTAACGATTCCCTCCCGCAGCAGGGGGTAGAGGGCCAACAGGGGGCCGGTGGGGTAGCAGCCCGGGTTGGCCACCAACCGCGCCCCCGCAATGTGCGGACGGTAGATCTCGGTCAGCCCATAGACGGCCTCAGGCAAGAGCTCTGGCACGGGATGCTGCCCGTACCACTGCTCGTACACGGCCACATCGTGCAGGCGGAAATCGGCCGAGAGGTCGACACACGTGCAGCCCGCCGCGAGCACGCGCTCACCGATCTCGGCAGAGGCACGGTGCGGAGTGCACAAAAAGACCACATCAGCGTCGTCGAGGGGCGCAGCGTCCGGCACCACGAGCACGTGCTCGTGAGCGCAGGGGTACACCTCACAGTAGCGCTTACCGGCATAGGTCTCCGAGCTCGCAAAGGCGACCTCGACGCCGGGATGGCGGGTGAGGATGTCCAGCAATGCGTGGCCTGCATACCCCGTCGCACCGAAAATCCCTGCTCGGATCATCGCATGTCCTCCGCGGTCAAAGGTGGTATAAAAAAAACCAGCCCTCCCGTCTGGAGAGCTGGTGGGTGGCTCGTCGTCGATATCCGCCCAAGTGCCACTATCCAGACCAATGGTCCGGCTGCGCCCTCAGGCTCCTCCTCATGGGGTATGCGGATGCGTTCACGGTTCCGACCGCCTTACACCGAGTTGAACGGCAGTGTACCGCAAAGACACAAATCTGTCAAACGCTACCGATGGGTGGGGCGTGGCCAGGGTTCTGGGCGTTCGACCGGGTGAGCGCCCTGCGGCGCAGCGGCCGTCGCGCTGGACTCGTCCGCACCACGAGACGGTGTGCCACCACACGCTCCCTCTCCCCGCATGCGACGGGGAGAGGGGAAGGGGTGAGGGGGCAACAGCAGACGCGTGGCGGCACGCCGCGCGCTAAAGCTCGGCACTAACGGCTCAGGCGTACGACGCCTGAGCTTGCCAAGCCCGCCTGCGCGGGCTCGAGTCGGCGCAGGCTGACGTCGCCTTCCTAGCGCGACGATCCGCAGTAGTGCCGCGAATCGCGGCTTTAGCCTGCTTCGCTGTATGATACAGCGCTCCACGCCCTGGGCCCGCATGCGGGGGTGAGGCGCCATCCACGCCAACACAAGGGCCCTCGCGCCGCCTGCGGCGCGAGGGCCTCTTGGTGCTGCTCCATAGCGAGTGGGCCTGTAAGCCGAATTCTGTGCCCTATCCCTCGGACTGCGTCCTTTGGGATAGGCGGCAGCCATCTATCTACGGCGACGGTTACCCGCCACCTCCAGCGGCCTACCCGGGGCAACGGCGAGCAGCCGCTGTGCGTCGGGCAGTCACCCGCGCACCTGCCCCTTGCTTGGCCTTGCTCCCGGTGGGGTTTGCCTGGCCGGCCCAGTCACCTGGGCCGCCGGTGGTCTCTTACACCACCCTTTCACCCTTACGATGCCCACGCTGACGCCTGGGATCGCGCTCTGCTCTCTGTTGCACTTGCCGTCGAGTCGCCTCGCCTGGGAGTTACCCAGCACCGTGCTCTATGGAGTTCGGACTTTCCTCGCGGCAGGGACGATGCCCCACCCCGCGGCTGCCCGGCCCACTCACCTCGTAGGATACCATGGGGCACGGCGCCGGTCAAACGTCAAACGCTGTGACGTCCCTCGGCGACCTCCGACGTCCCCCAGGGCGGAGCGCAGCGACCTGTGGACAGGAGGCCGCACGCCGGGCCGCTCAGCGGGCGCCGGCGGCGCGCAGCCCCTTGTCGGTGAGCGCCCAGACGCGCCCCTCGTGCATCACGCGGCACAGGCCCGCCGAAGGGCACCCGGCGCAGCCTTGCCCCTCCGCGTCGCAAAAGCGCGTCTCCTGGAGGTAGCCTCCGCGGTGAAGGAGGTCGAGCATCTGCGCCACCAGCCCCGCATCGGCGTCCATGGCGCCGGCCAACTCGTCCAGCGTGCGCACCTTGGCCTGCGCCAAGAGCGCCAGGAGCCCACGGAGCGGATCCTCAGAACGGTCAGGATCGTGCCGCGCTCCCTCCGGTGATGTCCGCACCATCCGTACCCTCCCTACAGGAAGAGCAGCGCCAAGCGATAGGCGATGGCGCCTCCCCCAATGGCCAGCAAGGTCAATGCCGCCACGTTCAGCAACGCCCAACGCCACGAGCCCGTCTCCTGGCGCACGACGGCGACGGTGGACACGCAGGGAATGAACAGCATCTCGGCCACGAGGAAGGCCAGGCCCGAAGCCACGCTCATGTTCGCCTGGAGCGCACCGGCGAGAGCGCCGGCCTCCTCGCCCACACCGTACAGCACGCCCAGGGTGGCCACCGAGTTCTCCTTGGCCACAAAGCTCGCCAGCAGCGCCACGAGGGGCTTCCAGTCGAGGCCCATCAGCGCGCCGACGGGCGAGAGGAAGCGGCCCACGGCCGCCAGGTAGCTGCTCTCGATAGCGCCATGGGGCAGCGTCGCCAGCAGCCACACCACCGCCGACACGACGAGGATGACGGTGGCGGCCTTTTTGAGAAAGGCCACGGTGCGCTCCCATACAAGGAGACCGATGGTGCGGGCGTTCGGCAGGTGGTAGAGCGGCATCTCCATGATAAAAGCCGCGTCATCGGGCCGCATGGCGATGCGGCTCACCAGGGCACCACTCACGGCGAGCACCACCAGCGGAAGCCCGGTGAGCAGCCAGGTGACCAGCGTGGCGTGCTGCGGGAAAAAGGCGGGCGCCAACACCGCGACCACCGCCAGCCGCGCCGTGCAGGGCACCAATGGCGCCAGCATGATGGTGAGCAGGCGCCCGCGCGGCGACTCGATCACCCGCGCGCCCATGATGGCCGGCACATTGCAGCCGAACCCCAAGAACAGGGGCATAAAGCTCTTGCCGTGCAACCCCAGGGCGTGCATGAAGCGATCCATGACATAGGCGGCGCGCGCCATGTAGCCCACGTCCTCCAAGAACCCCATGCAGGCGAAAAAGATCACGAGGATGGGCACAAAGGTGAGCACGGTGCCCACGCCGCCCAGGATGCCATCCACCTCCAACCCCGAGATCCAGGCCGGAGCGCTCGCGAGCGCACCCGCCGCCCACGTCGCCAGGGCGCCCACCACGCGCTCCGCCAACCACTCCTGCAACGGCGCCCCGATGCTGTAGGTCAGGCCAAAGATGAGCGCCAGGACCGCGGCCAGCATCACCAACCCGCCAAAGGGATGCGTGGCGACCCTGTCCAGCCGCAGGGTTAGGGTCACATGGCCGGCGCGCGGGCGCTTTAGGGCGGCGCGCGTCATGCGGCGAATCCATTCGTAGCGCCCACTGGCCACGGCGATGAGGGCGTCCTCGTGCTGCCGCAACAGGGCATCGACCTGGATGCGCACCTCCTCCGGCAGGGCGGCACGCATCATATCCGTGATCTCTTCGTCACCCTCCAGCAGCTTGAGCGCGATCCAGTCGCTGGGGTAGCCGGCGGGCACGTGGGGAGTGACGAGGCCCACCATCTCCTCCATGACCTCGCGATGGTCCGGGCGAATCTCGGGCCGTGAGGGTGTCTGCGCGGGGCCGTTGCGCACGACATCGAGGGCGACATCGATGAGCTCGCGCACCCCCTCGCCGCGGGAGGCGGTCATGGCGATCACCGGCACGCCGATGGCGGCGGACAGCACCGCGGGCTCGACATCGAATCCCTGCTCGCGGGCGACGTCCAGCATGTTCAGGCCGATGACGATAGGCGCGGGCAAGGCCAAGAGCTCGGTCACGAGGTAGAGGTTACGTTCCAGCGCCGCGGCGTTTAGGATGACCAACACCACATCGGGGCGGCTCTGGATGATATAGTCCCGCGCCACGCGCTCCTCTGGCGAGGCGGCGGTGAGGCAGTAGGTACCGGGGAGGTCAATGATCTCGACGTGCACGCCATCGTGCTCAAAGGTACCGGTGCGGCGCTCGACGGTCTTGCCCGGCCAGTTGCCCACATGCTGGTTCAGCCCGGTCAGCATGTTAAAGATGGTGCTCTTGCCAACATTCGGCTGCCCCATGAGGGCGATGGTGGCCGTACCCGTCGCGAGGGATACAGATTTGGTGGTGTTCATCGTGGCCCTCCGCCGGTCATGACGTCTCCTTGGGGTGCCGACGGGCCACGTAGACGCGGGCCGCTTGCCCCCGTCCGAGGGCGATGTGCGTATCCAGCACGGAGACGATCAGTGGTCCATGACGGTTGTTGCGAACGATCTCGATGGTAGTCCCCGGGGTGAACCCCAGAGCAGCCAACCGGCCCACCAGGCCGGTGCCCCCCTCGAGGCGAACCACGGTGCCCGATTCGCCCATCTCCAAGCTCGAAAGCGGCAGCACACCGTCACGTATCACAGGTCGGCTCCTGGCTTTTTTCCGAGTGACCGGTGCGCCTTGCGGATTGCCGGTCCAGCGCACGGTCGTCACAGGGTCGATGGAGTTAGTATATGCTAATTCGGCAGTATAGCATCGCCATGGGGCACTGTCAATCCAACAGGGGGCTTGTCGTGTCAGAACATTTGTGCTATACTGTGTACGAACATATGTTCGCCACCCGCCGCAACCGTCCTGGAGGTCCCATGGAGCTGCTCTTTGTCGCCGTCGTCGCCCTGGTCGTCCTGGCTCGCGTCGATGCCCCCCTCTGGCCCCGCCCGGCCGGC
>DUUT01000016.1 GCA_012841405.1 Chloroflexota bacterium
CAGCCCCCCCATCAACGCCGAGAGGCCGATGATGATGAGCACGATGGGCCAGACGAGATTCCAGGGAAAGAGGTTGCCCAGGCCGATGGCGATCAGGATGAGGCCAGAGATGAGGCTACCGGTCACGGGCTGCCGGTACGCGGGCACGAGCAGGCGTACCAGCGCTCCCAGCAGGATGATGCCGCCGGCGCCGAGAAAGATAAAGGACCAGGTGCTCCGGCTGAGCTGCAAGGTGGCTGGGAGCGCCGCCCGCAGCGCGTCGAGCCAGCCGAGGTTATCGGCCAGGAGCACAAAGCCGGCCCAGATGAGGATAAGTGCCCACACGATCCCGCTGAGCGGGTCGCTGCGCCACTTTTCGTCCCAGCTCTTCTCCTCCTTCTCCTGCTTCTCCTGATCCTTTTCCTGCTTCTCGTCCCTACTCTCGCGCGGCCAGTTGCTCATCACTGTCCCCCGTTTGCGTGTCGATCGCACGCTGTTCGCCCCGCGATGCCAGCGTAGGCGTGCCGCGCGCCATCTATGGGCGGTCCCGTGCGTACCCGTATGCCCGGGATCGTCGGGACACACCCCGGCGTCCACAGCCCAGGCGGCTTGTGTACGGCCGTACTGGGTACGCCGTACACAGCGCGGGCGTCAGCGGGCCTCGTCGAACGGCGTCTGTTGTATCTGAATGAGGTTGCCACAGGTGTCGTCCAAAACGGCGATGACGACGTTCGGCATGACTTCGGTCGGTTCCATGGTAAAGGTCACGCCGAGCGCCTGGAGCCGCTCGTACTCTGCCTGCACATCCGACACCCCAAAGCTCGTTGCCGGAATGCCCTGCTCCACGAGCGCGCGCTGGAACGTGCTCGCTGCTGGGTTGTTGTTCGGCTCGAGCACCAACTCCGTGCCGTCCGGATCCTCCGGCGAGACGACGGTGAGCCACCGGTATTCGCCCGCATCGATGTCACGCTTTTTGGCAAAGCCCAGCTTTTCCGTATAGAACCGCAATGCCTTGTCCTGATCATCAACGAACACGCTGGTATAGATGATACGCATCGTACTGCCTCCAGTTATCACTATTCTCTATTTGGATTATAAGCAACGAATGACACGAGCGTCAAGGGCGTCGTCCGCCGCCTGCGTCTGCAGGCGCGCCAGGGGGCCCCTCCGCGTGCGCTGGACAGACCCACCCCCTTCGCTATAATGGGAGTGGGGTTATGTATCATCAGGCGCCCCGTCCAACGCGACCGCGCGCAGGCGATTTCGTCCGGTTGGTCCGGAGGGATACGGCATGATCGCCAAGCACGCCGGGTCAGAGCCCGGCGTTGTGCTTGTTACCTTTCGATTGCCCGACTCGTTGCAGGCCGATAGCGTCCACCTGGCCGGCGATTTCAACGACTGGGACAAGCACTCCCTTCCTCTCCGCCGCACCCATCCAGGAGGCCCATGGGAGGTGACGATTGAGGTCGAACGAGGCCGCACCTATCACTTTCGCTATCTCGTGGATGGCGCCGTCTGGCAGAACGATTGGGATGCCGACGGCTATGCCATCAACCCGTTCGGCGGCAACAACTCGGTGCTCCGCACCTGACCGCTCGCTTTCGCTGTCCCTATCCCTCGGCATCCTGCAATGATGACCACCGTGCGCGCACTCGTTGCTCGTCTCATCCAGGCACTCCTCGACATCGTCGCGGCCGTATCGGGCACGTACTACTCGCGCAAGTACGCCGCCATCGCCCGACGTCTCGGGCTGGCCCGTGGTACGGCGTCAAATCGCCGCGGCTTTATCGCTATCCAGATCGACGGGCTCGCCTATGAGCACCTCGTCACCGCCATGGAGATGGGCTACTGCCCGCACCTCCAACGACTCCTCCAGCGGGGCGAGTACAACCTCGAGCCCTGGCACTCGGGGCTGCCCTGCACCACTCCTGCGGCGCAGGCCGGCATCATGTTCGGCAATAACGACGATATCCCTGCCTTTCGCTGGTACGACAAGCGCTCCGGCGAGTCGGTCGTCTGCAAGCTACCTGGGGTGGTCATGGCCCTCCAAGAGCGCATCGCCGCCGGCAGCCGCGGGATCCTCGTCGGGGGGTCGTCGTTCGTGAACATGTTTGACGGCGACGCCGCCCGCTCGCTGTTCACCCTCGGGTCGTTCAACCGCAAGCACTTTTTCGAGAGCGTCCGGGGGCTCGAGTTTCTGCTGCTCTTTGCCCTCAACCCCTTCCGCACCATCAAGGTCGCCATCCTTGCCGGGTGGGAGTACCTCACCGATATCTACCAGCGCCTCTCCATGGCACTGCGCAGGGAGCATCCCCGTACCCTGGAGCCCGGCGTGGCCTTTCTCCGCGTCATCAGCAACGTCATCTTTCGCGAAATCCAGACCTTTGCCGTGATGGTCGATATCTATCGCGGCGTGCCCTCCATCTATACGACCTACTATGGTTATGACGAGCTCGCCCACAAGTACGGGCCCACCTCGCGCATCGCCCTGCGTGCCCTGCACAGCATCGACACGCGCATCCACCAGATCGACACGCTGCGTCGCCTGGCCCTCACGCGCGAGTACGACCTCTTTATCCTCTCGGATCACGGCATGACGAGCGCCAAGCCGTTCCGTCACCTCTATGGCCGTAGCCTCGGCGAGGTGCTGTGCGCGCTGATCGGCGGCGACCCGTACCTCAACGAGAGTGGCGATGCGGAGCAGCAGGGGACGATGCACGTCTACTACCTCGTGGAGGAGCTCGCCGCCATCGAGCGCAACGTGGGGCTGCCCCTGGCCTATATCCCCCGCACCTTGCGAAGGCTCGTTTCCCGACGGATAGCGATGAGTACCGAAGAGGCGCGCCCCCTCGATCTGCTGCGCCGGAGCGATCTCGTGGTGCGCAACTCGGGGTCCCTCTCCCACGTCTATTTCAACGTCAGCCCGGCACGCCTGCATGTGAGCGAGATCGCCGCTCTCTACCCCAACCTGATCAGTGGCCTCGCGGATCACCCCGGTATCTGGCTGGTGATCGGCCGCGAGGATGAGCAGGTGGTCATCATGTCGCGGGACGGCGTGCTCACGCTGAATGGCAGCCCGGCCTACGCCGTGGAGGGCACCGACCCACTGGCCCGCCTGCCGGCGCCGTGGCTGGCGGCCGCCCAGATCGAGCGGCTGGCACGGTTCTCCAATGCCGGTGACCTCATTCTCCTCGGTGAGTATGACGTCGAGAGCGGGCGCCTGGTGTGCTTTGAGGAGCAGTGGGCGTGCCACGGTGGCCTTGGTGGTCCCCAGGAAGTCGCCTTTATGGCCTTCCCCGCCGCGCTCCGCTGGAGCCTGCGCCACGTCACCCAGGCCTCCGACATCTACCCGCTCTTTGCCCGGCGTTACCTGGCCGACTGGCGCCCCCTGCGCCCCACGCCGGAGGCCACGCCTGCCGCCGAGCCCATCGCCGATCACGCCGCCTCCTGAGTCGGCCGCGGGTTGAGATCCGGCGCGAACGGGTCAGGGATACCGCCGGGTATGGCCGGGTATGGCCGAGTATGGCCCCTGCGCATGCCAAGCCCGCCTTCGCAGGCTGAGCGCCTAGAATCCGGAGGCCTCCCTTCCCCCAGGCCCCTCAGGTGACACGCCGTCCCGATTCGCGTACAATACGCGGGCTTGAGGTTTCATTTATCGGTTAGCGCCCTTGGGCTGTGACTGCGAACGCCGTCGAGGAGATGCGGTGATGCTCACCCCGGTGATGTCGCATCCATGGGATCTATCGCCGCGTGAGGCGATAGCCCTCCAGCGCGACCTGGCGGCGCGGGTGGAGCGCCGCGATCGGCTGGACACCGTGCACCTCGTGGCCGGCATCGATGTCAGCGTGCGCGGCGACCGCTCGCGCGCCGCCGTGGTGGTGATGCGCCTCCCCGAGCTGGACGTCGTCGAGGAGGTGCTCGCCGAGCGCCCCGTGACCTTTCCCTACGTGCCCGGCCTGCTCTCCTTCCGCGAGGCTCCCGTCATCCTGGACGCTCTGGCACGCCTCGAGAGCACGCCCCAGGTGCTGCTCTGCGACGGGCAGGGGATCGCGCACCCCAGGCGCCTCGGCATCGCCAGCCACCTGGGCGTCGTGCTGAACCATCCCACCATCGGCTGCGCCAAGTCGCGGCTGACGGGTACCTATAGCGATCCCGCGCCCGAGCGTGGCAGCTATACCTGGCTCTACGCGCACGATGATGTCATCGGGGCCGTGCTGCGCACCCGCAGCCGCGTCAAGCCGGTGTTCGTCTCCATCGGGCATCGCGTCACCCTCGAGACCGCCATCGACCTGGTGCTGCGCTGTGGGGCGGGCTACCGGCTTCCCGAGCCCACGCGCCGCGCCGACCGAGCCGCCGCCATCCCATCACCCTGAGACCCAACCGTACCCATGAACCACCTCCATCGTAGCTTTTTGCTCCTCGTTCGCCTCATCGTGGTAGCCGCCATGGTGGCGACCCTGACCAACGCTGCGCCCGGCACCCAGGCCCAAGACGTCGGGTTGACGGGCGCCGTCACCTCCATGGCTACGGGCGCACCCATCGCCGGGGCGCGCGTGCGCGCCGGAACGCAGTGGACGACCACGGACGCCGCCGGGCGCTATGCCCTGGCCCTGCCCGCCGGCTCGTACCACATCCGCGTCGAGGCCAGCGGCTACATCGGCATGACGGCGCGCTACCGCCGCGTCGCCGAGGGTGGTACTACGGCCCTTGACCTCGAGATGATCCCCAGCAACCCGTCGCCGGAGGAGGAGCGCGTCATCGCGGCCACGTTGCTGGCCCCCACTGCCCTCTCCCAGGCGCACATCGACATCGCCCCCTCAAGCCTCGAGCTCGCCGCCATCGGCGCGGCGCCCGAGACGATTCGCGTCCTCATGACCGACGGCTATGCCGTTACCATGACCCTCGATGAGTACCTCAAGGGGGTCGTGCCGCACGAGATGCCGCCAAGCTGGCCCCTGGAGGCGCTCAAAGCGCAGGCCGTCGCCGCCCGCAGCTATGCCGCTACCTCTCGCCGCCATGCGGACGCCAACCCGGAGGCCGACGCCGACGTCTGCACCACCACCCACTGCCAGGTGTGGAGCCCCATCCACTATGACACCACCGACCGCGCCGTCGAGGCCACGAGCGGTGAGGTGGGTATCTATGGCGGCAGCGTGATCCAGGCGTTCTTTCACGCCCACTGCGACGGCCACACCCGCAACGTGGAGGATGTGTGGAAGAGCGCCATCCCCTACCTGCGCGGCGTATCCTGTCCCTGTGGCTACGACGATCTCTCCGGCCACGGGGTGGGCATGTGCCAGTGGGGCGCGCGGGCCTTGGCCACGGAGGGGCATGACTACCGCGCGATCCTGCGGCACTACTACCAGGGCGCCGAGATCATCGGTCCGGAGGCTGGTCGCGTCACTGGCGGCACCGTGGCGCCGACGACGGGCGACACCAGCACCGTTTTCGCCGTCGAGGCAACGTACGCCTCTGGACGCGATGAACCCCCCGCCGCCGCCCACGCCATCATCGCGGGGCGCTCGTACGCCCTGCGGCGCACCTCTGCCGGCGGCGCCTCCCCCCAGGTGTTCCACCTGGCGACGCGCCTGCCGGCCGGGAACCACGCCGTGCGCCTGTACTTTGACGACGGGCGGGGCACCGTCTCGACGTACGATCTCCCCACCATCACGGTGCAGTCCAGCGGCGCGGCCCCCGGGCCCAGTGTCGGCGGGACGCTCACCGAGACGGTCATCGTCCATTCCACCCCCACCGATTGGGCCGGAGGCGTCGCCGACGGCGTGACCATCGCCGGCGCCCCAGGCGATGGCGCCTTGGTGCTGCCGGCGGGTCGCGGCAGCGGCGTGTACACCTCGCCTGAGATCACCCCGTCGTTCACCTGGGTGGCCCTCGGCGCGTGGTGGCACGCCCAGGTGCCGTCGGGGGCAACGATCGCCTGGGAGGTACGCACCCGCGCCGACGGCGCCGCCTGGAGCGCGTGGCAGCCGCTGCAGGTCGAAGAGGACGACGGCCGTCCGCGGACCACGGTAGGCTCCGAGCTCGTCGTGGGGGAGGCCAGCGCCTTCCAGTACCGCGTCACGCTGCAGGCGAGCAGCGCTGGCCAGAGCCCGGTGATCGAGAACGTCTCCTGGGTGTGCCTCGACACGCGCGCCGGCGCCGACGCCGTCGCGCTGCACGCCGCCAGTCCACAGCTCCATGGCCAGCCGGCGATCATCTCCCGGGCGGCGTGGGGTGCCGATGAGAGCCTCATGAAACGCGCCCCCGAATACCGCACCCCGCGTGCCGCCATCGTGCACCACACCGTCACGAGCACGGGAGGGGCCGATCCCGCCGCCATCGTGCGGGCCATCTATCGCTACCACGCCATCCATCGCGACAAGGGCGACATCGGCTACAACTTTCTCGTCGATCACCTGGGCAACGTCTACGAGGGGCGCTTCGGCGGCCCGGGGGTGGTGGGGTCCCACGCCGGGGACTATGACTATGGCAGCGTGGGCGTCGCCGTCATCGGCGATCACCAGGACACCCCCATCCCCAGCCGCGCCATGGATGCCCTCGTGAGCACCCTCGCCTGGCAGTGCAGCCTGTACGGCATCAACCCGTTGGGCCAGGCGAGCCTGGTGAACCGCGTGCTCCCGGCCATCATGGGGCACCGCGACTGCTGCGCCACCGCCTGTCCCGGCGCCGCCGCCTACGCCCAGCTCCCCGAGCTGCGCCACCGGGTGGCGGACGCCATGACCGGCGGTACGCCCGAGATCGCTCTGCTCGCCCCGGAGCGCGGTGCGTCGGTGCGCGGCGTCGTCCCCGTGCGGGTGCAGGCCACCGGCCTCATCTCGCGCCTCGAGCTCGCCGTCGACGGGGAGGTGGGCGAGCCCCTGAACGTCGTGCCGGCCGCGCCATCCGCCGTCATCCATTGGAATACCACCACCGTGGCGGACGGAGCGCACACCCTGCGGGTGGTTGCCACCACGCTCCGCGGCACGTGCGAGATCTCGGCCACCGTCACGGTGGACAACACTCCGCCGACCAACGTCCAGGCGTCGGTGCCCGCGTGGAGTCGCTCGGCACGCCCCCGGTTCACCTTGCGCGCCGACGGCGCCACCGCCGTCCAGTTCTCGAACGGCTGGACGTGGGAGGGCGAGGAGTTGCGGCATCAGGTCGGGCGCATCATCAGCGACGATGCCGCCTCCGGCGGGCGCGCCGTGCAGGCGTCGCCCGAGGAGGTCACCGATGGCAACCCCCGGTTCTGGTACGGGCCCTACACCTGCGCCCTGCCTCGCGGGCGCAGCTACGAGGCCGCGTTCCGCCTGCGCACACCGAGCCGTGCCATCGCGCAAGAGCTCGCCCGGCTCGACGTCGTCGACAGCCAGGGGCTGCGGGAGCACGCCAAACGCTCCCTCACCGGGCAGGACTTTGCCTGGGGTGGCGCCTATGAAGAGCTCGCCGTCCCCTTTGACTATCCCGCCGACCGCGTCACCTGCCTGGGCGCCGCGGAGGACGGCCTCGAGTTCCGCACGTGGTACCGGGGCGTCGCCGAGTTGACGCTGGACCGCGTGACCGTCTGGAGCGCGCCGCAGTCCATGGCGCCCTCCGTCTGGTGGGATGTGCGCCCGCAGGACGGCCACCAGGTGGTGACGGTGCGCTTTCTCGACGCCGCCGGCAACGCCACCGACGTGGCGGTGACCGTGGGCATCGACACCACGCCACCCACCTGGGCGAGCGTGCAGGCGGCCAGCGCCACCGTCCACGACGCCGGCTCGGGGCTGAACCTCGCCAGTGCCGCCTACGCCCTGTCGACCGACGGCGGGCGCACCTGGGGCGCCTGGCAAAAGCTCTCCCTCGCCGGGGGCAGCGGCACGATCACGACGCTGCAGCTCCAGGCGCCGGATCCCACCGGCTCGGTGGCCCGCTTTCGCATCGCCGACAACGCCGGCAACATCAGCTACTCGCACGGCACGCGGGTGGTCTTGCCCGTAGCGTTTCGCAACGGCCGGCGCTAGGTCCTCACCCCGACCCTCACCCCGGGGACCGGGTGGCCGATCGTTGCTTGCCCCGGCAGAAAGCTCGAGCAAGAGGTGCCACAAGCGCTACACCGTCTGGTGCCAACCTGCACGATCCGGCCGGGCTCCACGTCGCGGAGCGATACATCGTACCGCGCCGCGGACTAGAGTCGCGATCCGCAGCAATGCGGATCGTCGCGCTAGGAAGGCCAAGCCCGCCTGCGCGGGCTCTCCTCGCGACAGGTGGACGTAGCGGCGCGGCGCGCCGCGTCGGTTTCGTCCTCGCCACGAGACGGTGTGCTCCATCACGCCCCCTCTCCCCGGCGACGGGG
>DUUT01000158.1 GCA_012841405.1 Chloroflexota bacterium
GCCAGCGCGCCCACCGGCGCGCTGTGCCACGTGGCGATGAGCGCGGCGAGTTCCTCCAGCAGGCGCCCGTAGCGCTCAATGGGGGTCTGCCGTTCGACGGCACCGAAGGGGATGCCGGGGAGGCGTGTCACGCAGCCAAAGGGGTACGGCCAGATGGCGGGGTCAGCGTAGCGCCCGAGCAGCCTCGGCGCCGGAACGTCGGCGACCTCGCCGAGCACGGCGTACGCCGCCAGCTCGCGCTCGAGCCCCGGCACCCACTCGGCGTGGCGCGGCAGGAGAAAGACGCGGTCCTCTGCGACGATGGCGTACTTGTGCCAGCCGGTGACGTCGGCGCGTAGGGGCACCTCGCCCAGCCCGAGACGGGCGCGCAGGCGTTCCTCCTGCGGCGGGATGAGTACCGCCTGGAGGCAGACGTCACGCATCGGAGCGGCGGGCGCTGGTGACACGCTCAGGCCCCGCCGGTGATGGCCAGCACGCGGTCAAAGAATGCTCGCTTGATGGCGGTGTTGATGCCCCAGTTCACGGGTACCGTCTGGTAGCCGCTGAGGTCCTCGTAGCGCTCTTCGCGCCCTCGCGTCGTCCAATCCATGCGATCCTTGTAGTGGCTGCCGTATCCCTGGCAGTAGAACCCCCAGGATGCGCCTTCGGCGACGGCCGCCTCCAGGTTCTCGACGAACACCGAGTCCTCATTGACGACGATGGGACGCGGACGGTGGCGATAGGGCTCCTGCTCGCGCCAGCGATGGATCTTGGCGGCGAGTTCGTCGGGCATGAGGCCGTTGCCATGGGCCAGCGAAAAGTCCTCCGCCTCCATCCAGGCATCCGTGGCGATCTGCTGGCCGCCGCCGGTGCTGGCCGAGACAAGCAGGCGCCGGCCATCGAGGGTGGTCGCCTTGACCACATCGATAAGGCGGTGGATGTTCTCCGGCTCAAAGATGGGGCGATTCCACCAGGGGGCCGACTCGTTCGCCACGTCGACCAGGACGTTGCGGCGCCCGGTGCGCAGCAGCCAATCAGTGACCGATTCGGTGACGCGATGGACCACCGCATCATCGGTGATGTGGCGCATCTGCTGCACATAGAAATAGTTGACGATGACCACCATCCCCGCGGCGTCGGCCGCGTCCAGGATGCGCCGCAGGCGGGCCATGTAGCGCGGTTTGAGCGTTCCATCGGGAGCAAACGCCGAGTTGATATAGCGCTGGTAGATCTCGGGGGTATAGATGGAGCCACCCCCTTGGAGCCCTACAGTGACGCCCAACAGGCCGTGTTGGCGGTACGTGGGCAGTTGGGCGCAGAACTCGTCGGTGTTGCGCTCAGCATCCCAAACGCCCGTATCGGGGTAGACCCAGTTGTGCACCGTATCGGGGCACTCGTCGTCAAAGATGGCCTGCACCATGCGCGCGTTGAGCAGCAAGCCCTCAATGGAGCGCCCTTTGTATTGCCGGCCCTCATACGTCGGGCGGCCGTTGATCAGGAATGTGGTACCGTCAATAGCGATCTCGGTGCTCATTGTGCTCCTCTCACATGGGATAGAACGCTCGCTTGCGGCGACCTGATGGCAGGCGGCGGGCTAGGTCGTGTCTGGGAAAAGGGCCACAGCGTCGTTCTGAGCGTGGCAAGAAACCTTGTCGATGGGCGTCAAGGCCCCCCGCTGACGCTCGGGGCGACATCGCTTCTCCGTCGGGTGCGTTTTCAAGACACGGCCGAGAAGGTCAGATGCCGTCACGCACAAGCGCCGGTGCCCGGGGCCTGCCGCCTGCCACGGGCCTAGCTCCAGCGATCTCTTGAGTTCCAAGGCATGTGGCTACCAAGACCAGGCTTCCGGCGCCTGGTTGCCGGGGCCGGGAAAGATCTCGTCGAGGCGTTGGAGCACGTCCTCGGACAGGATGATGTCGACGGCGCGAACGGCGCTCTCGAGCTGCTCCACCGTGCGCGGCCCGATGATGGGTGCGGTGACGACGGGGTTGTGGAGCAGCCAGGCGAGGGCGACGTTGGCGGGCTCCTCACCGAGATCGTGGCACAGCGACTCGTACGCCGCGAGCTTGGTGCGGAGCGCCTCATCGGGGTGGAGGTCACTGCGACGCCCATGCGCGGCCTTGTGCAGCGCACCGGCCAGCAGGCCACCACTCAGGGGACTCCAGCACAGGAAGCCGAGCCCATAGGCGCGACACGCGGGGAGGAGCTCCATCTCGACGAGGCGCGCGTTGAGGTTGTAGAGCCCCTGCTCGGATACCAGTCCCAGGAAGTGGCGGGCGGCGGCGCGCTCGTTCGCCTGGGCGATGTTCCACCCGGCAAAGTTGCTGCTCCCCACATAGATGATCTTGCCCTCGTGCACCAACTGCTCCATCGCCTGCCAGATCTCGTCCCACGGGACGATGTCCGGGCGTGCGTGGGGTGGGAAGTAGAGGTTGCTGCGGTCGCCGCCGAGGTACTCCACGCGGCTCTTGGGGTGGGGGGTGCCGCGGGGGATATGGTGCATCTGGTACAGGTCGATGCGATCGGTCTGTAGCCTTCGGAGGCTATCGAGGCAGGCTTGGCGGATGTGGTACGCCGACAGCCCCTCGACGTTGGGGCCGGGTCCCATGGGGCCAAAGACCTTGGTGGCCAGGACGATACGGCTGCGCCGACCTCCCTTGGCCAACCACCGCCCAATGATCTCCTCTGTGCCGCCGCCCCCCTGAGGCTCCCCGTAGCGGTTGGCGGTGTCGATCAGGTTGATGCCCAACGCGAGGGCGCGATCCAGAATGGCGTGGCTTTCCGCCTCGCTGGTCGTTACGCCCATGTTCATCGTTCCGAGGCAGAGACGGCTGACGATCAGGCCCGTGCGGCCGAGATGTGTGTATTTCACGAGGCCTCCAGATGGTGGTGGTGGAACGCGCCCCCTCGACTGGAACGCGTCCCTACGGGGCTACGCCTTGCCCTATGATGGTTGATGGATTATCCCAGCAACCGGACACATGTTGTGCTCGGGGTGGCGTCTGAGCGCACCCGTGGGGTGCCAGCTCGCAGCAGCCCGCGCAGGCGGGCTTGGCAGTGTCAGCGCCGCGCTTGAGCGCGCGGGACGAGATCCTCTTTGCGTGCGGTGCGTACTCGGCTCGCCCTAGACGCCGGCGCGTAGATTGGCCACGGTACGCTGCTCGACGGAAAAGTGCCGAAACACGATGGTGCTGCCCGGCCCCGACGGGCACTGCGCGACGATGCCCACGCGCGTGGAGGCGGGCAGATCCAACCCAAAGTAGCGCACCATGTGCCAGCCGGTCGTGGGCACGGCTTGGCCGTCCGGCAGGGCATAGTGCAGGCCAAAGCACCCGCCGACGCGGGCGATCTGCAGCCAGACCTCGGGCACGGTGAGGTCGACGCCGTTGGCGTCGTCCGAGATACCGTCGGTCACGACGCTGACGATCGCTTCGGTGCCGAAATCGGTGCGCTCGTAGCAGATCTTGGCCCAGAGCCCGTCGTTGTGGCGCACCATCAGGCAGCCCGAGTCGTAGGTGCTCTGGAAGGTGGGGCGCACCAGCGCCCGAGCGACGAAATCGCCCTCGACTGGGAGCCAAAGAAACGGCGCCGAGTCGACGGGAGTCGCGCCGGTGGGGTCACGAAAGGCGTCCGAGTTGGCGGGGGCGGCGACGCGGAGGCCGCCCTCGGGCGTGGGTTCCCACGTCTTCGGCTCATGCTCCCAGGTGAGCGGCGTCGTGCTTCGATGGGTGATGCGGGAGAGCAGGTTCACGGCGCGTCCTCCTCCGTGTGGCGTGTGGCTTCGAGTATCGGCCTCTCAAAGACGTCGCTCAGGGAGCGATGGTAATGAATGCGGTTGATGGCCCAGGCCAACGGATCGGCCAGCGAGACCACCTTGACGAATGGGAGGCTGCGGAAAGTGTCTGTCTGAGGGACCGAATCGGTCACCACCACCTGGCGGAGGCCATAGTGCTCGTGCAGCTCGTTGAGGCGGTCGAGGGCCGAGCCCACGCAGAGGGCGTGCGACGAGCCCACATAGACCTCTTCGATGCCCTTCTTCTCCACCAGCTCGCGGACGACGCCATACAGAGTGCCTCCGCCGCTGATCATGTCGTCCAGGACGATGGCCACACGCTTGTCGGACAAGTCGCCGATGATCTCGGTGACGACGGAAACCTCGGGTTTGGGACGGTACTTGGAGGCGAAAGCCACCGGCAAGCGCAGCGTCCGACCAAAGTAGGTGATGAACTTGCTGGCTCCCAGGTCGGGCGCCACGCAGACGACGTCGCTGCGCTCGCGAAAGCGCTCAAACTCGCGAACAAAGAGCCCGAGCGCTTCGAGAAAGCTCACCGGCAGGCTCCCGTAGAACCCCCGTGTCTGTCCCGAATGGGGGTGCCAGGAGATCAGGCGATCGATGCCGGCGGTGATACTGAGGTCGGCCAGGAGCCGGGCGGTCGTCGGCTCGCGCTGAAAGCGCGTGGGCTTGTCCTGGCGGGCGTAGGCCAGGTAGGGCAACACACCGGTCACATGGTTGGCGCCGTGTTCGCGGAACGTGCGGGCCGCGATGAGAAAGGCCATATAGTTGCAGTCGATGGCGCGGGGCGATGCCGGGTCGTAGAGCGCCTGAAAGACAAAGACATCATAGCCCCCGACATGCTCCGCTAGGCGGACGCCAGTCTCGCCATCGGTGAACTGGTAGTCAATGTCGGCGAGGTAGAGCACTTCGGCGCTTCCACCATACTGCTCCATCAGCTCGCGGTAGCGCGCCACCACCTGCTGCGCGAGCGCTGTCCCCGAGCGGCAGCTGGCGACAACCAGGCGCCCGCGTGTCGACACCATGCGCCGGCCCTGCTCGCGCGCGAGCCGTTCCGGGGTGAGGAACTCGGCTCCGTTCACCACGTGGGCATGCTCCATACACGATCCCCCTCAGTGCGGGCACCGGCGCGGCGAGGCGCTGCCGAACGAGCGCCCTACGTCCGACGTCGCGATCGAGCCACCGAGTTGCGCAGCTTGGCCAGATCGCGCACGTATCGCTTTCTGTCGAACGGCTGTTCCTTCGCCATGACGGCCCAGACCTGCTCGGCGAGAAGTGCGCTGATGCGATGGAGGATCTCGTGCAGATCCATGTGGGCATCGAGGAGTGCCTTGTATGTCTGGGCCACCTCGGGCGGATCCTCAGTCTCGATCTGGTTCTCAACGACGGCGTGAAAGTAGGCGTGGAGATAGGGGTTCACTCCGTCGACCACTACGCCCTCGTCGCGGGTTCCGGTGGTGGCTTGATCCCAGTATTCATAGTACTCGGGGTGCATCGTCAGCACCTGAAGCATGATGCGGTCGTTGCCGCGCGGCGCAGCCTGCTGATGGTACATCAGCCACACCTTGGCGATGTGCTCGCGGGTAAAGAGCCCCTCGGTGGACTCGCTCGCGATGCTCTCGGGCGTCGTGTTTTCTGTGTTCATGTGGGCGGCATCCTTTCGTCAAGGTTCGCGATGGTGCGCTGCAACGGCGTTGACGCCGGCCTGAGCTGCGGTCATGCTCGCTGCAGCGCGGCGTCGGAATCAGGTGGCTGGTGGCGGCCCTGCCACCGTGCGGGTGGAGCCCCGGAATCCGATGACGGCGAGGGCAACAAGCACGGCTGCGGCGACGACCAGCGAGGTCACGGCCACAGGGGTGGCGTCCGGGTAGCCGGCATAGATGCCCACGAACGCCCAGGGGATGACGAGCCCATAGGCGATGTCGCGCCGCGTGATGAGCACGGCGGCGACGATGGCCAATACCACGATCGACACCAAAATGAACCAGATCTCTTCAGCGATGCCCCATGCGTTCCACTGCAGATTATCGAGGACGGCGGTGACGTTGGCGACGGTGGCCACGGTGATCCAGCCCAGGTAGATGCTAAAGGGGATGTGCACCGTCCACCGCTCGAGCGTTGACACGTGGTCACGTCGGGCGTGCAACCGCACATAAATGGCGATGAGTGCCCCGAGCAATACGAGCATGATGAGCAGCGAGAGGGGGAACTGCTCATAGTGCCAGGCGAAAATCCACCCCATATTGGCGGCGGAGGCGATGAGGAAGGGTATATCAATGGCAGCTAACCGAGGGTTATCGCGCTGGGCCGGTAGCCCCTGGTAGATGCCATAGGCCGCAAGCCCTAGGTAGATCAGACCCCAGATGGAGAACACATACGGCGCGGGCAAAAAGTAGACGTCAAACGCGTTGGCGATATCGCCTGTCGTAAGACCGTTGATGGGGACAGCGTTCGCTGCAGCGTTCACGGCGATGGTGGCGATGATGGCGAGCAGCACGAGCGCCTGCATGGCAACGGAGCGTCTCATGGAGCACACCTCCCGTCGGTGCGAACACGCACACACCCGTATTGTACACCATGTGCTCAGGATGCGCACCCATCCGCGCTCCGTCGCGCGCCGAGACACTCGGGGGGGGCCTGGCCCCTGCGAGCGAACACCTTCCGCTGGGCCGCGGCTCCCCGCCTGCGTGACTTGTCACGCGCACGTGGCGATCAGGGCACGCCGCAGATCGGCGAGGCGGGGCAGCGGGTTGCGCATGATGTGGCGCATGGCCCACAGCAGGGTAGTGATGTGCATCGACTGGAAGGTGACGCGTCCCGATTCGATGGCGTCGAGGAGCTCGATGGGGTTCTCCTGGACGACCATGAGCTCCTCATTGGCGTCAGGTGCCGGCTCGTGGGTCTGGCGCGCGTCGATGGCCAGATACGACCACACGACGTTGTTATGACTCCCCGCATTGGGATAGGACTTGCCCAGCGGGATGAGGTGATCCGCCGTGTAGCCCGTCTCTTCCCGCAGCTCGCGCCGCACGGCGTGCTCCGGCGACGCATCGCCCAGCTCCATGCCTCCCCCAGGGATGCCCACCACGATGTCACCGACGCCGTGGCGATACTCGTGCACCAGCACGATCTGCGCGTCGGGGGTGAGCGCTACGACATTCACCCACGTGGGGTACTCGAGGACGTGATAGGGCGCAATGACGTGGCCCGACCGGGTCTCGCAGCGGTCGCTACGTAGCGTGAGCCACTCGTCGCAGTAGGTGATCCTGCTGTCAATGACCTTCCATCGCTCAACCATGGGGCTCCCTATTTGCTGGCGTTCCGTCGGTTAGCCCATCGTAGCGGGAACGCGCTCGCACGGCAAGTGCGGCGTACGGCGCCGCCGCGGGCCTACTGCGGTTGCCATGGGCGGATGGTCACAGGTAGAATGGCCCCACGGTCCCCGAGAGGCGGCGATCACGGTGGGGCCCGGATAACCTAGGCGGAGGTGGTTGATCCATGACCGAAGGCGACGTTACCCTCTATCCGCTACGCACGCGCGAGGTGCTGCGCAACTATGGGTTCGGCGGCCGCTGGATCGTCGACGTGTTTGAAAAGACGGGCCTGCCCGAAGACCATCGTATCGCCGAGACGTGGGAGGTCGTCGATCGGCCGCCCGAGTCGAGCGAAATCATCAACGGCCCGCTGGCGGGACAGACGCTCCACGAGCTCATCGAGCGGTACGGCGAGAGGCTGCTGGGCCGCGATATCGTCGCACGCTGCGGCACGCGCTTTCCCCTCCTCATCAAGTTCCTGGATGCCACGCACGTGCTCGGGGAGCAGGCGCACCAGACGGACGAGCAGGCCAAGGCGCAGGGGCTCTCGGATCCGGGCAAGACCGAGGCGTGGTATATGCTGTACACTCGCCCCAATGCCACGATCCACTGCGGCAACCGCTCGGGCGTGACCCGCGAGGATCTCGTAGAGGCGCTCATGGAGGGGCGCTCGCGCGAGCTGATGGTCGAGCGCGAGGTTGAGCCGGGGGACGCCTTCCTGCTGTATGGTGGGACGATGCACTACTCCCGGGGCGGCGTCCTCTTCTACGAGATCATGCAGAATTCCGACGTCATCATTCCCCTCGGCCCGTTCAGGGAACCGCTTTCGCCGGAAGAGAAGCGGCGACAGGCGGAGGAGCGCGCCGCGATGGTGCACTTGGAGGATGATTTTGACTGCCAGACGGTACCGGTGACGCTGAGCCTCGGCGAGAACCGCCGGACCTTTCTCTTTGCCTGCCGCTACTTTGCGCTGGAGCGGCTGGACCTGGCCGAGGACGACGCGCTGCGCCCTGAGGGCGAGCGCTTTTACGTGCTATCCTGCATCGAGGGGACCTGCCACGTCTCTGGGGGTGGTCAGGACGTAGTGCTGCGGCCGGGGCTTACTTGCCTGGTGCCGGCCGAGATCGATGGGGTGGCTCTCCGGCCAGAGGGCCGGGCGGCGCTGCTGAAGGCGTATGTTCCGGACCTGGCGCAGAGCGTCGTAGAGCCGCTCCGCGCCGCAGGCGTGAGCGATGCGGCCATCGTGGCGCTCGGTGGGCGGACGAGGCTGAACGACCTCGCACCCATTGTCGGGGCCGCATAGGGCGGATTGGTGCGGCGCCGCTAGGGAAGGGCGGCGGTGATGCGATAGCTGTACGCGCGGAGGACATGGTCGGCCGCAGCCCAGAACCCTACGCTGTCATCATTCGGGTCATCGCTGCGCGTTACCCATCCGGTGATGGGCAGGGCGCGGTCGAGGGTGATGTCGATGGTGGGGGCGTGGGTCTTCCACGCACAGGTGCCGCCGAGGAGGCCAAACGTGCGAGAGGCGGTCACCTCGTCGGGGGGCACGACCCATCCTTGGAGTGGTAAGGGGTGGCGGACGTCACCCACCTGCGCGGCCTGAGCGACCCACAGCGTGGGCGAGGCATACATGGAGGACAGCATCACCGGCTTGAAGCGCTCCCCGGGGCGGTTGTCCAGTCGCACGTCACCCTCTACCCGTGCTTGAACGTCAGCCACCATGCGACCATCGGCAGGCGGCGCGAGGGAGACGGACAGCCTAGCGCGCAGACCGCCGACCTCTCCCTGCAGGCTCAGCACGAGGCGTGAGTCCTCCTGTTGCCAGGAGGCGGTCACGCGCCCGCCATGGTGACAGCGTCCCTCACTCCAATAGACGGGCAACAGAATCACAGAGGTGCCCCAGCCGCAGCGGGGCCCGGCGTTGAGGCGGAAATAGCTGTCGCGCACGTGTAGCGCGGCGTACTGGGCGGGGCCATGGGGGCCGTGGTAATGGACGCGAACCTGGCCGGCGTCCCTAATAACCGACCAACGGGTGGTGGCTGAGATTCGGTGGCTTGTCGTCATAGCAGATGGCAATGCGCTCATACGGTTTGGTCTCAGTCTACCGATGGGGCACACCGCGTCAAATACCCGCTAGCCCTTGGCATAAGCGCGCATCTCGGCGACGCGACCGCTGCGGACATGAAAGAGGGTGGCGCCGCGTACGTGCCCGGGGGTGCCATCCTCCTCGACCCAGCGGTACAGGTAGCGCACGGCGCAGCTATCCCCCACAGCAAAGAGCTCTTCTACGGCCAGGTTGGGCTCGCGGGAGCGCCGGAAAAAGTCCTCCCAGTAGCGCCGCACGGCTTCTCTGCCCGTGTAACGCGCTCCATCGGGCTTGGGAAGCGTATCCTCATAGAGACAGTCCGCCGTCATGGCGGCCATCATGGCATCCACATCGTGCTCGTTAAAGGCGTTGATGAGGTGCTCCACGGCTGTGGCGGTGGCATTCGTGAGGATGTCGCCCTCCATAAAGTCTTCCATGGTTCGATTCCTCCTTCCGGCTCGCGCCACTGGCGCGGGCCGTCTACTGTCAGCGCTCATCTACCTACACAGGAAGGACGATGCCGATGTCCGTGCGTCGCACGGCACGCTCAGCGAGGCGCAACCCGCCGTTGGCTAGCAGGGCGAGGAGCGCCACCAACACTCCCCCAGAGACGATCTTGTCAAAGCGTCCCGCTTGGGCGATTCCTTCGAACATGAGCACGCCGAGGCCACCGGCCCCAAAGCGGGCGCCGACGGCGGCGATGGCGATGACGGCTACGGCGGCGACGCGCAGCCCCGCCAGGATGACCGGCAGCGCCAGGGGCAGTTGCACGCGCCAGGCGATCTGCACTGGGCTCATGCCGATGCCGCGGGCTACCTCGAGGACGGTGGCATCGATGCTGCTCAGGCCCACGAGCACATTGCGGACCAGGATCACCTGGCTGTAGAGGATCAGCGCCACCAGCACCGAGCGCGCCCCCAGGCCAAAGAAGGGGATGAGGATGATCATCAGGGCGATGCTGGGCACCGTGTAGAGAATGCCCAACAGCCCCAGGACTGGCGCCTGGAGGCGACGATAGCGGTCGAGCAGCCAGCCCAGGGGAAGGGCGATGGCCGAGGCCATCAGCAGGGCGACGAGGGTTATGGCGATATGCTGCACGAGGAGACCCGAGACCCGCGGCCACGCGGTGATGACGTACGTCATGGGGCGCCATCCTCACAGGCGGCGGCGCGGATGCTGTCGATGGTGACGATGCCGATGGGCCGACCGCCGTCCACTACCGTCACCGCCCGTGTCTCGGGCCGCAGCAGCAGTGAGAGCGCTTGGCGGACGGCCTCCCCGGCGGCGAGGCGGGGGGCCGAGGCGGGCGCGCCGTCCGGGCCGATGGGTTGCATGACGGACTCGACCCGCAGCAGGGCGAGCTGGCGGATACGGTCGTCGGCGTTCAAGAGCTCGCGCACAAATGCATCGGCGGGCTCTGTCAGTAGCGCGCACGGCTCATCGTACTGGACGAGGCGCCCGTCGCGCAGGATGGCGATGCGATCAGCGAGGGCAAGCGCCTCATCCACGTCGTGGGTGACAAAGAGCACCGTCTTGTGCACGCGTCGCTGCAGGCTGATCATCTGTTTCTGCAGCGCAGCGCGGGTGATGGCGTCGGTGGCGCCAAAGGGCTCATCCATCAGCAGGAGCATGGGGTCGGCGGCGAGGGCGCGTGCCAGTCCGACACGCTGCTGCTGCCCCCCAGAGAGCTGGGATGGATAGCGCGAGCGGTACTCGCGGGGCAGGTCGACCAGGTCCAGCAGCTCATCGATGCGCGCGTCGATACGCCGCCGGTCCCAACCGAGAAGCTGGGGGACGATGGCAATGTTGCGCGCGACGGTCATGTGGGGGAACAGGCCGATCTGTTGGATGACGTACCCGATGCGGCGGCGCAGCGCGGTCACGTCCAGCTCGCGGATGTCGGTGCCGTCGATGCAGATCGAACCGCTGGTCGGCTCAAAGAGCCGGTTCACCATCTTGAGCAGCGTCGTCTTGCCCGAGCCGGAGGGGCCGAGAAGCACGACAAAGGACCCCTCCGGCACGGCCAAGCTCACATCGTCGACCGCGGGCTCGCCGCCAGGGGCGTATACCTTGCTCACATGACGGAACGTGATCCCCTCGCTGACCTGCTCCATGAAGAATCGCTCCTGCTCCGCCAAGCATCACTTCGTGGGCGGCGATGGTCGCCTCAGGTGCATGCGCGATGCGTTCCCGCGTGCGCGCTACTCCTCCAGGATGCCTTGCTGTACCAAGAACTCGCGGGCCACATCCTCGGGTTCGCGCTGGTTGGTGCTCACCTCGGCATTGAGCTGCCGCATGACGTCATCGGTGAGCAGCGGTGCGAGGGCGTTCAGTGCGTCCGCGATGCCGGGGGAGGTGTCCAGCGCGTCTTGCCGGACGACGGGCGCCACCTGGTAGGGGGGAAAGAACGCGCGGTCATCCTCCAGAACCACAAGGTCAAAGGCGGCGATTTCGCCGTCGGTGCCAAAGGCGACAACGACATCCGCCTCGCCCCCGAGGAGCGACTGGTAGCGTAACCCGGGGTCAATGGCGCGGTACGCTGCGAGCTGGAACGCACCGTAGGCCATCCGCAGCCCGGGGAGGCCGTCCTCACGCTCCTGGAACTCGGGAGGGCCGGCCATGACGAGCTGATCGGCGTTGGCTACCATATCCGAGATGGTGGTGATACCGAGCTCCTCCGATCGCTCGCGCGTCATGGCCAGGGCCTGGGTGTTATTGAACTCGGCGGGCTCGAGCCAGACGAGGTTGAACTGCTGCTGGTACTCCTGACGGACGATGTCATAGACCTCCTGACGATCGCTCAACGGCTCCCGCCGCAACACGGTGAGCAGGGCGGTGCCGGTGTATTCGGGGTAGAGGTCGATCTCGCCCGCCTCGAGAGCGGCGTGTGCCACCGGGGTTCCGCCGAGATTTAGGCGGCGTTCAACGCGAAAGCCCGCCTCCTCCAGCGTGAGGGCGTACATGTGCCCCAGGATGAACTGCTCGGTAAAGTCTTTCGAGCCGACGCGGATGGCACTGCCCGGGGCCGCCCCGCCAAGCACGCCACAGCCCGAGACCACCAGCGCAAGCACGATAGCGATGACGACCAACGGAGCGGCGATCGGCGAGCGCAGCCCGTACAAGCGTGGCATGATCCTATACTCCTTTAGCTGTCGAGTGGCCGGGGGGCTCTGCGGCCCGGGCCAGACCCGTCAACACCACCTCGGCGATGAGCGTCAGTGCAGCGAGCGGCACGGCGCCTACGAACAGGATCGTATAGTCAAACAGGGCAAAGCCCCGCGTGATATAGATGCCAAGGCCGCCGCTGCCGACAAAGGCAGCGAGCGTGGCGCTCGAGAGCACCTCCACGGCGGCGGTGCGAATCCCTGCCAGCACCACGGGCAATGCCAAGGGGATCTCGACGCGAAACAGCACCTGTCGCGTCGTCATGCCCATGGCGCGCGCGGCTTCGAGGACGGCGGCATCGATGGTGCGAAAGGCCGCATCGGTATTGATGAGGATGGGCGGCATCGCGAGCAGCGTCAAGGCCAGGGCAGCGGAACGGAGGCTCAGGCCGAGGTAGGGGATCAGCACGAATAACACCGCCAGGCTGGGGAGGGAGCGCAGCCCGGTAATGACACTCATCACCGGTGTAGCGGCGGTCCCGGCGCGCGATGTCCAGATGCCTAGCGGAACGCAGAGTAGGATGCTGATGCCGAGAGCGATGCCGACGAGGAATAGGTGGTCGCCAAGGGCGTCTGCGAACTCGGCGCGATGCTCCAGGCCGTAGCGCCATGCCTCACGAATCAGCTCGACGAGGGGAACCCCGGTGCGCATGGCGTCGTCTCTGCCTGTGGCCTCACGCCGGGTGGAGGTGAGCGAAGGCGCGTAGGACGACCTCGTTCAGCGCCGGGTGGATGTGCATACCAGCCGAGATGGCGTCGATGCCGGCCCCTGTGGCCATGGCCTGGACGACCTCTTGAATTACCATCGGCGCGTGCCGGCCAATGATATGAAACCCCAGAACACGGTACGTCTCGGGATCCACCACCGCGTTGGCAAAGCTCTCCGGCTCAACCATGGCGATACCCCGGGCGACGTCGGTGTACTGGGCCTTGCCCACGAGGATGTCGCGGTACTGGGCTTTGGCCTCTGCCTCGGTAAGGCCAACCGAGGCCACCTCGGGCCAGGTAAAGATGGCGTGAGGCGCAGCGCGATAGTCGGGCGCCGCCATGTGATCGTGCTGGCTGTTGTGCCAGGCGAACAGCGCCTCACGGTTGGCCACGTGCTTGAACATCTTGCGACCAATGATGTCGCCAAAAGCCCAGATGTTCGGCACGTTGGTCCGCAGGTACTGGTCCACCTTGATGTAGCCGCGCTCATCGACCTCGACGCCGGTGTTGGCCACCTGGAGGGTGTCGGCGTTCGAGATGCGGCCGGCGGCCAGCAGGATCACCTCGCTGCGGAACTCGTGAGTGGCGCCTGTCGCCACCTCATGGGCGACGATGACGCGCTCATTGCGCTCCTTCCGCGCTGCGACGACCTCTGCTCCAGTAACGACGCGCATGCGCTCTCGCAGCTTGGCGGCAAGATGCTCCGACACCTCGTGGTCCTCTTGGGGCGCCAGGTAGCGGTTACGCTGGACGATGGTCACATCGCTGCCCATGGCCGAGAAAAAGTGTGCGAACTCGCAGGCGATGTAGCCGCCGCCGATGATCGTGACGCTCGCAGGAAGCTTTTCGAGCTGCAGCACGCTCACGTTATCCAGGTAGCCTACCTGCTCGATGCCGTCAATCGGCGGCACATAGGTGCGCGCGCCGGCCGCAATGAACACCTTGTCCGCTCGGAGGCGGCGACCGGCAACCTCCAGGGTATAGCGGTCAACAAAGTGCCCCTCCTCGGGAAAAAAGTCGAGATTCTCTGGCGGGTGGCGCAGGCTAATCTCCATGTGCTGGCGATCATGCTCCACCAGGTGGCGCATGCGCTGCATGATGGCCTCAAAATCGATGGAGCGTACCTCGGCGCGCATGCCGAGGCGCTGCGCCTCGCGCACCTCCATGATCACATCGGCAGGATAGATAATCATCTTGGTCGGGATGCAGCCCACGTTGGCGCAGGTGCCGCCCAACGGGCCACGATCGACGTATGCGACCCGTAACCCCTGTTGCAGTGCGGCATCGACGATCTCGGCGCCGCTGCCAGACCCGATTACCATCACGTCGTACGACGTCACGTCCCTCACGCGTACCCCACCTTTCCGCGCCAGGGCGCGATTAGTCCCTTCCGTCGCCGGAGAGGCGCTCTATTCTGAGCCGCTCGTTTCGGACTCGGGCGCGCTCCGAATCACGCTCTTCACGGCGGAGCCGAGAGACATGTAGCTCCTCCACGAGGATCCAGCGGCGCCCAATCACCAACTCCTCGCGCATCACCGGGATGACCAGGGTATCCTCTTCGTAGCGTGTCTCCATCGGGCCGTCGACCTCGTGACCGATGGGCACGCGCCTGACGTGAACCTGATCCCGCAGGAGGCGCTCATCGATCACCTCCTCGCGCTCGGTCACCACGCGCGTCAGACGCACTCGCCCCGTGGCCTCATCGCGCTCGACGGTCTCCCAGTCGCCGGCGGCGGCCTCGGGGTACTCCTCTGGAGAGACGTGGCCGGCGATGCGCGCATAGCTGAAGGAGACATGGTAGGCGCCGTCGTCGCCCATACGCAGAAGGTCCGATGGAACCCAGAGCCGGAGGCCACTCGGCAACCGGAGGAGCACCTCCTCCGCCGCTGCCTGTGTGCTCACGCCATGGACGGCCATCGCCTCCTCACGGCGCACGCGCTCTAGGATGGTCGCCTGTGCACCCTCTCTGTCGATCACCGTGGTCGGCTCGGCTGGTGGCATAGCAATCCCTTCATAGTGGGCAACGCGTGACAACTAGCGCACCCGAGCGCGGAGCTGTCCGGATTAGCCAAGTATGTTGCCCAATGTACTATACATTGATTCTAGCATGGTGGGCGAGGGAGTGCAAGGCGATGAAGCGTCGTGGGGGTGCCGAGCTCGAGCTCGCGGCGCCGCGGAGCGATGCACCGTGACGCGCCGCGGGCTCAAGCCTGGTGCCAGGAATGCGGAGTCACACAGCGTCGACCGTCTAGCCCGTGCAGGCGGACGGGGCCTCTAGGCCCCGTCCTGTCCGTCTCGGATCTGGAGGCCGATGCCCCGCGTACCCAACCGCTGGCCCACCGCATAGTAGGCCTTGTTGGGCGGGGCATAGACCAGGGGGCGAATGCGTTCGATGCTCAGGTGATTCCTGGCGTCGAGCACGTCGTCATCAGCCTTGACGTCTAGCACCTCGCCGATGAACTGGGTGTGCAGCCCCAATGTGATGGTCTGCACGAGCCGGCATTCGAGCACCAACGGGCACTCGGCGATGTAGGGGGCATCCACCAACGCGCTCCGCACTGGCGTGAGGCCGGCTCGGGCGACCTTGTCCTCATCGCGCCCGGAGGCGATGCCACAGTAATCGGCCTCGACGACGAGGTCCGTCGAGGGGACGCTGATGGTAAACGCCTGGCGCGCCTCGAGGTTGCCATAGGTATAGGTCGCCTCGCGCAAGGAGACGTAGACGCACGGCGGCTCGCTGCAGCAGATGCCGCCCCAGGCGGCCGTCATGACGTTGGCCCGCCCCTCGTGGTCATAGCTGCCCACGAGCAGCACCGGCGTGGGGTAGAGGATTGTCTTGGCGCCAAGGGATTTCTTCATTGCCTCCTCCGATCGCTGTATTCACTCGCCGACGTGGGGCGCTGGCCGAGAGAGGCTAGGCCGCGTCTCAAAAACGCCGCCGACGTAGAAACGATGTCGCCCCGAGCGTCAGCGAGGGGCCTTGATGCAATACCTTTCAAATAACGAGGTGACATGGGGCGCTTCCTGTGGCACACTTGGTTTGCCGACCATTCGTGTGTCAGGAGGCGCCCCATGGGATTCACCTTACGCGCCATCGAGACGGA
>DUUT01000159.1 GCA_012841405.1 Chloroflexota bacterium
CCCATGGGGCGCCTCCTGACACACGAATGGTCGGCAAACCAAGTGTGCCACAGGAAGCGCCCCATGTCACCTCGTTATTTGAAAGGTATTGGTTCTAGGGGGCGTTGGTAGGAGGCAGCGGACGCATGAATGCGTCACGAGAAAGCGGTGGCACGGAGTAACGCGTTTACGCGTCATCGTTGCACGACTGTTCCTTGGAAGGGACGATCGCTTGCGTTGCCTGCGTGATACCGGAAGGACGGGGATGCCCGATCACGACGGACCTATGGACCTGCAGCGTTTCGCCGCCGAATTGGTGGGCGCGACGCGGGAGTATATCTACATCCGGCCCGAGGATGGGCTGATCATCCTGCGGCCGAACCGGCTGCACCACTTGAATGAGACGGCCACGCTGATGCTCGACCGTCTGTACGGCGACCCCGAGGGGCCCAACGTCGAGCGGGTGGTGGCCGAGGTGGCGGCGCGCTATGGTGTCGAGGCTGAGCGCGTCCGCGGCGATCTGCGCAACCTGCTTATCAGCATCTCGGCGCTGCTCAATGACGCCGTGTGCGGTGCGCCGAGCGTGCGCCAGACGGCGTTCGGCAGCCACCGGCGGGAACTGCCGGTGCTGTCCGAGATCGCCCTCACCTATCGCTGCCAGAATCGCTGCACCTTTTGCTATGCCGATGCGCCCGAGCGCGGGCGCGAGGTGAGCGAGATGACCACCGCAGAGGTGCGCATCATCATCGAGCGCCTCTACGATGAGGCGCGCTGTCCCACCGTATCGTTCACCGGCGGCGAGCCCACCCTGCGCCCCGATCTGCCGGAGCTGGTGCGCTATGCCAAGGGCAAGGAGATGCGCGTCAACCTGATCACCAACGGCGTGCTTTGCGCCGATGAGGGGTACGTGGGGACGCTGGCCGATGCGGGCCTCGACTCGGCGCAGGTAAGCGTCGAGGGGCACTGCGCCGCGGTCCACGACGCCATCACCCAGCACCCCGGCTCGTGGGAGCGCGCGGTGCAGGCGGTGCGCACCTTGCGCGCCGCGGGCATCCACACCCACACGAATACCACCATCTGCGGCGGGAACCGCGCGCACCTCCTCGAGCTCGTCGACTTTATCGCTGAGGACCTGGGCAGCGACTACTTTTCCATGAACATGGTCATCCGTACGGGCACGGCGTTGGCCAATCCGCAGGATGATGTCCGCTACAGCGATATCGGCGGCATCATTCGGGCGGTGCAAGAGCGGGCGCGGGAGCGCGGGGTGCGTTTCGTGTGGTACTCCCCCGTGCCCTACTGCCTCTTCAACCCGGTACAGGCGGGGTTGGGCTCCAAGTCGTGCGCATGCGTCGATGGCCTCATCTCGGTGAGCCCCTCGGGAGAGCTGCTGCCGTGCTCCAGCTTTGAGCGCGGGATTGGCGATCTGCTGCACCGCCCCTTTGAGGAGGTGTGGTACTCGCGGACGGCGCGCTACTGGCGCCACAAGGAGTTCATCCCGCCGCTCTGCCAGCGCTGCGAGATCCGCGACATCTGCTGCGGGGCGTGCCCCCTCTACTGGGACGAGCGCGGAAGCCTGCGGGAGCTCGAGCCTGTGGCGCCCGGCGGGCCGTTCTGGGCCGACGCCGTGTGGCGCCTCAAAAGGGCGCTCTGGTCGGGTACCCACGGAGTTGGGCTGTCGAAACGCTGAGGGATGGAGGTGCATATGGCGGCCACGCGCGGGCGAACCTACCGCATGTCGCTGCGCGACTTTTACCGCTACCTTGAGGACAAGCGCTCCGAGTTGGCGGCGTGCTACAAGGACGTGGAGGAAGTGCAGTTCGAGTTCAACGAGATCTTTCGCCAGGAGATGGCCGCCTGGCAGGAGGCCGTGTCCTACTGCTTTCCTCGCATGGTGACCCAGCGGGACGAGCTGCCGGCCGACCTCGTGCAGCGCATCGACCGCACCGAGGAGGAGGAGCGCGCGCGCATCCGCGCCGAGATCGCCGACCTCGAGGCCAAGGTCGCTGCCCTGCAGGAGCGCTCCGATGCCCTGTTGCGTGAGGGACAGGAGGCCACGGAGCGCCTCAAGCGCATGAACCCAGAGCTCGATGCGCGGGAGGAGGAGCTCAAGGCGCGCATGGCCGCCTACCAGACGGAGTACGCCGAGGTCTATGAGCAGCTCGAACGGCTGGAATCGCCTCTGGCCTGGCTGACGCGGGGGGGCGCACTGCGCGCCCTGCGGCGCGAGCAGGCGCGCATCAAGCGCGAACAGGCCCTCACGCTGAACGAGCTGCGCCAGGTGCGCGAGGAGTGGACGACACGCCTCCAAGAAGTCAGCGACGCGCAGTCCGCGCTGCGCGAGCAGTGGCAGCAGGCGAGCGTCGAGCTGGCCGAGGCGCAGGCGCGCCTCGAGCACCTGCAGACCAACCTCGATGCCCTGGCCCAACAGGCGGGACTGCAGCGCGTCCTTGAGGAGCTGGAGGAGGCGCCGGCGGTGCCCGGCGAGTTTGGCGCCAAGCTCGCCGAGGTGGCGGCCCGCAACCGGACGCGGCGCGAATACGAAGAGGGCCTCGCCGCGGTGGCCGAAACCCTGGGCCTCACCAAGGGCGTGGGGGAGGGCCTGGCGCGCTTTCAGCGGAGCGTCGGCACCGTCCTCGAAGAGCAGCGGCGCTACAACCTCAAGTCGGTACAGGTCACTCTCCCCGCCGCTGTGGTGGCCACCAACGAGATCTGGTCGCAGCTGGGGGCCAAGGTGCGCGACGAGAAGGCGATGGGGCGCGATCCGCTGGCGTTCAGCCGGATCGTCAAGGGCTACATCAGCGAGTACCTCTCGGACGCGCAGATCCAGTCCCTCTTTGAGACCATGGGTGAGGCGCTGAACCGCGCCACCAAAGCCTGGGGCTGAGGGCGACATGGTGCTTTGCGGCGCAGCGTGCGGCGCCGAGGTGGCGATCCTCGGGCTGCGAGATCGATGAATGGAGCACACGCATGAAGAAATTGGGCGCCTCGGTCGTCGTGCTGTTGTCGATCCCGTTCTTTATCGTCGGGATCCTCTTTCTCATTGCTTCGGTATCCCAGGCCAGCCGCATTTTCGTGGCGCTGGTCTTTTTGGCCATCGGCGTCTTTTTGCTCGTCGTGGGGTTGCGGCGGCTGCGGCGGCTCGCCGAGATCAGCCCGGAGGCGCTCAAGACGGGCGCCATCGAGCTGGCACGGCGCCTCAACGGCGAGTTGACGGTGGCCCAGTTCCGTGCGGAGTACCGTATCTCGGAGGAGCAGGCCACCGCCGTGCTGGAAGAGATGGTCGCCGAGGGCGCGGCCGAGCGTGAGCAGCGTGAGCAGCGCGTCGTATACGTCGTCACCGGCCTGTTGCCTGCCATGGTGCAAAAGCGCTGCCCGTACTGTGGCGCCGAGCTCCCCGTGCGTACCGCGCTGCGCAAGTGCCCGAACTGCGGCGGACAGCTCGAACTGACCAAGACGTGATGGCACCGCGGCGACGGGCCGCGCCCCTGGCCGCAGCGCTGGCTCTGTGTGCGGCCCTCCTGCTCGTGCTGGCCGGCTGTGCTCCCGCGGTGGGGCCAGCGCGACCCGGCCCGCCCGCGGCCCGCGGCACGCCCACGGGGGCCGTCGCTCCACCATTGCCTCGCGCCACGCCGACCCCGTCCCTTCCCCAGCGACTGGCGACGGCCGCCATGCCGGCGCGGGATTACGTGGCGTTGGTGGCCGCCTTTGGCGACCACGCCGAGCCCATCCCCCGGGTGGTGCGTACGGCGCCGGCACCACTCGCTGAGGGCGACGCGCGGCGCTTTTGGTTGGGCGATGCCGATACCTCGCACACCTATGCTATCACCGCCACCCTGGTCGTGCTCTCGCAGCACACCCAGATGTGGGTCGAGGAGGGCGTGGCGATGGATCGCGAGGCGCTGGCCGCCTCGGCACGTACCTTTGATGCCCACACCTACCCGACGCTCCGCCAGGCGTTCGGGCCCGAATGGAACCCCGGCGTCGACGGCGACCCGCGCATCGTGATCCTCAACGCGCGCTTTGGCGGCGCCATCGGCTACTTTTTCAGCGCCCACGAGTACACACGCCTCGCCAACCCCTACAGCAACGAGGCCGAGATGGTGTTCATGAACGTCGCCGTGCTCGCGCCCGGCACGGCGGCCTACGATGCCGTGCTCGCCCACGAGTTTCAGCACATGATCCATTGGCACCTGGACAGCAACGAGGATGCCTGGCTCAGCGAGGGCGCCTCCGAGCTGGCGGAGGCGCTGACCGGTTTCGGCAGCGATGGCGGGACGGTCGCCGCGTTTGCCGCCGCCCCCGACGTGCAGCTGAACACCTGGGGTGGGGAGGAGGCAGCCGCCCACTATGGCGCTGCGTACCTCATGATGCGCTACCTCCTGGAGCAGCTCGGCGCGGATGCCGTGCGCGCCATTGTGCAGAGCCCCGCGAACGGCATCGCCTCCATCGACGAGGTGTTGGCGGCGCAGGGCGACGGCCAGATCTTTGCCGACCTGTTCGCTGACTGGGTGGTGGCCAACGCCCTCGATCGGCCGGATGTTGCCGATGGGCGCTATGGCTACCGCGGCGTCGACCTGCGCGCCGAGCCGGTAACGCGCCTCGACGCCGCGACGGCCGATGGCGCTGCCTGGGAAGAGACGGTGGCCCAATACGCCGCGGACTATTATGCCGTCGCCGCGCCCCCCGAGGGCGGCCGCCTGCACCTGACGTTCGAGGGCCAGCCGACGGTGCGCCTCGTGCCGAATGCGCCGCCCGGGGGGCGCTACCAGTGGTGGTCGCATCGCGGCGACTCCAGCCACTCCACCCTGGAGCGTACCCTGGACCTCACGGCGGTGACGTCGGCGGCGCTGGCCTTTGACCTGTGGTACGACATCGAGGCGGGGTGGGACTATGCCTACGTGCGCGCCTCGACGGACGGGGGGCACACGTGGGACGCCCTGCGCGGCACGCACATGAGCGCCTACAACCCCAACGGCAACGCTCTGGCGCCGGGCTATACGGGGGTATCGGGGACGGACCCCCTGGAGGGCGATGCGGAGGCGGACCCGGTCTGGGTGCGTGAAAGGATCGACCTGACGCCCTACGCCGGGCAGCGCGTGCTCCTGCGGTTCGACTATGTCACCGACGACGCCGTGAACGCCCCGGGGCTCTGCCTCGACAACCTGGAGGTGCGCGCCATCGGCTGGTCGGACGATGTGGAGGCGGGCGAGGAGGGCTGGCGCGCCGCGGGGTTTGTGCGGCACGACAATGTCTTGCCACAGGGCTGGATCGTGCAGGCCATCGTGCCGGGGGAGCCGCCGCGCGTCGAGCGGCTGGCCGTCAGCGCGGATGGTCGCGGCGCGTGGCGGCTGCCGCCCGTTGGGGAGGGCGGAGAGGACCTCATCCTCGCCATCTCGGCTCTGGCCCCCACCACCACCGAGCGCGCGGCGTACGCGTTGCGCCTGCGCGTGGAGTGCGACTGAGCGACGGTCGGCGCTCAGGGCGTCTCCAGAACCTCCTGGAGGCGCGTCGCCAACGCCGGCTCCTCGCGGGGGAGGACGGTGCGCAGATCGAGCAGGAGGCGATCATCCTGGACGCGCGCGACGACGGCCGGGTCGCCGCGGCGCAGGGCACGGGCGGCGTCACTGGGGGCGTCCACGGCGACGGCGATGAGCGCCGTGGGCAACGACTCTTCGGGCAGCGAGCCGCCGCCGATCATCGCCTGCCCGGGAACGACCGTGCAGCGGGCGCCCACCGGCCCCAGGGCGGCGATGAGGGCGTGGGCGCGCGCCGCGATCTCGTCGGCTGTGGCCGCCATCATGCGCCAGATGGGGATCTCGCGGGTCGCCTCGCCCCTGACATAGTGCAGCAGGTTGGCCTGAATCCCCGCGATGGTCGTCTTGTCCACCCGCAGGGCGCGCGTCAGCGGGTGGCGCCGCAGCTGCGCGATGAGGTCGGCGCGTCCCACGATGATGCCCGCCTGGGGTCCCCCGAGGAGCTTGTCACCGCTAAAGGTGACGAGATCGGCGCCGGTGGCCACGCTCTCTTGCACCGTTGGCTCGTGCGGCAGGCCGTAGGGCGCCGTGTCGAGGAGGGTGCCGCTCCCCAGGTCGTCGATGAGCAGCAGTCCCCGCTCGTGGGCGAGCGCCACGAGCTCGCTGAGGGGGGGCTGGTGGGCAAAGCCGATGACGCGAAAGTTGCTCGCGTGCACGCGCATCAGTGCTGCCGTCTCCTCGCCGATGGCGGCTTGGTAGTCGCGCGTGTAGGTGCGGTTGGTGGTGCCCACCTCGACGAGGCGGACGCCACTCTGCGCCATGACCTCGGGGATGCGGAACCCGCCACCGATCTCGACGAGTTGCCCTCGCGAGATGATCACCTCGCGGCCCTGGGCGAGCGCCGAGAGGGCCAGCAGCACGGCGCCGGCGTTGTTGTTCACCAGCAGGCCCGCCTCGGCCCCGGTGAGGCGGCGCAGGAGCGCCTCGGCGTGGTCGTAGCGCGAGCCGCGCTCGCCGGCGTCGAGGTCGTACTCCAGGTTGCTATAGCCCTCGCCGGCACGGCGCATGGCGTCGAGGGTTGCCTCGCTCAGTGGAGCCCGCCCGAGGTTCGTCTGGAGGATCACGCCGGAGGCGTTGATCACCGGGCGGAGCGAGGGTTGGACGACGGCGCGCAGGCGGGCGGCGATGTCGGCCCACAAGGCCTCGTCTCCAGCGTACGCCCTCCCGGCGAGGATGCGCCGGCGCTCGGCCTCCAGCGCCTCGCGGCAGATCGCTACGACGAGATCGCGCCCCAGCGTCGCCATCCACTGGGACGCCTCCGCACTGTGCAAGAGACTGTCGACCGCCGGCAGGCGCCGGAGAGCGTGGTGGCTAGATCTCGTCCCAGCCATAGATCCTCAAATCGATGTAACCGTTCGCGTCGAACACGATCCCCTCGTCTTCCAGTAGGCTACGGTGTAGCGCCGCATGATTGGCGTGGCACCCCCCACTGATGGCTCCGTGGGCGTTCACCACCCGGTGCCACGGCAATCCCTCCGGGCAGTGGCGCAGTGCCCACCCCACCGTCCGCGCGCCGCGCGGCAGGCCGACGGCCATGGCGATCTGGCCATAGGTCACGACGCGGCCCGCCGGCACGCGCGCCAACACCGCATAGATCCGTGCAAAGACCTCACTGCCCATGGCACCCCTCGTCTGCGTGGGACTGTCGCCGCCAGCGGCCCGCGGCTTATACCAGCCGGAGACTCGGCGCCACGTCAAGCGACAGATCCGAGCGCTTGCCCGCCACATAGAGGTGGTAACCGGCCATGGCGACCATGGCGGCGTTATCGGTGCAGAAACGGATGGGAGGAAAGCGCACGGGCACCGGCAACCGCCGGCGCATCTCGGCGCGCAGCAGGGCGTTGGCGGCCACCCCGCCGGCGACGAGCACCTGCACGGCGTCGTGGTGCTCCACGGCCTGGACGGTCTTGGTCACCAGGGCGTCGACGACGGCCGCCTGAAAGCTGGCGGCGAGGTCAGCGATGGGCAGGCCATCGCCCGCGCCCTCCAGGCTCGCCTCGGCGAGCGTTTCGCCGCGGTCGGCGACCTCTTCTCCCCGGGCACGGCGCAGCTCTTGCACCAGGCGCAGCACTGCCGTCTTGAGGCCGCTGAAGGAAAAGTCGTACGGGCCCACATCGAGCGCCCGCGGCAGGTCGTAGGCCGTCGGGTCACCCTCGGCGGCGGCGCGTTGGATGGAGGGGCCGCCGGGGTAGTCTAGCCCCAGCAGGCGCGCCACCTTGTCAAAGGCCTCGCCGGCGGCGTCGTCGATGGTGCGTCCCAGCAGGACATAATCGTGGTGCTCGCGCATGAGGATGAGGTCCGTATGGCCGCCGGAGACGATGAGGCACACGAGCGGGAGGGGTGGGGGCACAAAGGCCGCATCGGCCTGCCCCGACGCGTCGTCCGTCGGCAGCCAGTTGGCATAGATGTGCGACTCGAGGTGGTTGACACCGATGAGCGGGATGCCGTGCGCCAGGGCGAGTCCCTTGGCGGCGTTCAGCCCCACGAGGAGCGACCCCGCCAGCCCCGGCCCCTCGGTGACGGCGATGGCGTCGAGGTCGGACCACGCTTTCCCCGCCTGCTCCATCGCCTCGCGGATCACGGGGGTGATGGCCAACACGTGCTGGCGCGAGGCCATCTCGGGGAACACGCCGCCGTAGCGGCGGTGCAGCTCAATCTGCGAAGCGACGACGTTCGAGCGCAGCGTGCGGCCGTCCTCGACGACGGCGGCTGCCGTCTCGTCACACGATGTTTCGATGCCCAGGATGGTGATCATGCTCTCTCACTCTAGGGGGCGACGAGCGCCGGGATATCCGTCAGCCACAGCGTGCGCCCACTGAGAACGTACATGCGTTGGTGTTCCTCGTCTACATAGATGCTGCGCAGCCCGCGGAACTCGATCCCGCCGGGTTGGGTCTTGAATTGCCGGATAAAGGCGCCGTTCTTGTCGAATTGGAGGACGCGCTCGTTGCCGGCGTCCGTCACGTATAGGTAGCCCGCTGCATCGGGTTTGGGTTCGCCCGATACGAACAGGGTGGTGGGGTTGCGCATCGCGTCGGGCAGGCCGGTGAGGGCAAAGGGCTGCTCGACGCCGTCATAGAACTTTTTCACCGAGCCGTCGGCAAAGAGAACGTACATGTTGCCGTCGATGGCTAGGTCGACCGCGCCGGTCAGGTCGATGCCCAGGCGCGGATCGAGATAGTCGGATGGGGGCGCGGTGTAGGCATTGTCCACGGGCACGTACTTGAGCAGGCGGCTTTGGAGAGGGTCGAGCACGTACAGGTTGCCAAAGTACCCCCCGATGGCGGCCGGCCGGAGCCACTTGTCGCTGTCGGCGACGGGGAGCACGTCGATCCCCTGCTGCGGATCATAGGCCAGCAGCGAACCGCCGCTCTCCAGGGCCATAAAGGTGCTCAGGGAACGCTGTCCGCCGGCCTCGATCCAGGCAATGTCGATCAACTGCCCGACCTGGATGCTGCCGCGCAGCTCGTCCTTGGCCATGAGCAGGGGGTCCGAGTCCTGGGGTTGGAGCGCGTCCCCGGCGTCGTTCATGGTGAACGTGTAGACGCGGTCGGTGGCGCGATTCAGCAGGAAGACGTCCGTCTCGTGGATGACGATGCGCCCCGACCCGGCGGGCGTATCCACCGGTTCATCGAGCCCGGCGAGCTGCCAAAAGTGGTAGAGGCGCTCCACGGTATCGAGCTCATCGAGGCGGTGGTGGATGCGGCGCTGGAGCGACAGGAGCGCGTCGTCCAGGGGGTTGAGGGCGAGCCCCACATCGATGGTGGCCAACGCCTCGTGCAACCCCGTGCGGATGATGCGCGGGTCGTCCGTGGAGGTCGCCGCATCGTACAGGGCCTGTGCCTCGGCCTGGATGGCGCCGAACTGCGCCCGGCGCGTGCTCTCGTACTGCACGCGCGTCATGACCACCATCACGAGGGTTACCAACGGGATCACCAGGGCCACTCCGATGAGGGTGTGGCCGCTGAGGGTCGCGGCGAGTTGCGCCGCGCCCGATCCGCGCTGATCGGATGGGCTCTGTTGCTGGGCGGGCATCGCGGCTCCTCGAGGTTGGGCCCCCGGCGCGCGGGGGGTTGTCGATCGCTGCGGCGTCACTCCCACTCGATGGTGGCGGGCGGTTTGCTCGAGATGTCGTACACCACGCGGTTGATCCCGGGCACCTCGCTGACGATGCGCTGCGAGATGCGCGCCAGCACGTCGTACGGGATGCGCGCCCAGTCGGCCGTCATGGCGTCCTCACTGGTCACGGCGCGCACGGCCACCGTGTGGGCATAGGTGCGGCTATCGCGCTCTACGCCGACGCTGCGCAGGGGGGTCAGCACGGCAAAGTACTGCCAGATCTCCCGATCGAGGCCGGCGGCAGCGATCTCGTCGCGCACGATGGCATCCGCCTCGCGCAGCACCTCGAGGCGCTCCCGCGTCACGGGGCCCAGCAGGCGCACGGCCAAGCCAGGCCCGGGGAAGGGGGCGCGGTACACCATCTCCTCGGGGAGCCCCAGCTCCAGGCCAACGCGCCGCACCTCGTCCTTGAATAGGAAGCGCAGCGGCTCAATGAGGGCCATGCGCATGTTCTCGGGCAGGCCGCCGACGTTGTGGTGCGTCTTGATGCGTGCCCCCGACGTGCCGGGCGCGGCGCTCTCGATGACGTCGGGGTACAGTGTCCCCTGGGCGAGAAAGTCGACCCGCCCCAGGCGGCTGGCCTCCTCCTCAAAGACCTGGATAAAGGTATTGCCGATGATGACGCGCTTGCGCTCGGGGTCGGTCACCCCCTCCAGGGCGGCAAGAAAGCGCTCCGAGGCGTCCACGGCGACCACCGGGGCATCGAGGTAGCGCCGGTAGCGGGCGACGCACTCGCGCGCCTCGTCCTTGCGCAACAGGCCGTGATCGACAAAGATGGCCGTCAGCTGGTCGCCCACGGCGCGGCTGACGAGGGTCGCCACGACGGTGGAATCCACGCCGCCCGACACGCCGCAGATCACCTTGCCCGTGCCCACCCGTGCGCGGATGGCGGCAATGCTCTCGGCGATAAAGGTGGCGGTGGTCCAATCGTCCCGGCAGCCGCAGATGGTCACGCAAAAGTTGCGCAGCAGCGCTCTCCCGTGAGGGGTCTGCTCCACCTCGGGATGGAACTGGAGGCCGTAAAGCCGACGCTCCTCGTCGGCCATGGCGGCCACGGGGGTGCTGGCCGCGTGCGCCAGCACGGCAAAGCCGGGTGGCGGTGCCTCGATGCGGTCGCCGTGGCTGAGCCAGGCATCGAGGGTGCTGCCCAGTCCGGCAAAGAGGGGCGACGCGGGCCGGTCGACGGTGATGGACGCCTGGTCGTAGACACGGTCGATGGCCGGGGCGGCGGATCCCCCCAGCGCCTGACTGAGCACCTGCAGGCCATAGCCGATGCCGAGGATCGGTACACCGCGTGCGATGACCTGAGGGGAGAGGGGGGGCACGGCGGCCTCGACGCCGCTGGGAGGGCCGCCCGCGAGGATGATGCCCTTGGGATTCAGCGCATCGAGCTCGGCGGCGCTGGCATCCCACGGCAACATCTCGCAGTAGACGTTGCTTTCACGTACACGGCGGGTAACGAGCTGACTGTACTGCGAGCCATAGTCCAGAACGGCAATGGTGTCGCGTTCTCCGATCAAGCGGTGGTCGTGTGTCATGGGTTCTACTATTCTATATTCGAATCGAGGGCAGGTGCGGCCGTGAACCCACCGTTGGGATGAAACACCGTTCTTCGGATTATAGCGTCGACGTACCGCCGAATCAAGTCATGGGGCGGGCGCGGGGGTGTCCAGGGTGCTAGGCGGTCAGCCGGGTGAGTGCGCTGTGGCGCAGCGTGATATGCCGTCACCACCCCTCGCCCACATGGGGCGGGGAGAGGGCAGGGTTGAGGGGGCTGCGGCGGACGCGTGGTAGCGCGGAACCTTGGCGCGGGGCGACATCGTTGCTGCGTACGGTGCGTTGCTCACGCACGCTCTAGCGCGCTGCCTGGAGCACCCGCTGCCCGGCGCCGGCCAGGCGCTTTTTGATGTCCAGGATCTGGCGGCGCATGCCGTCGTCCTTCTCGAACAGGGCCGATATCTTGTCGCAACCGTGCATGATGGTGGTGTGGTCCCGGCCGCCGAGCGCCTGACCGATCTGCGGCAGCGACATCTCGGTGAGATCGCGGGCCAGGTACATGGCCACCTGGCGGGCGACGGCGATGTCGCGACTGCGCCGCGGGCCGACGAGAGCGTCGATGGGCACCTCGTAGAACCCCGACACGTGGTGCAAAATGTCGTCCATCGTCACCTTGGTGGCCGGGGCGACGACATCATTGAGCGCCCTCTGCGCCGTTTGCACGGTGAGGGGATAATCCATCATGCGCGCCATGGCCACCACGCGGTTGAGCGCTCCCTCGAGCTCGCGGATGTTGCTATCGACCTGCTGGGCGATGAACTCGATGACCTCGGCGGGCAGATGCAACCCCCGCGACTCGGCCTTGACCACCAGGATCGCCATGCGCGTCTCCAGATCGGGCGGTTGGACATCGGCCGTCAGGCCCCACTCGAAGCGTGAGCGCAACCGCTCCTCAAGACTCAGGAACGCCTTGGGCGGGCGATCGCTGGACAGCACGATCTGCCGGTTCTCCTGGTAGAGGTCGTTAAAGGTGTGGAAGAATTCCTCTTGGGTGCGTTCCTTGTTGATGATGAACTGCACATCATCGAGCAGGAGCACGTCGATGGTGCGGTACTTGGCGCGGAACTCTTCTGTCGTGCGGTTGCGGATGGCGTTGATCATCTCGTTGGCAAAGGTCTCCGCCGAGACGTAGAGCGTCCTTTTCTCCCGCTGCAGCACATAGTTCCCGATGGCGTGCAGCAGGTGCGTCTTGCCCAGCCCCACGCCGCCATACACAAACAGGGGGTTGTAGGCCATGCCGGGATTCTCAGCCACCGCCAGGCTACCGGCATGTGCCAGGCGGTTGGCCTGCCCCACGATGAACGTGTCGAACGTGTAGCGCGGGTTGACGCGGCTCAGCTCGCCCTCGGTGGACGCTGGGGCGTTGTGCACCTGGGGGGGCTCGGGGTGGTCGAGCAATGTGATGGTGGATTCCATGGAAACACCGTTACCACGCACGATAAAGCGCACGGAGGTCGTCCGTCCGGCGGTGGCGGTAACGGTACGCTGTATCTGCCCGTAGAGTCGATTCTCCAGCCAGTCCTTGGCGTACGCCGAATGCACCCCTACGACCAGCACTCCATCCTCGTACGAAATGCCCTGGGTGTTCTTCACCCACGTGTCGTAGGTCGGTTTGGCAAGCTGAAGCTGCAATTGGCCGAGCGCCGCCTGCCAAAGTTGTTGTGCATCCATAGAATGCTCCCTGGGAATCCAAGATGTCCGGCAAAGGCAACCAACCGGCGCCAGACCTGGAGGGGGTCACCGTCGCGGCCGTTGCAGCAGTGGAAGCGCAGCCCGAGGACCCACGAACGGGGGGACAGCGAACGCGTCGGTGCATGCCCGGTTGAGCCCGTTCCAGGTATCCGGTTTCGCAAAGGCGTAGGTCGTACGATAGGCATGCAGAGGGCGCAGGGGCCCAGGTAATCGCGGACCGTGGTGCAAAGCAGGGGATGGGTGTATTGGATAGCCACATCGTGCAGGAAACGTGATGGCGCTGCGCTCAGTGGTTTCGCCTGGAGGAATCGCCTCGTCAGCAAGGTGCTACGGCTGATACGAAGGAGGTGTTCACCCAAGATGCCTTGCCCACAGCTCTGCCGACATTCTAGCATCCTCTCCGGCCTTTGACAAGGCGGACTCTGGCGCGGCGTGAGGTGGCGTCACCCGCCGCCGCGCGCAGGCACAATCCCTAGCGTTCGACAGGGACATCTCCCCCCACAGGTAGTGTCGGGAAAACCTGGAAACCATTCCTGCGAATCAGCAAGACCTGCAATCCCCGCTCGTGGCGGCGTACGCCCGTGGCGGCGCCCCGGGGGTATCTTGGCGTTGTGCCGCCGCCATGATACAATGCGCCGCATTCGATGCTACTACAGGGATAGGTGCAACGCATGGAAAACGCTGGACATCGTGTCAGGGCAAGCCGGTGGGGCCTGTGGGCTATCGTGCTGGGGGTCGCCCTCGTGGGGTGCGGCCTCGGCCGGCCCGTCGTATCGGGGCGGGTGTTGGACGCGGTGAGCGGTGCCGCGCTCCAGGGGGCGCGCGTCCTGGCGGGAGAGGTCGAGACGACGACGGACGCCGAGGGGCGGTACGCGCTGCGCCTGGCGCCCGGCTCCTATGAGCTCATCGTCTTGCGCGAGGGCTATGTGCCGCAGGAGATGACGGTCATCCACGTCGACGGCACGGAGCGCCTGACGCAGGACGTGGCCCTCGCGCGTCGCCGCCTCGCCGTGCGCATCGTCGCTGCATCCTCGGGGGCACCGGTGCCCGGCGCGCGCGCCACCCTGGGAGAGAGCAGCGCCACAGCGGATGACGACGGCCGGCTCGAGGTCGAGGCGCACACCGGCGGGGCGCTCGCCGTCGCCTGCCCCGGCTATCTCCCGTTGGAGGTCCCGCAAGCCGACGTCGCGGCCGCCTTGGCCGAGCCCGCGAACGACGCGATGACCGTCACCCTCACGCCGCGGGCGTTGGAGGGAACCGTGACCCGGGCCGATTCCGGCGCCCCCGTCTCTGGGACGACCATCACCGTGGGGGATGCCACGGCGATCACCGATGCCCAGGGCCACTACCGCATTGAGCGCGTCGAGCCGGGCACGCCCATCACCGTGGAGGGCCCTGCCCATCGCGCGGTGGAGGGCTTGGTGTACGAGGGGCAGGAACGCCAGGATGTGACCGTGGAGCCCTGGAAGGTGACGCTCACCGTCACGGACGAGGCCGGGCAGCCCCTGGCCGGAGCGGTGGCAGCCGTCGGGGAGCACGCGGCGACGACGGATGCCGCAGGCTTGGTCGAGGTGCAGCCCCTCCACGGGGTAGCGATCACGGTGACACTGGATGGCTACGCCCCCGCGACGCCGCTGTACGAGGGGCAAGAGACGTTGAGCGTCGCCCTGGCGCAGGCGCGCCTCGGTGCCCAGGTGCGCAACAAGGCCACCGGCGAACCCGTGCAGCGGGCCCGGGCGCTCGTGTACCGCGAGGGGCAGGACGTGCCCGAGGTGGTACCGCTCGACGCCGATGGGCGCTTTGCCATCGAGGATGCCCGCGATGTGGCGCGCCTGCTCATCAAGGCGCCGGGCCACCGGGTGTACGAGGTTCCCACGTTGGAGACCTCGCCCATGGACATCGCGCTCGAGCCGTTCGAGGCGCGGGCCGTCTACATCCCCTTCATGCTGCTCGCCCTTCCCGACCGCATCAACGAGATCCTCACCATGGTTGACGAATCCGAGGAGCTGAACGCCGTGGTCGTCGACGTCAAGGGTGACCAGTCGTTCATCGCCTGGGAGAGCGAGGTGCCGCTGGCGCAGGAGGTCGGCGCCTACTATCGCGGGCTGATGGATCTCGACGAGTTCCTCAGGCTGTGCCACGAGCGCGACATCTATGTCATCGCCCGGATGGTGATGTTCAAGGATGATAATCTGGCCTCCACGAAACCCGAGTGGATGGCCACCTATGCCGATGGCCGGCCCTACGTCGACCTGGAAGGGTTGCGGTGGGTCGACCCGTTCCGCCGTGAGGTGCGTGACTATAACCTCGACCTGGCGCGCGAGATCGCCCTCATGGGCTTTGACGAGGTGCAGCTCGACTATGTGCGCTTTCCGTCGGATGGCAGCGTCCGCGGCTTGACCTTTAGCGAGGAGAGTACCTTCGAGTCGCGCACGCGCGCCATCGCCGAGTTCTGCGCCGAGATGCGCGATACCCTGGCCCCCACGCCGGCGTTCTATTCTGCCGACATCTTTGGCCTCGTCATGTGGGTCGATCCGGGGCGCGACATGGGTATCGGCCAGCGCATGGAGGACGTGGCCCCCTTTGTCGATTACCTCTCGCCCATGCTCTATCCCACGACCTTTGGGCCGGGGAACCTGGGGTACCAGAACCCGGGGCTCCACCCCTACGAGGTGGTCTACCGCAGCGTGCGCAAGACGCAGGAGCGCTCCGATACCCTCGTGCGTCCCTGGCTGCAGCACTATTCTATCGGGGGCATCCACTATGGCATGCTCGAGCTACTGAAGCAAAAGAAGGCGGCCGAGGATCGCCAGAGCAGTGGTTGGATCTACTGGAACTCGCGGGGCCAGTATGAGCGCGACCTCTTTAGGGAGGGGATCGAGGAGCACTACGCCGACCAGCTACCCTCCCCAGAGGAGTTTGAGGCCCAGGAGGACGCCGCCCGCGCGGCGCAGGAGTAGCCGTCCTGCGCACAAGTCCCCTGCGCGTCCCGATGTCAGTGTCGGGGCGCGCAGGGGACTCTTTTGTGGTGCCGCGGAAAAACTAGAGCACCGCTGCGCCGTACACCTTCATCGGCGTGCGATGTAGTGGCTGGCACCCCGCGGCCGCTTGCTCCCGCGTGGGCAGCGAGGCTTCATCGGGCTTGTCCGAGATGCCAAAGACGAGGACCCCCTGAGTCGCCAGGTGGCTCGCCAGGTCGGCGACCTCGGCGGTGATGACGATCTCGTGGGCCAGCACGTCCTCGACGGAGGCGTCATCGGGGAGGGTATCCATCCGTCCCACCGTCTCTAGGTACTCGCGGCGGCGGAACGCCTTGAAGGGGGTGGGATCCTCCGCGGCGATGCCCTCGCGCACCTCGCGGTGCGCCGCCTGCAGGCCCGGCGTCATGCGCTCGCGACGCGCCTCGCAGCGGTCGGCAAACCCCTCGATCGTCGTCACGTCTCCCGTCTGCAGATCCCGCCACAGCTCCTCGGCGGGATAGACGCCGCCCACCACCATCAGGCAGATGTAGGCGAGGTAATCCTGGTTGTCGCCGGTGAAGGGATGGTACGTGGGTTGGTTCAGCGGATCGTACACCGCCCGGAAGGCCGCCAGGTCAAAGGCATCACCGAGGGTGGAGCGCATGGTGCGCTGCACGGCAGCTACGCGCGCCGCGTCAATCACCGCGTCGTTCCGTCCGCGCGCGCCCAGGCACGTCTTGTCGAGGTCCAGCAGGAGGGCGGTGCGCTCGTCCAGCGGGACGCCAGCCGCCTGCACCCGCGCCAGGAAGGTGTGCAGCGCGGACCAGCGATTGGCCACCATGAGGTCGCCGTGCATCTCGATGCGTTCCGGCTCGGAGGTGCGATCCGCGCCGATGAACCCCAGCATGGGCAGGTGCTGCGCCAGGTTCTGGGCAGCGGTACCGTCGTTCATCAACGTATCGCCGATGAACAGGGCCTGCTGCAGTGGTGCAGCGACGCCACGGGCGCGCTGGAGGTGCTGGAGGAATCGGAGTAGTACCGTGGCATAGGGGGGCGAGGTCTTGCGCGGGATATAGTAGTGATCCAAGCCGTAGGAACGCCACGCCTCCCGCAGCCCGGGCACGTCAGGGTGCAGGGGTTCGAGGTTGCGGTATACGATGGCATCGCCCATGAAATCGGCGAGCACCCCACGTCTCCAGGTCATCGGATCAAGCCCTCCGCGATGGCGAGTTCTGCGTTGAGGATGGCGCCACCGGCGGCGCCACGGATGGTGTTGTGCGCGAGGAGGACGAACTTGGTGTGGAGCACCGCACAGCGGCGCACGCGCCCCACGGTGACGGTCATCCCGCGGCCGGCATCGCGATCGAGGAACGTCTGCGGACGATCCACCTCGTCGCGCACGACAATCACCGGCTGCACGGCTGAGGGGCAGCCCAGCTGATGGGGCCGACTGGGAAAGGCACGCAGGGCGGCGATGACCTGCTCGGGGGTGGCCTCCTGGGCAAACTCGAGCGACACTGTCGCCAGATGCCCATCGCGCGTCGATACCCGATTGCACGCGGCGCTGATGGCGATCGCGGCGGGGGTGATCCCGCGGCCATCCTCCGCGAGGGTCCCCAGGAGCTTGAGGGGCTCCGTGCTGAGCTTGTCCTCCTCACCGCCGATGTAAGGGATGACGTTGTCGAGGCTGTCCAACGTGGGGACGCCGGGGTAGCCGGCGCCCGAGATGGCCTGCATGGTGGTGACGAGCACGCGGCGCACGCCAAAGGCATCGTGCAGCGGCTTGAGCGCTAGGGCCAGCCCGATGGTGGCGCAGTTCGGGTTGGTGATGATGCACCCCTTCTCCCATCCCCGCGCGGCACGCTGGGCCGCGACGAGGCGCAGGTGATCGGCGTTCACCTCGGGGATCAGCAGGGGCACGTCGGCGTCCATGCGGTGGGCGCTGGCGTTGCTGAACACGGCATAGCCGGCGGTGGCCATGCGCTCCTCGATCTCTCGCGCCGGCCCGCTGGGCAACGCCGAAAAGACTACCTCGCAATCCAGCCCCGGTGCACAGGGCTGCACCGGCAGGTCGCGCACGCTGGGCGGGCAATCTCCCGGCAGGCGCCAGGTGCACGCCTGCCCGTAGGGCCGCCCCACCGAGCGATCGGACGCCGCCAGGGCCGTAATCTCGAACCAAGGGTTCCCCTGCAGCCGCTGAATGAACCGTTGGCCCACGGCTCCCGTGGCCCCCAGGACTCCTACACGTAGTGGTCGTTGTGGTCTCATTGTGCGATCCGATCTAGGGCGAATTCCCGGTGGGTGGCCCGCACGGCCTCATCGACGTCCTTCTGGACGACGACCAGCGAGAGGTTGTACTCCGACGAACCCTGGGCGATGGAGATGATATTGATCCCCACGTTCGCCAGGGCGCTAAAGACGCGCGCGGCGATGCCGGGAACGCCCTTCATCCCGGCGCCCACCACGGCCATGATCGCCACGTCGTCCTGGCTGGCCACGCGGTCGATATCCTGGTGGAGCATCTCCAGCTCGAACTCGGCTTTGACCGCCTGGACCACTGCAGGGCTGTCGACGGTCCGTACCACGAAGCAGATGTTCTGCTCGGATGACGACTGGGTGATCATCAGAATGCTGGCGTTGCTGCGCGCCACAGCCATAAAGGCGCGGCCCGCCACCCCCGGTACGCCTTGCATGCCGCTCCCCTCGACGCTGATGAGGCTGAGGTTGCGGATGGCGGTAATCGCCTTGACCACGGGCTCGGGCGCGCCGTTGGCGCAGACCAGCGTCCCCGGATGATCGGGGCGACGCGCGTTCAGCACGCGCACGGGGATCCCCCGGCGGGCCACGGGCTCGATCGTCTTGGGGTGCAGCACCTTGGCACCGAAATAGCTCAGCTCGGCGACCTCGGCGTACGAGATCCTCTCGACGGTACGGGCGTCGGGCACGATGCGGGGGTCTGCCGTCATGATGCCGTCGACATCGGTCCAGATCCAGACCTCGCGCGCCGGCAGGCAGCTCCCGAGGATCGTGGCGCTATAGTCGCTCCCGCCGCGCCCCAGCGTCGTGGGGATGCCCTCGACCGTTGCGCCGATAAAGCCCGTGACCACGGGCACGACGCCCTGCTCGATGAGGGGGAGGAGGATTTCCTGGGCCTTGGCGGTGGTCTCGGCGATGAGGGGGCTGGCGGCGCCAAAGGCGTTGTCGGTGACGATCACCTCGGTGGCCTCGACGAGGTGCGCCTTGATGCCCTGGCTGAGGAGGGCGGCGGTGGTGAGCCGCGCGGAGAGGCGCTCCCCCAGGGCCGACACGGCGTCCAACCCGCGCGGGGTGAGCTCGCCCAGAGTCGAGATGCTGTGGCAGAGGTTCTCGAACCAATTGAGGAGCGTTTCGATCTCGGCCTTGAGGCCCCGCGCGAGCTCAGAGTCGATGCCACAATCGCCGATCGCCTGCTCGTGCCGGAGCGCAAGCTCGTCGCGGATCAGCTGGTAGGTGTGCGTGTCGCCCGAAGCCGCCGTCGTGGCCGCCCGCACCAGGCCGTCCGTAACGCCGCTCATGGCCGAGACGACGACCACCGGAGGAGTGCCGCGCTCGGTGAGGACGCGCCCGGCGATGCGCGCGACCCCCGCGATGCGTTCACCCGTTCCGACCGATGTGCCGCCGAATTTCATGACGATCATGGCTCGTGCTCCGCTAGGATGTTGGGCCCGGGCGAGGGCCGATGAGAGATGAAAACCGCCCCAACAGACCCGGGGCAGTTCGCGGGGCGCCTGATCGTAGGCGTTCGATGGCGCCACGCGCTGCGCGCGTCGTCGTGCGCACGGCCGACGTTGGCACCCGAGTGCCCTCAGGCGGCATCATTGCCGGCGAAGGGGGGCGCGTCCAGAGCACTACCCTGTCGCGAGGGATTGCGCGATTATATAATGGATCAGCGCGCTGGACAAACGGCCCCCCAGTTTCTATCATGAGCGACACGCCCGGCGTGGAGTACGGTGTGCGCCGCGCCGCCAAGCGTCCGCCGCTGACCCCTTACCCCGGACCTCTCCCCGCCGCAGTATGGGAGAGGGGGTGCGTCTTGTGGCACACCGTCCCGTGGCGCGGACGAAACCAGCGCGGCGGCCGCTGCATCTACCGGCGGGGAGAAGAGCCCGCGCAGGTGGGATTGGCCACGCGAGCGCCGGGTGTTGACCCGCGGCGAACGCGCGGGCGCGCCTCGCCGTGCCCCTGCCGCCACACGCGCGGGCAATCCGATGCCTGAGGGAGTAGCCATGGCCAAAGCGCACAAGACGAACGCTATGCGCCTGTTGGATGGGCGCAGGATCCCCTACGTCACCCATACGTTCTCTCCCGACATTCACTCCGCCGAGGGGGTGGCCGAGGTGGTGGGGATGCCGCCGGAGCAGGTGTTCAAGACGCTCGTGGTGCTCTCCACCGCCGCCACGCCACGGCCCTACCTGGCCATCATCCCCGGCCACCGCGAGCTCGACCTGAAAAAGCTCGCCCAGGCGACGGGCGAAAAGAAGCTGCGCATGGCCAGCCAGCGCGAGGCCGAGGCGCTCACGGGCCTGCAGGTGGGCGGGATTTCGGCGCTGGCGCTGCTGAACAAGGGGTTCACGGTGTACCTCGACGCGACGGCGGAGGCGTTTGAGACCATCCTCGTCAGCGCCGGCCAGCGGGGCATCAACCTCGAGCTCGCCGTGGCCGATCTCGTCGCCGTGACCGGGGCCCGCACCGCTGATCTCTCCGGCTGACGGACCAGGCGCGCGAGGGGGCTGGTCCGGCGGTGGCGGCATGCGGGAGCTCATCAAGGTCCCTCGCTCCGCTCGGGACGACGGCGCTGCGGCGGTGTGGGGGAGGGGGTTACGCCTTCCATCTTGACCCTTCCTCCCCCCGGATGGTATAGTCTCGCCACCCACCCGAGGAGCATTCTTCGGCCCCGACCGGAGCGCTGATAATGGCAAAGGAGCGGCCCATGAGCACGTACGCGATCGGCATCGACTTTGGCACCGAATCCGCCCGCACCGTCCTCGTCGACTTGGCGGACGGGCGCGAGGTGGCCGCGGCCGTCTACCCCTACAGTGACGGCGTCATCGACGAGCGGCTTCCCGGCTCTGACGTCCGCCTGGAGCCGGACTGGGCGTTGCAGAACCCCATCGACTATGTTACGGCGGTGACGGACACCGTGCCGCGGGTGCTGCAGGAGGCGGCGGTGGACCCTGCCGACGTTATCGGCCTGGGGATCGATTTCACCGCCTGCACCATGCTGCCCACCAAGGCGGACGGCACGCCCCTCTGCGTCCTGCCCGAGTATCGCGACAACCCCCACGCCTGGGTCAAGCTCTGGAAGCACCACGCCGCCCAACCCGAGGCCGACCACCTGAACGCCGTGGCCCGCGAGCGGGGCGAGCCCTGGCTGTCGCGCTACGGCGGCAAGATCTCGTCGGAGTGGTTCTTTCCCAAGGCGCTGCAGATCCTCAACGAGGCCCCCGAGATCTATGACGCCGCCGATCGCCTCATTGAGGCGGCCGACTGGATCGTCTGGCAGCTCACCGGCGTCGAGACGCGCAACGCCTGCACCGCCGGCTACAAGGCGATCTGGTCCAAGCAGGCTGGGTTCCCCAGCCCCGACTTCTTTGCCGCCCTCCACCCGCGCATGCGCAACATCGTCCGCGAAAAGATGTGTGAGACGATCGTCCCGCTGGGGGCCCGCGCGGGCGGCTTGACCGCCGAGATGGCGCAGCGCACCGGCTTGCGGCCCGGCATGGCCGTGGCCGTGGCCAATGTGGACGCCCACGTCTCGGTGCCCGCCGCCACGGTCGTCGAGCCGGGTCGCATGGTGATGATCATGGGCACCTCGACGTGCCACATGGTCCTAGGCACCGAGCAGCGCCTCGTGCCCGGCATGTGTGGCGTGGTGGAGGATGGCATCCTCCCCGGCTTTTTTGGCTACGAGGCGGGCCAGTCGTGCGTGGGCGACCACTTTGCCTGGTTCGTCGAGAATGCTGTCCCCGCTACCTACCAACAGGAGGCACTGGAACGCAAGATCGGGCTGCACCAGCTCCTCGAGGAAAAGGCCGCCGCCCTCCGGCCGGGCGAGTCGGGGCTGTTGGCGCTCGACTGGTGGAACGGCAACCGCTCCGTGCTGGTGGACGTCGACCTGACGGGCATGTTGCTGGGCGCCACCCTGGCCACTCGCCCGGAGGATGTCTACCGTGCCCTCATCGAGGCTACCGCCTATGGCACTCGGGTGATCATCGAGACGTTCGAGGAGAGCGGTGTGGCCGTCAACGAGCTCGTGGCCACCGGCGGCCTGCCCGATCGCAACCGGCTGCTCATGCAGATCTATGCCGATGTCACCGGACGCGAGATCAAGGTGGCGGCGGCGCAACAGGCGGGCGCGCTGGGCTCGGCGATGCACGGCGCCGTGGCCGCGGGCGCCGCGGCGGGGGGGTACGCCAGCATTCAGGACGCGGCGGCGCGCATGGCGCACCTGCGGGACGAGGTCTACCGGCCCATCGCGGCCAACAAGGCGATCTATGACCGGCTGTATGCGGAGTATGTGGCGCTGCACGACTATTTCGGGCGTGGCGCCAACGACGTCATGAAGCGCCTCAAGGCGATCAAGGCCAAAGCGCGCGCCTAGCGGAGACGCATCGAACGCGGATGCACGCGGACGCTGGTGACCTGACCAGAGTTCCGCGCGCATCCGCGTATTGTTGCGTTCCGAAGCATCGGTACCCTGCGCCGCCACCGACGCAACCGCTTTCTATAGCAACGACACGGGATCGACGTCGATGCGCCAGCCCACGGGGAGGCGCAGGTCACGGAGGAGGGCCGCCGGGTCACGGCCCCGCACGACGATCTGCCAGCGATAGCGGCCGCGGACGCGGGCGAAAAAGGCGGGCGCCGGACCGATGAGGTCAATGTCGGCGAGCCCCTGGCGGGCGATCTTGAGGGTGAGCATGCGGTGCAGCGCCTCCGCCTCGTGCTGGGCGGCCTCGTTGGCGCTGCGCAGGCACATGAGGCGCACCAAGCGGCTGATCGGGGGGTAGCGATGCGCGCGTCGGAAGGCCATCTCGCCTTGGTAGAAGGCGTCATAATCGTGGCGACTGGCCGCTTGCACTGCCGGATGGTGCGGCGCATAGGTCTGCAGCACCACCGTGCCGCCCAAGATGCTGCGCCCCGCCCTGCCCGCCACCTGCGTCAGCAGCTGGAAGGCGCGCTCCCCGGCGGTATAGTCGGGCAGATTGAGCATCGTGTCGGCGCTGACCACCCCCACGAGCGTCACCCGCGGTAGGTCCAACCCCTTGGCGATCATCTGCGTGCCGATCATGATGTCGGCCTCGCCGCGCACAAAGGCATCGAGGATCTCCTCGTGGGCCATCTTGCCGCCGGTGGTGTCCAGGTCCCAGCGGATCACCCGCGCCTGGGAATAGGCCTCGCGCACTATCTCCTCCAGTCGCTGCGTGCCGGCGCCAAAGAACTTGATGCGTGCGCTCCCACACGACGGGCACTGAGGCGGTACAGACGTCGTATAGTTGCAGTGGTGGCAGATGAGGTCGTGCCCCGCCGAGTGGTAGGTGAGGGGCAGGTCGCAGCGGGGGCACTTGAGCACGTGACCGCAATCGCGGCACATGACGAACGTTGCCGCGCCACGTCGGTTGAGGAACAGGATCACCTGCTCCTTGGCCGCCAGTGCCGCCTCGATGGATGCCTGCAGCCGACGGCTGAGCATGGAGTAGTTGCCGGCGCGCAGCTCGGCGCGCATGTCCACCACCTCCACGGGGGGGAGCTCGGTGTACATGGCCTCCGTCGGGGCGCCCTCGGCGGCATCCTCCGGGTGGTAGCGGGCTACCGGCATCCGCAGGGCGCTGGCCTGCTGGGCCAGGGCGCGCGTGTGGCCCATGATGCGCTGTGGCATCAGCAGGCGCACGTACTCGCCGCGCTCGGCGCGATAGGCCGATTCGAGCGCAGGCGTCGCACTGCCCAGGACGCACGTCGCGCCGGTGAGGCGCGCCAGCTCTACGGCCACGTCGCGGGCGTGATAGTTGGGCGTCTGTTGCTGCTTGTATGATGGCTCGTGTTCCTCATCGAGGACGATGAGGCCGAGGTTGCGTACGGGGGCAAAGATGGCGGAACGCGAGCCCACCACGAGGCGGAGGTCGCCAGCGCGCATCCGCCGCCACTGGTCATAGCGCTCCCCGGGAGACAGGTGGCTGTGCATCACCGCCAGGGTATCGGGAAAGCGGGCACCGAAGCGGCGGATCGTCTGCGGGGTGAGGGCGATCTCGGGCACCAGCACGATGGCACTGCGCCCCTGACGGAGCGCCTGCTTGACGGCCCGCAAATAGATCTCGGTCTTGCCGCTGCCGGTGACGCCCTGCAGGAGGAAGGGCTTGCCCTCCGGGGCCTCGAGGTCGGTATGGATGCGTTGCCACGCCGCCTCCTGGGCCGCCGTGAGGCGCGGCGGCACGGTGGGCACAAAGGTGCGCCCGGCGAGGGGGTCACGCCACACCGGGCGTCGCTCGTGCTCCACGAGGCCGCGCTCGGCGAGGGCGCGGAGCACGGCAGAGTCGGCGCCGACCTCCGCCCGGACCTCTTCCACCGGCACCCAGTCGTCGCCACCCTCACGGCGCGCCAGGAGGTACTCCAGAGCGGCGCGTTGGCGCGTGGCCCGCGCCGGCACCGCATCGGGCGTGGCGTGAGGCGCCGCCCGCACGACGGCCGAGAGCCTCGGCCGCACGACGGGGGCACGCACTTCCTCGGTCTTGGACGCCCAGCCATGGTGGACGAGCTGATCGACGACGGCGCGGTAGTTGCGCAGGCCGGCGGAGCGGGCGATCTGGGGGAGCGTCAGGGGGCCGCGCGCCTGTAGCAGCGCCACGAGCTTGCGCTGCGAGGGACTCGCTGTCGGGGGCGGGCCGTCGTCGGGCCAGGTACCCTCGATCAGACGCACCACCACCTCGACCCGCTGGGTGACGCCGGGGGGCAGCATGGCGCGCACGACCATGTGCAGGGGGGCGAGGTAGCGTTCGCTCATCCACCGGGCCAGCGCGACGTGCTCGGGTGACAGGACCGGCTCCGGGTCGGCGAGGCGGAGGATGTCGCGCACCTGCTCCACTGGCGCGGTCTCGTCCAGCTCGGCGACGACGCCCTGCAGGCGGCGTTGCCCGAAGGGGACCCACACGAGGTGTCCGATGCGCAGCACACTGCGGAGCGCGTCGGGGATGCGGTAGTGAAAGGTGCGCGTCAGGGGATCCTCGTCCTCTGCCCCAGGAGGCACCTCCATCGGGGCGACGACCCGGCGCTGGGTGGGGGTTTGGACGATCACCACGGCGTACGGTGGCGAGGCTGTCATGGTCGGTTCTTCCGTTCGCCGTGCTGCGGTCATTGTGCCCAGTAGACGACGGCGGCATAGCCCACCATATCGGAGGCGGGCCCTACCGGCGATACCTCGTGGCTGGTGGTATAGTGCGCCAGATGCCCCTGCGTGGCGCCCATGGCCGCAGCGTAGCCGATGGTGGCCGAGACGGCGCCCGCTCCGCAGGCGTTGCGGTGCGCCTCGACCTCGGCAAAGATGTCGCCGCCGCGCATCCGCACCATGAGATCGATCACGCGGGCGTCGTTGGCATGGATCCACTGCAGCGCGCCCTCGCCGACGCCCGCGGGAGCCAAGCCGTAGCGCGGCCCATAGTGCGTCAGATCCGTCGTGCCGATGGCGACGCCCCGTCGTCCGAGGGAGCGCATGCACTCGGCGACCAGGGAGCCGATGGCGTCGGCATCGCGCATCGGAGGCACGGCGATGGGCAGGATGGTGGCCTGGGGGCAGATGCACGCCAGGAAGGGGAGCTGCACCTCTATCGAGTGCTCGTCGAGGTGGGCGGCGGCGTCATCGATCAGGGCGCCGGCGCCGCACCGCAACACCTCGTGCGCCAGCGCTTCATCCACGTCCAGGTAGGCCAGCGGACAGCGCCATCTTCCGCTGGCGAACACGCTGGGCGCCGTCACGCGCCAGGAATGCACCGCACCGAACAGCACCACCGTATCGATGGGGTCTTGCTGGCGCAGATGGGCGAACACGTGGGCGGCGGTCAACCCCGAAAAGGCCCAGCCAGCATGCGGGACGATCCCTGCCACCATCCGGCCCCCATCGCCATGGCCACCATCGCGATGGGACGACGCTTGGGCCAGGTGGGCCTCCACCTCGCGACGGCACGCGGCTTCGTGTGCCGGGTAAAACATCCCCGCGACGATCGGAGAACGCAGGGGCATGCTGCACCTCCTTTGACCAGCCATGGCGCCCCTCGCGCCGCTACTGCCACCGCTACATCCAGCGCCACGTCCCCAGCACGATGGCGATGCCGAGCACGACGACCGCCAGGAGCGTCCCCGCCCACAGGCGCAGCGTCGGCGTGCGGTCGATGGCGCGCAGGGCGCCCTCGGAGGGCATCCCCACGGCCACATCCATCGGCGAGAGGCGCGGTGCGGCGTACTGGGGGCAGTACACCCAACCGAGCCAGAGCCCCGCGATGAGGCCGCCGATGTGGCCCAGGTTGTCGATCCCCGGTGCGGCGAACCCCATGACGAGGTTCAGCCCCACCACCACGAGGATGCTGCGAAGGGACCGCTGCCCCGCGGCTCCCAACCGGTGGCGATAGGTGAGAAAGTAGGCCACACTGGCGCCTGCCAGCCCAAACACGGCTCCCGACGCCCCCGCCGACAGCGTGGGGCTGCCCACAAAGCTGGCGGTGGTGCTGGCGATCCCCGAGAGCAAGTAGAGAACCAGGAAGCGCGTCCTCCCGAAGCGGCGCTCCACCTCGATGCCAAAGCTAAAGAGGGCATAGGCGTTGAACACCAGGTGGACGACGCCGACGTGGATGAATATCGCGGTGAGCAGCCGCCAGTACTGCCCGGCCAGGATCAGGGGGGTGTACTTGGCGCCGAACAGCACCAGGATGACGGGGTTCTCGGATCCCCCCAAGGCCGTCATGGCCACCCACACGAGCACGTTGGCTGCCAGCAGCACGTACGTCCACAGAGGGTCGTGGAGGGGGATCGCCAGGCGCAGCGTGATGCGCCCCGTATCGATGCCCAGGGGCCGCGGCGCCGGCCCGGCCCACTGCCGCTCGTCGTCCATCACGGGGCGCGGCGGCTCATAGCCGCACGGGCTCGCGCCCCGTACGACACTTTTCCGCCTCGACGATGGCCAGCACCTGGGCGACGGTCTGCTCGAGCTGGCCCTCGCGGTTGATGACCGCGTAGTCGAACTCTTGGATGCGCTCCACCTCGGACAGCGCCATCTCGAGGCGCTTCTCCGTCTGTTCGGGCGTGTCGCCGGCGCGCTGGCGCAGGCGCTCGACGAGGACGTCCAGCGATGGCGGCGCCAGAAAGACGGTGACCGCCCCGGGCACCCGCTGGCGGATCGTCGCTGTGCCCTGGACGTCGAGGCGCATCAGCACGTCCTGGCCGCTTTCCAGCGCGCGCTGGGCACTGGCCTTGGGCACCCCCTTGTACTGCCCGTACACGCGCGCGTACTCGATGAACTCGTCGCGGGCGATGGTCTCCTCGAACGTTGCCGTGGAGACAAAGCAGTAATCCTCGCCGTCCACCTCTCCCGCGCGCGGGGGGCGGTCCGTCATGGTCACCACGAAATGAAACGCGTGCCCGCTTTCGCGGAGCCGTTTGACGACACTATCCTTACCCACGCCCGATGGGCCGGAAACGACCAGCACCACGGGATGGGGATGCAGGTACTGCGCCAGACTGGCGCTTGCGCGGCACACCAAGGGCATCGAGGCATCGGCCGCAACGGTGGTATCCCGCCTATTCAACGGCGATCCTTTCGGGTCGATGATTCGGCCGGTGCGTCCGAGCGCACCGGCTCGGACAGCACAGCGCTACTAGAAGCGGATCAGCTGCTCGACGTCCACCACAAAGATCACCGCTCCCCCGACCTGGACCTCGACCGGGTTGGGCATGTACAGCTCGCCCGGCTCCATCACCGGCGGGAGAGGGTTCACATACTGCGTCCGCGTGTGGCAGTTCCGCTTGATGATGTCCAGCACGTTCGGGATCTTTTCCTCCTCGAGTCCGATGAGGATGGTGGCGTTCCCCTCGCGCAAGAAACCGCCGGTGGTGCTGATCTTGGTAGAGGAGAACCCCCCCTCGCGCAGCGCCGTGGTCAACTGGTCGGCGTCGTCACTGTGGATGATGCTCACGATCAGCTTCATGCTCATGGTGGCTGCAGTCCCCCTTGTGGTGACATGTGCTTCAACCTACAGCATCGTCTCGATGCGTTCATAGATGACCCGGTGGACCGCCTCGATCGACCGGGTAGCATCTATGACCAACCAGCGCTCGGGGTCCTCAGCGGCCATCGTGAGGTAGCCCGTGCGCACGCGCTGATGAAAGGCAGTCGCTTGCTCGTCCATGCGGTTCCACTCGCCGCGTCCGAGCGCCTGCGCGCGCCGCTTGCGCTGCAGGCCCAGCTCGACGTCGAGGTCGAGATAGATCACCAGGTCGGGCCGAAGCCCGCCGGTGGCGAATGCCGTGATGTGCCGCAGCGCCTCCATATCGAGCCCGCGCCCATACCCTTGGTAGGCAAGGGTGGACTCGGCGTAGCGATCGGAGAGGACGATGTCGCCGCGCTGCAGCGCCGGCACGACGACCTCTCGCACATGCTGCGCGCGATCGGCGGCGTAGAGCAGGATCTCGGCGGCTGGCACCAGGGCCACATTCTCGTGGGCGTGGAGCACGGCGCGAATCTGCTCCCCGATGGGGGTGCCACCCGGCTCACGGGTAGCCACCACCCGCCGTCCTGTGGCGTGCAGGGCCCGCTCCAAGAGCGCGATCTGCGTCGTCTTGCCGCTGCCCTCCGGGCCCTCGAACGTTACGAACACGACCGATCCCTCTCGCAGCGGCCGCACGGTACCGCTCCCCAGGGTCGCACGAGGTGCCAGGCGGCCCCAGGGGCTGGATGCGGAACGAGTGCCATCATTGGTTGCTATAGATGGTGACGTGGCGCCGGGGTTCCGTCCCGGAGCTGCGCGAGAAGAGGTTCGCCTCGCGCGCCAACTCGTGCTGCATGCGCCGCACGAACGACTCTTGCGGCGCCAGGCGCACCGAGTTGCGCTGCCCCGCCATCACCTGCTCGATGCCGGTGCGCGCCTCCTCGAGGGCCTGCTGCACCGTGTCGGTCTCGGCGCTCAGGCCAAAGATCTCGGCCAGATAGCTCTCCATCTGCACGGCGGTGTTGTTGCGCAGCACGTACACCGGCGTGCCACGACGCTCAGCGTCGGCGATGACCTGCGGCCGCTTGCGATAGTAGGTGCGCAGGGTAAAGAGGGCGTCCGCCTCCCCCAGGTCGTTCACCAGGAGCACCGGTAGGTTCAGCCGTCGGCTGGCCTGCCGGATGCGATTCTGATTCAGCCCGTAGGGATAGATGCGCAACACCGATGGCCGCCCCTCGGGGACGCGTCGCCGCGAGGCCGCGGCGGCGAACGGTGATTCCGGCGGAGCCGCGACGACCTCGGGCTCGGCATACATCGACTCGATCTCACCGGACGGATGGCGCACGCGGATCTCGGGCGCCAGGCTGCGCCCTCGCAGGATGGCGTCTACCGCCTCGGCGACGTCGGCGCGTAGCGCCACGCGATCCCAGTCCTGGATCTCGACGACGGTGTCAAAGGTCGGCGGCGACTTGCGCTCGAGCACCGACTTTTGCGTGCCACGGCGCCGCGCCTCCTCGTCGCTCAGCGTCACCGTTTGGATGCCGCCGACGAGGTCGCACAGTGTCGGGTTCATCATGAGGTTGTCCAGCGTCTGCCCGTGGGCGGTGCCCACGAGCTGCACCCCGCGCTCGGCGATGGTGCGCGCCGCTGAGGCTTCGAGCTCTGTCCCGATCTCGTCGATGACGATCACCTCGGGCATGTGGTTCTCGACGGCCTCGATCATGACGGCATGCTGCAGCGCCGGCGTCGACACCTGCATCCGCCGCGCGCGCCCCACGGCCGGGTGGGGGATGTCGCCGTCACCGCCGATCTCGTTCGAGGTATCGACGATGACCACCCGCTTGGTCTCGGCGAGGATGCGCGCCACCTCGCGCAGCATGGTCGTCTTGCCGACACCGGGCCGTCCCAGGAGCAGCACGCTGTTTCCCGACTCGACCACGTCGCGGATGATGTCGATCGTGCCGTAGACGGCGCGCCCCACGCGACACGTCAAGCCGATGATGCGGCCACTCCGGTTGCGGATGGCCGAGATGCGGTGGAGCGTGCGCTCGATGCCGGCGCGATTGTCATCGCCGAAATCGCCGATGCGCGCCACCACGTAATCGATGGTATCCTGGCCGATCTCGTGATCCGTCAGCTGCACCTCACCGGTCACGTAGCGGGCCTCGCTCGGCCGGCCGAGGTCGAGCACGACCTCTAGCAACTCGTCAAAGCGATCAATCTCGCGCAGTGCCGCCGCGATGTTCGGGGGCAGCACATCGACCAGGGCGTCGATATCATCTGTTATCTCTAATGCCATATTCTTGTATGATACCTCGTAAAACGAGCCGCCTGGGGCGTCGGGCTTTGGTGCGATGGTGGCTAGGTCTCTTTGGAGCACGCGACGTGCCCCATGGGGCGCGAGACATCCACGCCATGCTCCAGCCCCGGGACGATCAGCCGCCTCCTCGCGGATACCCGGGTGACGGTGTGCGCCACCAACAGCACCTGCCGCGTGTAGGATTCGAACCCCAGGGTGCGCAGCAGCCAGCTCAGCCCCACGGCATAGTCCGGCACCGGGCAGTACACCGGCGCCTGAGCCGATGGCGCGGCTCGGGTGAGTACATAGTGCAGGTGTGGGAGAAGCTCTCCGCGTTGCTCAGGCCGCGTGAGGACATCCAGCCACGAGCCCTGAGCCGTCTTGGTCAGGCAGAGACATGCCAGCAAGCGGCCCTTGTCGGCCCACACGTACTGCTCCGTGGTGTCCCGCGGGCCGATCACCCGGCGGTGGGGTGCGGTCCACTGCGGATTGCACCCCTCTGCTTGCTGGATCACCGTGGGGACGACCTGACGGTACAGCTCGTTGAGCGCCCACTGATCCTGTGGTGTGGCGCGCCGCAGCTCGCGTGGCTGGGGGGCCGGCTTGGGCTCGTGGTCCAAGGCAAAGACCTCTTCACGGCTGACGACCGTAAAGCCTGTGCGGCGGAACAGATCCTCCGCCTCGGCATCCTCCGCCGAACGGACACAGATGCGCTCCACGCCATGCTCGGCGCCCAACAGAATCAAGTGCCCCAGGATGCGACACCACGTGCTACCCGCGTTCAGGTCATAGTCCAGGTTTGGTGCCAGGTACGCAAGGTGCCATTCGCTCCCTTTGGCCCCCGCTGACACCTGGACAAAGCCACTCAGCCCATCGTGCTCCTCCGGTGCCTGAAAGACGCAGGTGATCCTACCCGCGTGATGGGCGGTCAGGTACCCCAGCAGCGCATCCCGCATCGGCGAGGTGTCCTGCAGGAGGTGTCGTCTCAGGTCGAACGCCACGCCCTGGGGCTTGAGGCGCCTGAGCAACAACACGTCCCTGGGGTCGAATAGCCTGAACACTGCCCTACCTCGTTGCGGCACGGCGCCGGCACGCGAACGACGCCATGCGATGAGTGCGATGCCTGCGTCACACTCATTGTACTCTCAAACCACGGGTATGACAAGTGACGGTGCCCACGCCCTTAATCGAGTCCTATCCAAAGAACAATAAAGAGAAAGAACGGAAATGGACTCGGCGCCCGCAAGGCCCCTCCGCCCGCCTGACGCCGCGCGCTAGGCGGGCGGCTCGTCGCTCTCCAGGATGCGGTAGGTGGTGCGCACGGCGCCCTGTTCTCGCCGGGCCGCCCACGGATCCTCCGCTTCTGCCTGTGGCGTGGCCTCGGGTGCCGTCTCCCCGCGGTACTGCGCGACCAGCTCACTCGGGGCCAGGCGGATAAAGAGCGACAACCCCAAGAGGATCACTCCCAGGTCGTCGAGCTGCCCCAGCCCGAACAGGGGGTCGGCCAACAAGTCCAACGGCCACAGGATGTAGATGAACGACAGCAGCGGTATCCCCTTTACCCATGCGGGTACGCGCTGGTCGCGCCACAGCCGCCAGGCCAGGTGCGCATCACGCAGGATTCCCGGCAACATCTCCCATGTGCGTGGAGTCTGTGTAGTCATGCTCCTCCCATCCTCAGCGAGCCCTACGCTACGCTTCCTCCCTCATTATACGCACAATGGGCGCCAGGGGCGCAATACGCGTCCGGGCGCCGCGTGGCGTGCGGTCCGACTTGAGCCGCACGCGGGCGACCGCTATAATCAGCGGGATTATGTGAGGTGTGACGAACGCAAGGCATGAAAGACCTGTATCGCTCCCTCGTAGAGTACTCGCCGGAGATGCTCGCCGGCGTGGCCGCGGCCTGGCATGTGGACCTGCCCAAGGCCGAACCGCGGGACCAGGCCACCACCCTGGCCGAGGCGATGCTCTCGCCGGGCGCCCTCGACGCGTTGGTTTCCGCGCTGAGCCCCGCTGCCCGTGAGGCGTTGGCCATCGTCGTGGGGGAGGGCGGGGCGGTGCCCGGGCACCGCATCGCGCTGCGCTACGGCGCCATCCGACGGCTTGGGCCGTCGCGCCTGGCGCGGGAGGAGCCGTGGGCGCGGCCGGCGAATGCGGTGGAAGAGCTCTACTATCGCGGGCTGATCGTGCGCGCGTACGGTACCGTTGGTGACCATTACGGTGAGGTGTTTGCCGTACCCCAGCAGATCCTCGAGCGCGTGCCGGCGTTGGAGCCCCTCGCCGAGCGCAGCCTCAGCCCCGAGGCACCGGCGCCGGTGGCGGTGTATGCCGAGGGCAGCGCCCTGGTGGAGGACCTGCTGGCGGTGCTGGCGCATATCCGCCAGCACCACGTCCCGCCCGAGCGGGCGGAGGGGGCGCCGGCGCACGTGCCGCCCATCCCCATGGCCCACATCGACCTCGGGCCGCGCCTGCAGGGCGGGCGCGAGGCGGCGCGGTTGCACCTCCTGCGGCGCTTGGTGTGGCGCCTCAAGCTGGTGCACGAGAGCCATGGGCAGCTGCGCCCCTCGCCGCGGGCGCGCACCTGGCTGCAGCTCGATGATGTGCGGCGCCAGCAAGCGGTCGTGCTCGCCTGGCGCGATGACCCCCATTGGGACGAGCTCCTGCTCGTCCCCACCATCCGCCTGGACGAGGCCAGCTGGACGCACAACCCCGTGCCCGCGCGCCGGGCGCTGCTCGCCTTTCTCGCCCGCTACGACGGCGCCTGGCGTACCCTCGATGGCGTCATTGCCGATCTCAAGCGTGACCGACCCGATTACCTCCGCCCCGATGGGGATTATGACGGCTGGCACGTGCGCGACGCCGCCACGGGGGCGTACTTGAGCGGGTTCGAGGCGTGGGATCAGATCGAGGGGGCGCTGGCGCACCTGCTGCTCACCCAGCCCCTGCGCTGGTTGGGCCTCGTCGAGATCGGTGCGGATGCGGAGGGGCAGCCCGTGGCCTTGCGCCTCACGCCCCTGGGCCAGGCCCTCCTCGCAGAACAGCCGGCACCCGAGCGCGCTGCGGGCCCGCCGCAGGCCGCCACGATCAGCGTGACGGAGCCTGCCGCAGAGACGGCCGCCTCTGCAGAGGTGGCCTCTACAGAGGCCACCTCCGCTGTGGCGCTGATCACCATCCCCGTGGAGGGGACGATGTACGAGCGCTACCAGTTGGAGCGCTTTTGCCAGTGGGTGAGCCAGGATACCGTGGCACGGTACGCCCTGACTGAGGATTCGGTGTGGAAGGGCCAGAACACCGGCGTCAAGACGGAGCAGATCGAGCACTTTTTGCGGCGCCTGACGGGCGATGCACTCCCGCCGGCGTTGTCTCGCAGCCTGCTGGCGTGGGGCGGGCGCTTTGGCCGCGTGGCGATGCGGCGCGTGGTTCTGCTGCAGACGGTGGACGAGGCCACCATGCAGCACATCCGCGGGCGGCCCGAGCTACGGCGTCTGCTGGGGGAGCTCATGGGGCCGACGACGTGCCTCGTCGACGAGCGCCATGCCCACGAGGTGCTCGCTCGCCTCAAGGCCCTGGGGATCTGGCCGCGCCTCGTGGGTGAGGGGATCGGGGGCGGCTAGCTAGCAGCGAACCGGTCGATGGCAGGCGCCTCGGCGTCCTCGTCCGTGGGCGTGTCCTCGACCTCCTCGAGCTGCTGGTCGACGAACAGGCCGCAGTAGGGGCACACGTCCCATCCGGGGTTCAGCAGCCGTCCGCACCCCACGCAGCGCAGGCGGAGCTGGTGATGGCAGGTGGGGCACACGATAAAGTCCGCTGCCACGCGCCGCTGGCACGACGGGCACAGCCGCCGCTCTTCGAGGTCCTGCAGGATCGCCTCTTCGGCCAACGAGCGCTCGTACTCCTCCGCCAGGGTGGTGCGGGGGCGCACCAGGGTGTAGACGAGCAACCCAAAGATGCTGAACACCGCTACCAGCAGCACGGAGAGGATGACGGCCAGCGCGTCGCGCGAACGCGAGCGGATGTCGCGAAAGGTCCAGACGATCAGGCCCACGTACACGGCGAACAGGTAGGCGCCGATGACAAAGAGCGCCGCCGAGATGTACGCGTTGAGCTCTTCAGGAACAGTGATTTGCGGCATGCCTGTGCTACTCCTCGGTGGCAAGGTCGGCGGATTATAGCACGTTCCCGCAGGGCTGTCACCTTGGGCCCTACGAGGGATCCACCGCCGGTAGGTAGCGCTCGTCATCCCCCGGCCATGGCCTGGGGGCCGGTTCCTCGGCGTCGGCGGACACCAGCCAGATGCGGCCGTTCGCCTTGGTCCACGTGGCGTCACCGTCGGAGCGGTCGGCCAACTCGTAGTAGATGGTGTTGCCATCGCGACTCCAGGAGGCGCTGTCGGCGTCTTGGCCCCAGTCGGCGGCCCCCACGATGCGCGGTTCCTCGTCCTCCAGACGGTACACGGCCAGCTCGGTCCGCGACGTGTTCTCCTCCCACAGGTGCCACTGGCGCAGGCCAAAGGCGAGTCGCGTGCCGTCGGGCGACCACGCGGGGTTGACCGCCGCCAGGAGCGCCTGGTCGGTGTTGGGCATGGCGTGAATCTCGCCCAACGAGTTGCCTTGAGCGTCCCAGCGCCACAGCCACGCCCCCCGTTCTCCCGTCAGGCCGCCGGCAATGGTATCGTCCACCGGAGACCAGTCGAGCCCCATGAGGGTCGTGTTCTCGGGAAGCTGGATTTCGGCGAGCACCTGTCCCTGGAGATCGGCGATGATGCCCCGCGTGGTGTACGTCTTGGCGCCCTCCTCATCGAGCGACCAGTGGTAGTAGGTGCCGGCCAGGAGCGCCCCGTCGCGCGACAGCGATACCTGCGTCCACCCCTGACCCTGGGGCTCGACGGGGATCGCCACGGGAACGAGCTCCTCGTCGGCCACCTCGAGGTCCACGTCGCCCTGCAGGGGCTCCCCTTCCGGGCGATGGCAGATGGCGCGCGCCCAGGTGGCGGAGAGGGGCACGCCGGACAGCTCGAACAGCCCATCGGCGGCGGCGAGCACGGGGCTGGCCACCCCCTGGGCGCTCACCAGGCAATCGCCCTGCCCGTTGACGACCTTGCCGCGCAAGGCGCCGTAGGGGCCCGGGGCTTCCTCGGGGTCGACATAGTCGCCCGTGACCATCTGCAGCTCGGTGCCATCTGGGCGCATGATGAACACGTTGCGCTCGGCGTTGCGGCTCTGCACATAGGTGTGCGCGCTCACAAAGAGGATCCACTCACCGTCGCGCGACCACGTCACGTCGCTCATGTTCAGCGGCTCGACAAAGTGCGTCAGCACGATGACCTCCGCCTCGGCGCCCGCTTGTACCACCACGTTGGCGGCGCGATCCTGCCCGAGGCGCACAAAGGCCAGGTGGGCGTCCAACTCGGACGGGCCTCCGGGCGGCGCGGGTGTCGGCGATAGCGTCGGCGTGGGGGTTGCCGTGGCCACCGTGGGCGTGGCCGTGGGCGGCTCCGGCGTCGCGCTGGGCGTCCAGGTGGGGGGGGCCTTGGCCGTCAGGGTTCCCTCCAGCTTGATCGCCACACGCGTCTCGAGCGCGGGAATATCGGGGGTTGGTGTAGGCGTCGCGGCCAAGCGGCCGCAGGCTGCCAGCACGACGGCCAGTACCATGCCACAGAGCGGGAGGGTACGGGGCAGCGCCGGTGTCTTCATATCGTCTCCACGTTGGTATCGTCGCTGCGGGGATGCTGGCCATTATGGGGGTGGCGTGGAATGCTGTCAAACGCACCACCAGCGCGCCCGCTCCCTCAGGCCCGCAGGGCGCCCCCCGGCTGCCCTCTGCCGAGCACCCGCAGGTGAGGGCTAGGGGGCGGGGCTGGTGGCATCACGGACGGAGGCGATGACGCTGGCCAGGATCCCATCGAGATCGATGTGCGGCTCCCAACCGACGAGACGCCGTATCTTGGTCGTATCGGGGACGCGCCGGCGCATGTCCTCAAAGCCCACCTCGTACGCCTCCTCGTAGGGCACCCGCACGATGGATGACGAGGAGCCCGCCAGGGCAATCGTGCGCCGTGCCAGCGCCTCGATGGTCACTTCCTCCGTGCTGCCGACGTTGAACACGTCTCCCTCCGCGGCAGGCTCATCCGCCAGGGCGAGGATGGCCCGCACCACATCGGATACGTGGCAGAAGCAGCGCGTCTGTTGACCGTCGCCGTAGACGGTGAGGGGCTCGTTGCGCACCGCTTGGCGCACAAAGCGCGGCACCACCATCCCATAGCGCCCCGTCTGTCGTGGGCCCACGGTGTTGAACAGCCGTACGATGACCACCGGCAGGTCGCATTGCTTGGCATAGGCGAGGGCCAGGAACTCGTCCATCGCTTTCGAGCAGGCATAGCTCCAGCGGCTGCGCGTCGTCGGCCCGAGCAGACGGTCGGCGTCCTCACGGAACGGCACGCGGTCGCTCTTGCCATAGATCTCGGAGGTCGAGGCGAGGACCACCTTTTTGCGGTAGCGCGCGCCGATGCGCAGGACGGCCTCACTCCCCTTGATGTTCGTCTCGATGACGTGCACGGGGTTGGTGACGATGAGCTCCACCCCCACCGCCGCGGCGAGATGGTAGATGATGTCGCATTCGCTCACCAGGCGGTCCATCACCGTCTCGTTGGTGATCGTTTCGATGGCAAAGTGGAACCTCGGGTTGCCCACCAGTCCCCGGATGTTGTCGAACTGCCCCGTCGAGAGGTTGTCCACCACGGTGACGTCATCGCCCCGTGCCAGGAGCGCCTCAGCCAGATGGCTACCGATGAACCCGGCTCCGCCGGTGATCAGTGCCTTCACGCGCGTCTCCTCTGGGTGTAGCCGGCCCGATCGTCCGCTGGGGGCGATTCTAGTCCGGGACCGGCTGGTGGTCAATAGGCTGGCGCTTTGGGCTGAAACCCGGCTGAACGCCCACAATCCTCGACAGCCCCAGCGCGTCCCATCCTTGGTGGCGCGCCGACCTGATGGTAGAATAGCAGTCCATCGCTGTTCATTCTGTGCGTCAGGGGCTCATGTCGCAACGTCTCGTCCGGCTGGGGTGCAGTGTGTTGGCCGTGGCGCTGGTGCTCACGGGGTGTGTCCTGAGGGCCTCCATTCCCACCCAGCGCCCGTATGCGCTGGCGCGACGCGTTGAGGGATCCTTGGCCGTCCTGGCCACGGACGATCCCCTGTACGAGGCGTTTGACGAACAGGTCCTCAGCGATGCCACGCTGCAGTGCCTCCTGGGGCTGTTCGAGCACACCACCGAATCGTTCCTCGCCACCAACGGCGTCATCCCGGCCCCCCAGACGGTGGCCAACTATCTGCTGATCGTCGCCGATAGCGAGATCCCCGGCGTGCTGCACGATACGCGCGTGGCCGTACCGGGGGGGCAGGCGCGCGTCGAGCTGGCCCTCGGCCTAGGGCAGGAGGGCCGCGTCGACCTGACGGGGGCGCGCCACCGCATGGCGGCGGCTATGGGGCCGCTGCTCCTCGAGCTGGTTGGCCGCCGCCCTCCCGAAGGGTTCACCCTGGGCGCGTTGACGTCCCCGGACACGCCCGTATCCTCCCAGGAGGCGCTGTGGGCCGGCTATGCGCTGGCGCTGGAGGCCGACTATGCGCGCCCCTACCTCGATCGTGATCCCCACGATGTGCCGCTGGCTGCCCTGCCCTTGCCACCTGAGGACCTGCTGGCGCGCCAGAGCGCCCTCTGCGCGGGGGAGGCGACCGGCCCGCGGGAGGAGGCGGTGCGCACGCCGAGCCGGGTGGCCGCCTTGCTCATCGCCCTGCACCGTCAGGCGGGCCACTACTATCCGCAGCAGTACATGCTGTGGATGGTGTCGTACGAGCCGGAGGAGGTGCCCTACGCCAAGGTGCTGCTGGCGATGCTGCGCATGCCGCCCGGCGACGCCACGGTGGAGGACCTCATCGCCACGTATGCCCACACCTATCCCGCCGAGCGCCACTCCGTGCACGCCCTAGCGGACGCCATCCTGGGGCCCGGGGACCGCGCCGCGGGGCCGCCGTGACCGC
>DUUT01000160.1 GCA_012841405.1 Chloroflexota bacterium
GCCCAGCGGGGGGGCGGTCGGCGGCGCCACGGTGGCCGTGGGGAGGGCGAACAGCTCGGCCCCATCACAGCCGCACAGCGCGCCAAGCGCGCACAGCACGGCGATGAGGTGCACGAGGATGGGCCGGCGGGAGGAGCGTTCGGCTGGGCAGCGAAGAAGCAGTGGTGGGTTCACGCCCCGAGTATATATCGGATCGGGCTGGCTTCACAAACGGGGCGGGTTGGGGTAGAATCGGACCGCTTCCCGTCGGCCCCGCGGGGGCCGCATCCACCGGCAGCATCGAGGAGCCAACCGTCGTGGAATCCCAGCCCCGTCCACTCGATTCTGGACTCTTGATCATCGCCGTCTTGGGACCGCTCTTTCACGTGGCCGGGTTCCTGGCGCGCGGCGTCGGCTTTTTCCATGCGGATGTGGCGCGGCTGGCGGTGGCCTATGTGGCCCTGGCGCTCAGCGGCGGAGCGGCGGCTTGGCTCGTGGCGCGCCGCCGAACCTGGTCGCTGCGGCTGGTCGCCGCCGCGGCGCTGCTCATCAACCTGGGCTCGGTAGCCTATGCGGGGAGCGTGTGGTCGCACGACATGCGCCGGGCGCTGGCGGATGCCGCCCTGGCGCCCATCGAGGCCGACAAGATCGGCATCGCCCTCGCTCCCGCCGACGATAGCCCGGCGTCGGCCGCCGAGCTGGCGGCCACCGAGGAGGCGTTGCTCGATGCCCTGCGGCGGAACGGCCTCCAGGGGCGCGTGGCGGTGCGCCGCACCCATGCTATCACCAGCGCGCAGCAAGCCCAGTACGTGGGGGAACGGCTCAACGCCCACGTCGTCGTCTGGAAGACGGTCAGCGAGCGGCGTCCCCCGGTGGAACAACGGCACGTAACCGTCTTGGGCGCCCACGAGGACGTCGTCGATCTCGAACCGGTGAGCCTCCTGCTGCTCATGGCCACGCAGCGCCACCTGACGGTGCGCACCACGGTGGACGCCGAGGAGACCGGCGTATCGCCCATGGCCACCGACGTCATCGCCCCGGTGGCCGCGGGGTACGGTGCCCTGGCGGCGGGGCGCCCGGCGGTCGCCGCGCTCCAGTTCCAGCGCGCCCTCGCCGTGGAGGGGTTGCCCGCCGAGGCGCAGCGCGACCTGCACAGCCACCGGGGGACGGCCCTCCTGCTGGCGGATCGCGCCGACCTGGCCATCCAGGCGTTCGAGGACGCCCAGGCGCTCGCGCCCACGGCCGACGGCTGGGTGGGCATCGGCACCATCGCCCTCGGGGCGCGCGACTGGAACCGGGCCGCCCTGGCCTTTACCAGCGCCATCGGCCTGGACCCCTATGCGCCCGCCGCGTACTGTGGGCTCGGGGTGCTCTTTGGCCGCGACCACCAGATCTCGCGGGCCGTGGCCAGCTACCGCCAGGCGGTGGCGCTGAACCCGGAGGGCAGCGTGCCCTATGCCTTCCTGGGGTTGGGGCTCGAGCTGCAGGCCGACATCGCCGGCGCGCAGCACGCCTACCAGACCTGCGCCGCCCTGGCTGGGCCGAACACCGGCCTGCAGACGGCGGCGCTGCGGCGGGCGGAGGCCATCGGCGCACACCCCCCCACCGCCGTGCCCACCGCCACGGCGCTACCGACGCCCACCATTACGCCCATCCCCACGGAGGGCGTCTATATCGTGCAAGCGGGCGACACGCTCAGGGGTATCGCCGAGCGGTTCAACATCACCATCGAGGAGATCATAACGTTGAACCAGCTCGAGAATCCGAATGCCCTGAGCGTCGGGCAGATCCTGATCATACCGGAGGAGCCCTGAGCATCGGGGGTACCGCATTCGGTAGGACTATGACCGCGAGCTGCAGACATCACCCGCGCGACGGTAGCGCGAGGCGACGGGGTGACGGGTTGCGAGCCGCATGGATCGCAGCGTTCCTCGCTCTCCTCCTGTGCCTCGCAGCGCCCCCGACACTGGGCGCAGCCCACGCCGCGTCGGCACCCCCTCCCACGCCGGTGCACGTGCCCGCCGGGCCGGGCGTCCTGCTCCACCCGACCATCGCCGTGGACGCCCAGGGCACCGTCACCGTCGCCTGGGTGCAGCGCCCACCGACGGGCGATGGCGCCGAGGTTCGCCTGGCCCGCGCGCCCGCCTGGCGGCCCGACACC
>DUUT01000161.1 GCA_012841405.1 Chloroflexota bacterium
AGCGCCCCCCTAGCGGCGCTCATCCTCAGCGCCGCTCTCGCCGTCGCCGGGCTGGGTGGACTGCGGGTGGATCGCTTGCCGCTGAGCGCGGCGGATGTGGCCGTCGAGCGCCTCATGCTCTACGAGAGCTATAGCGGCAACCTGGGCACGACCGTACGCCACGAGTACCTCCCGGCGGGCATGGTGCCCCGGCCGTACACCTCGGCGCGCCAAGCGAGGAGCGAGGGTGCCTGGCCGCTGGTGCTGAGTGGCGCGTTGCGCAGCGCCGGGCTCGTCGAGCGCGGGCCGACGCACCAGACGTGGGACCTCGACCTCGAGGCGCCGTCACTGCTCGCCTTTCACCTGACGGCCTTTCCCGGATGGCGCGCGGCGGTGGATGGCGTCCCCCAGCCCGTCGAGGCGCTACCGGGGTTGGGGCTGGTGGGGCTACGGCTCGAGGCGGGGCCGCAGCGCGTGCACCTGTCGTTCGGCGCCACGCGCGCCCAACGAGTGGTGGAGGGCGCGTCGGCGGTGGGCGGGCTCGTGCTGCTGGGCCTGGCGCTCTATCCCTGCCGCACGTCACGACGCCTCCGTCGGCGGGCGCTGCGCACGGTGGGCGGTGTGGCCCTCGTGGTGGCCTGGCTCCTGGTGGCGCCACAGCACGAGGCGGTGGGGCACTCGGAGGGGCCACTGGTGGCCGATTGGGAGCGCGCCCCCTACCTGCACCACGAGCCGGACGGCGTCTGGTTCGGCGAGCTGGGGCTCGTCGACTATGACTATGGCGCCATCGTCCCGCGGCCGGGGCACATGATTCCCGTCACTCTAGTGTGGACGGGAGCGGCGGAAGGGGCGCGCGTGCGCCTCGAGCTCGTCGCCCTCACGGCGCACCTCTTTGCGCCGGCGCCCGTGTGGAGCGCCGCCGAGGCGGCCATCGAGGTCCCCTGGACCGGCCTCAGCGTGCCCCTACCGGAGGACCTGCCGCCGGGGGAGTACGTGCTGCGGCTGACGATACACACTGCCGACGGCGCCGTGGCGCCCCGCACCGCCTCCGGCGTGGGCATGGGCGGCCTGACGCTCCGATCGTTGACCATCCTGGCGCCGCGCCTGGCGGATGGCGCGGCACCGGCGCTGGGTACCTATGGTCCGCCGGAGGAGCCCCCCGTCATCGCGCTGGTGGGTGGTGAGGCGCGCCCTGTGGGGGAGGGACTGGTGGAGGCCAGGCTCGTGTGGCGCAGCGAGCGCCAGGCGCCGCGCAACTATTACCTCTCGCTGCGCGTGCTGGATGCCGACGGCGCCCAGCTCGCCGCGCGCGATCTCCCGCCGCTGCTCGGCGGGTATCCCACGTCCCTCTGGCGTCCGAGCGAAATGCTCACCGACCGCGTCCTCGTGCCCCTGCCCGCCGACGCTCCCGCCCTGGAAAGCTATGGCCTGGAGGTGGTGCTTTATGACCGCGCTACCCTCGCTGGCGCCGGCATCGCTCGCGTGCCCTAGGGGGCACGGCGCTCGGAAGTCAAGGCCCCCGCTGCGCTCGGGGCGACGGTAGTGCGGCGGCGGGTGCGGCGTTCCCCCACGCCCTAGGGCGCCACCTCGAGCGTGCCCGCGCGGAACTGGATCCCCTGTCCCTCGCGCGCCAGGCGCTCGTCGAGCACGTGGAGGGGCGCCAGCGTAAAGGCGTCGTACACCGCCACGGTGATCTCTGCCGGGCCGCTGGGTGCCTCCGTGGGCAGGGAGAGGGCGTGAGCGTCCTCCACGAGCCAGCCGCGCACCCACTTGAGGGTGGGGATGGCGCCCAAGGCGGGCGTGCCGTCGACCTTGTGCTCCCACCCCAGGTCGGGGCGCGCCAGGCCGACGGAGACGGAGGCGTCCAGGGCCAGGGGGCGCAGCGCCAAGAAGCGGGGGCGGAGCCAGGCGGCGCTCCCCGGGCGGGCCATCGGCGGTGGATCAGCCAGACCGATGAAGGCCATGGCGCCGCCCAGCGGCACATAGTGCTCACCCTCGGCGGGCGCGCGGCCCCGCACGCCCCCTGCGGCGCGATGCCATGCCCCGAGCGCCGGCAGCGCCGTGCCATCGGCTCGCGCCGCCTCGATGCGCAGCGCCTTCCCGTCGGCAAAGGGGAGGTCGAGGGCCACGGTGGCGCCGTCCCCTGGCTGCAGGGCGGGCAGCGCTGCCTGCGCCACCGCCT
>DUUT01000162.1 GCA_012841405.1 Chloroflexota bacterium
GGGGAACGGTTCCCCTGGCCTCGTCGCTTCTCTGGCGGTTCGGTGAGCGCGCCACGCCCGCACGCCAGGGCGCTACTCAAAGAGGATGGGTAGCGAGCGCGATGGCGCCGGCGCCGGCTCCGGGGCCTCCCCCTCCACCAGGTTCTGCATCTCCTCGAGGATGCAGCCTGGCAAGAACGGCTTGGGCAAGAACAGGCTCCGTCCCTCGCTGAGCACCTCATTGAGGAGGCCACTCTCATAGTACGCGCTGGTGAACACAAAGCGCGACGCCGCATTATGTCGCGCAATCTCCCGATAGGCCTCCACACCGTTCTTGCGCGGCATCACCATATCGAGAATGACGACATCGAACGGCTCGCCGCCCTCCGATTCGACCTCCACCGCCTCGGCGCCGTCGCGCACGGTGACGACCTCGCACCCCCCATTGGTGAGCACCCGTGCCATGAGGTCACGGACGGTCTCTTCATCATCAGCGACGAGCACCCGCATTGGTCTGCCTGAGCGCATTCCCAGGCCTGAATCCAGGCTCATCGACGCAGCATTCAGGGTATTCATCTCGAACCACCTCCACCTTGGCCCTTGTCTCATGCCATCACGAGGTCACGCCGAGTGCGCCATATGTTGCGCATGGCATGCACTTGGGCCCATCGTACCATGGCCGTCGTCTGGAGGGGTTAAGTAGGGGTAAAACAGCGGTTAAGGTTTGATCAACGCCTGCTGACGTACGACGGGGCCCATCACCCTCGGGTGACGCGCCCCTCGTTCATGCTGCGCCCTCGTGGGGTCAGGCCGGACCCCACTCGCTGTGGAACACGCCCTCCTTGTCAATCCGCCGGTAGGTGTGGGCGCCGAAATAGTCGCGCTGCGCCTGGGTGAGGTTGGCCGGCAGGCGCGCCGTGCGGTAGGCATCAAAGTAGCCCAGCGACGCGCTCATCGCCAAGCAGGGGATGCCCAGCTCGACGGCGACCTGTACCACGCGGCGGAGCGCCGCTTGGCGGGAGAGGATGGCCTCGCGGAAGTAAGGATCCAACAGCAGGTTCGCCAGCGCCGGGTTGCGCTGGTAGGCGGCCGTGATATCATTGAGGAACCGCGCGCGAATGATGCAGCCGCCGCGCCAGATCCGCGCGATGCCCCCGAGCTCGAGATCGTAGCCATACTCCTCCGAGGCGGCGCGGAGCAGCGCCATTCCCTGGGCGTAAGAGCAGATCTTGGCGGCATAGAGGGCATCCCGCACGTCGCGCACGAACGCCTCACGATCCCCTGTGAACGTCGCCGTAGGCCCCGTGAGCACCTCGCTCGCGGCGACGCGCTCCTCTTTGTAGGCCGAGATGATGCGCGATTCGACGGCCGCATTGATCGTTTGCGTGGGCGCCCCCAAGTCGAGGGCGTTCTGTGACGTCCACTTGCCGGTGCCCTTTTGCTGCGCCTCATCGAGCACGACGTCCACCAGTGGCTTGCCCGTCTCCTCGTCCCGCTTGGCAAAGATATCGCGCGTGATCTCGATGAGGTACGACTGCAGCTCACCTTCGTTCCAGTCCGCAAAGGTCTCGTGGAGCTCGGCGGCCGAGAGGCCCAGCCCACGGTGCAGGATGTCGTACGCCTCGGCGATGAGCTGCATATCGCCGTACTCGATGCCATTGTGGACCATCTTCACATAGTGGCCCGCCCCCCGCGGCCCCAGGTAGGTGACACAGGGCTCTCCATCGACCTTGGCGGCGATAGCGGTGAGGATCGGCTCCACCATCTGGTAGGCCTCGAACTGGCCGCCCGGCATGATCGAGGGTCCCCAGAGGGCCCCCTCCTCGCCCCCCGAGACGCCGGTGCCGATATAGTTCAGCCCCTCTTGGGCCAGAGCAACGGCACGACGCTCGGTGTCCTTAAAGAACGAGTTGCCCCCGTCGATGAGCAGATCCCCCTCGTCGAGGAGGGGCTTGAGCTGGGCGATGACCTGATCGACAGGATCCCCCGCTTTGACCATGAGCATGATCTTGCGCGGCTTGCTGAGGGCCCCCACGAACTCTTCCAGGGTGTAGCAGGGCGTAACGCGCTTGCCCTTGGCCCGGCCCGCCGCGAATGCTTCCGTGACCGAGCGCGTCCGGTTGTACACCGCCACGGAGAACCCGTTGCGCTCCATGTTCAACACCAGATTCTCACCCATGACGGCCAGGCCAAACAGACCGATGTCGCTCGTGGCCATTTCTGCTCCTCCCACTGTCTGTGGCGTGTTATGCCTTGAGGCGGTGCAGCAGTTCGCCGGAACGCGGCACGACGAGAACGCCCTCGTCCGTACGGCGCATCCACTCCTCGAGGTCGATCGCTGCGGGATCCATGTACCCCAGGTTGATGCGCTCGCAGCGCTCTTTTGGCACCCCGGTGGCCAGCACCACGTTCACCCGTGGCTCCTCGACGCCATTGATGTAGGTGCCCGTCCCCTTGACCTGGGTGGCGTGCGCCATGACGCCGCGTGGCTCCTCGGCATAGCGCTCCATGTCGGCCAGGAAATAGTCGCGCACATGGTAGCCGATGCGATCGAGCACCGCCCCGTGGGTGTAGGACACCTCGTCGATGTGCGGCGCATAGATGATCACCGTGCCACCATCGGCCACCACCGGCTCCATCTTGTACATCCCCTTGCCGGCCGTCCAGATGTCGTCGTACAGCGTCGGCATCACCGAGAGCACGGTATGCACCGGTCGCTCGAGGTAGACGATGTGCAGCTGCGCCGACAGCTCGACGGCGGCAGCCTGGGACTCCTCCGGCGTGCCGAAGAACAGGCCGGCCAGGTCGTCCTGCCCCTTGACCACCATGCTAAAGCACGACTTGGGCAGGTCGATCATGGCCGCTGCGCGATCGAGCACGCGGCGCACCGGCGCGTTGGGCACGCCGATGGTCTTGAGATTGGTGATCACCGCCGCCAGCCAGTGGGTAAAGTTGATCACATCGGGGCCACTGACGCCCGGAAAAAAGTACTTGTTGCCCCCCGAAAAGCCGGCGATCTCGTGGGGGAACACAGGCCCGCAGATGATGACGTGATCATAGTCAAAGAGGCGGGCATTCACCTCGATGCGCACGTCCTCCGCCATGAGGCCATCGCTCAAGGCGCTGATCTCGGACGCCGGGATGGTGCCGATGTGGCACAGGCCATCCTGCCAGTTATGGTTATAGATGCCCACGCTGGCATAGCGCGTAGCGCGCTCCTCAGCGGTGATCCCCACGTGCCGCAGGATGGCGGCCTCATCCATGGGCGCATGGGTGCCCAAGGCGATTAATAAGTCGAGCTTGGCCACGCGGCCCTGCAGGAGGTCCGTCAGGCCATGGAAACAGAGCGGCACCGGGCCGCTGCGCGTGCCGTCGGGGATGATGACCACGACGCGCTTGCCGTCGAGGTCGAGTTGCCCCACGCCGGCGGCCATGATGGCCAACGCCTCGTCATCCGTCATGAACCGGTCGGTGAAACCTTCTCCGATGACCATCTCTGCCTACCTTTTCCACGGGGGAACGGCCGGAAGCGCCCGCTCAAACTCGGCAATCAACGCTGCCTCGTAGGCGCCGCCGTACCGCCCATCGATGAACCGTTGGAATCCTTCGGTGTAGAAACGCTCCCAGCTCTCTTCCTCGCGCCCCGGGTTGATGGGGAAAAAGAAGGCGCCGTTGTCGCGCGCCGCCTTGAGATCGCCCGGGGCATCGCCGATCATCAGCATGTGATCGGGGGCATACCGGTTCTGCGCGGCCATCCGGATATGCTCGCTCTTGGTACCCATCTCTTGGCCGGCGATGACCTTCACATAGCCGTCAATGGCGTGCTCTTCCCACTCGCGCTGCAGTGCCTCCACCGGCGTCTGGGAGACGACGATGGCATCGGCGCAGCTCGTCACCAACTCTAGGCTTTCCCGAACGTAGGGAAAGGGGGGCACACCGTGCACCATGTCGGCGATGGCGGCATTCACCGCCTTGCTCCACTCGAGCGCCAAGGCCAGCTCGGGGTCTCCGGTCCTCTCCACCCAGGCAGCGAGGACGTCGTTGCTGTGGGCCGTGGCCTCGGCGATGAACGTGCGGATGCGCCGCGCCTCGGGGATGGCTGCATGGCGCCTGATGACCTCAGGCCGTTCCCTCAGCAGGTCAAACACCATCACCAAGGCCGGCCAACGGTTGATGCCGCGCCACTTGGAGTACAGGTTGACGAACTCGCACGCCTCGCGCGCATACTTGGACACGGGCTGGAGCCCCCAGCAGCGGATAATGTTGGGGGTAAAGCACTCCTTGTGCTTGATCTCCATGGTGTCAAAGGCGCAACCGTCCGAGTCAATACCGACGAACCATTCGTGCTCCGGCTGCATCGCGACCAAGGGGGCAGTGGCGTCGTTCTGCTGCATCACACCAAGGCTCCTTTCCTCATTGTCACACGCCGCTGCAGATGCTAAACCCACCATCCACCGGTACCGTCACCCCATGGACGAACGACGAAGCGGGGGACATGAGCCAGAGGACGGTGGACATGAGCTCTTTGGGATCCCCGTAGCGCCCCATGGGGGTGTGCGCCATGATTGTCTGGCCTCGCGGCGTGGCCTCGCCGGTGGCCTCGTCGATCAGCAGGTAGCGATTCTGGTTGGTGAGAAAGAACCCGGGGGCGATGGCGTTGACGCGGATGCGCGTCGAATACTCCTGGGACATGTGCACCGCCAGCCACTCGGTAAAGTTGCGCACCGCCGCCTTGGCGGCCGAGTAGGCGGGGATCTTGGTCAGGGGGCTAAAGGCGTTGATGGAGCAGATGTTGATGACGCACCCCTCCCCCTGGGCCACCATCTGCCGGCAGAACACCTGCGTGGGGAGGAGCGTTCCGATAAAGTTGAGGTTAAACACCCACTGGAAGGCGTCCTCCGGCAGGTCAAAGAAGGAGAGGTCGGGCGCCGTGGTGGCCTGTTTGCGGTTGCCGCCGGCGCCGTTGATGAGCACGTCCACGCGGCCAAAGCGCTCCAACACCTGCGCGGCGGCGGCCTCGAGGCTGGGCTTGGAGAGCACGTCGGTGCAGACGGCCAGCGCATCGCCGCCCTCGGCGGCGATGTCATCGACCACGCGCTGCGCCGCCTCGGGCACGATGTCGCACACTGCCACCGACGCTCCGGCCCGCGCCAACTCGCGCGCCATGGTGCCGCAGAGGATCCCGCCTCCGCCCGTCAGTACGACCACCCGCCCTGTGACGTTGAACGTGCGGTTCAGATACTCGCTATCCATGCCTCATGTCCTCCAGAGTCTGACGCTCGCAGGTGCGCCAACCCGTGGTGCCCCCGCTGCTTGGCGGCAGTGTACCATTGCGGGTGGTGAGCGTCAACGTGCGTCCGCTGGAGGGTGTGTCCAGGATTCTCGGCGTTCGGCCGGGTCTCAGCCCGCGGCCGACGCTCCGTGGCGCGCCGGAAAAAGAAAAAGCCAGCCCTTGCGAGGGCTGGCTTGCCGGCGGTATAATCCGCCCAGGTTGGTGCCGCATGGGGGATTCGAACCCCCGATCTCCTCCTTGAGAGGGAGGTGTCCTAGGCCTCTAGACGAATGCGGCACGTCTCATGTACGGACGGTATTATAGAGGGATCGGTGTCGGTGTCAAGTCACCCATCGTCGGTGCCATCCCAGCACCCCGCAGCAGCCATTCGCCGGATCGATCACCCCGGGTGAGCGCCAGAGCACCGGCCAGCCCCACAGAGGCACAAGACGCCCCCACCGAAGGGAGGGATGGACATGCGCCACGAGTCCGCGACGCTGCCCCTGGCAACGCGCGTCCAGGTGCTCGCCAAGGTGTTCCAGTCGATCCCTCTCTATTTCGCTCACTGGGAGAGCTCGTCCATCCCCAAGGATGGGCTCGACGACGCCTTTGAGGCCTTGCTGCCGGACGCACTCGCCATGGAGGAGCGTCGGCGCTTTTCACTGCTCATGACCGAGTTCCTGGCGCGGTTCAACAACGGCCACACGGGGTTCCGTGACCCGCGCCTACACGAGCGACCGCCCCTGGGCGTGCTCCTCCGCCCCATCGAGGGGCGCTGGACGATCGTCGCCTCCAACGCGGCGGAGGCCGTGCCAGGCGACGTCGTTCTGGCTATCGAGGACCAGCCCGTTGAAGCCTGGTACGACGCGTTGCTGCGCTACACGGCCGGAAGCCCGCAATCGCGCACCGTCCAGTTCGCCGATCTGTTGCGCTACTTTGTTCCGGACCGCTACACGATCCGCCTGGAGGACGCGAGCGGCGCGGAGCGCGTCGTGGCGATCGCGCGAGCAGCGCACGGTGGCGCCGGCTCGCCCCAGACCGAAGGACGCCTGCTGGCGCCCGACCTGGCCTATATCAAGGTGCCGAGCTTTGCCCGGCCCCACCTAGAGCAGCGCGCGGTCGCATACGTGCACGAGTTCCGCGACGTCGGCTGCCTGATCCTCGACGTCCGCGGCAACCCGGGTGGAAGCACTCCGGGAGAGCTCACCAAAGCGCTGATGAACCGCGCCTACCATTGGTGGATGGAACACAGCCCGCTACATGTGGGGCTCCTCGCCTACCAGGCGCAGCGCGGCTTGAGCGGACGGCTCTTTGACCATGCTCGCCTGGCGTGGCGATTCCCCGCCACCGAGCCCGACGCTGACGCCTACCCGGGGCGGCTGGTGATCCTCGTGGATCGCGCCACCCTGTCCGCCGCCGAGGACCTGGTGATGCCCTTCAAGGACAACGGCCGGGCACTCCTCATCGGTGAGACAACGGGTGGATCGACGGGGCAGCCGTTTACCCATACCTTCGCCAATGGCATGTCCTTCGCCATCGGCACCAAGCGGGCGAGCCTGCCCGATGGCGGCACGTTCGAGGGGGTCGGCATCGCCCCGGACATCGCCGTCGAGGTGCGCCGCCGAGACCTCTATGCGCGGGTAGATCCGGTGCTGGAGAGGGCGATGCGCTTCGCCCGAGAGGGCTGAACCCCGGCGAAAGGCGAAGCAGCGCACAGGATTCGTGATACGGGCACCAGACGAAGGGACAGCAAACACCATGCGTGAGTTGACCATTCCCACGGGGACGCGGGCAGAGCTCGTCGACATCACACCGCACGTGCGCGAGGCGGTGCACGACAGCGGCATCGTGACGGGCATGTGCTACCTTTTTGTGCCGCACACCACGGCGGGCCTCACCCTCAACGAGAACTGGGACCCATCGGTGCGCAGTGACATCCTGCGAGCCTTGGACCGCCTCGTGCCCTCGTCTGGTGCCTATCGCCACGCCGAAGGCAACTCCCCCGCCCATATCAAGGCCTCCCTCACGGGCTTTGATCTCGCCCTCCTCGTCGACGAGGGTGACCTCGTGCTCGGCACGTGGCAAGGCGTGTACCTGGCCGAGTTTGACGGCCCTCGCCGCCGCCGCGTGCTCGTCCGCGTGGTAGAAGCCTAGCCGCGGCACACCCCGCGCTCGCCACGCGCCACCATCCCGATCTTTTGGCCTAGCGCACAAAGCCACTATAATAAAGCCAAACGTTCTGGAGTGAATCGTGCAACTATCTGAAGAGCGGCTCCAAGAGCTGCTCGGCAACGTGCAAAAACCCCTGCGCTACGTCGGGCACGAGTGGAATAGCATTACCAAAGAATGGGCGAACGCTACGGTCCGCATGGTGCTCGCCTATCCGGATGTGTACGAGATCGGCATGTCTAACCTCGGACTGTCGATCCTCTACGATCTCGTGAACCGCCACGACGACTGGCTCGCTGAGCGCACCTATGCCCCCAGGATCGATATGGAGGCCGCCATGCGGGCGGCCGGTGTGCCGCTGTACGCCCTCGAATCGCGCCGGGCGGTGGCCCATTTCGACGTCGTCGGGTTCAGCCTGCAGTACGAGCTGAACTATACCAACGTGCCGAACATGCTCGACCTCGCTGGCCTCGCGCCCCTGGCAGCAGATCGCCCCGCCGCGCTGCCCCTGGTGATCGCCGGGGGGAGTGGGACCTACAACCCCGAACCTCTGGCGGATTTCTTTGACGCCATGGTCATCGGCGAAGCAGAGGACGCGCTCCCCGAGCTGCTGACGGCCGTGGAGGCATTCAAGGCTGAAAGCGGCGCCGGCGGTGCCAAGGAGGACCTGCTGCGCCGGCTCGCGACAATCGATGGCGTCTATGTGCCCTCGTTCTACGCGCCGCAGGAGGATGGGCGCGTCGCTCCGCTGCAGGAGGGTGCGCCCGCGCGGGTGCGCCGCCGCATCGCGCGCCGCTTGGGCCCCGTGCCCACACGCCCCATCGTGCCCACCATGCAGGTGGTGCACGATCGCGCCGTCGTCGAGATCCAGCGCGGCTGCAGTCGCGGATGCCGCTTCTGCCAGGCGGGGATGATCTATCGTCCCGTCCGCGAGCGCCCCGTGGAAGAGGTGCTGGACGCCGTCGACACCGTGCTGGCCAAAACCGGCCACACGGAGGTGGGGCTCCTCTCTCTGAGCAGCAGCGACCACTCGGGCATCGCCGCGATCATCCAGGGCGTGCTCGACCGCCACCAGGGGCGGCGCGTGGCCGTCTCGCTCCCCTCCCTGCGCATCGACTCATTCTCTGTGCAGCTAGCAACCATGATCCAGAGCACGCGCAAGACGGGCTTTACCTTTGCCCCGGAGGCCGGCAGCCAACGTCTGCGCGACGTGATCAACAAGGGCGTGACGGAAGACGACCTCCTGAACACCGCTGAGGCCGCCTTTAGTGCCGGGTGGAACCGCATCAAGCTCTATTTCATGATCGGCCTACCTACCGAGACGGACGACGATATCCTCGAGATGGCACGCCTCATCCGCACCCTGGCGGCGCTGGGGCGCAAGGTGCGCGGCCGCACGGTGGATATCGCCGTCAGCGCCTCCACGTTCGTGCCCAAGCCCCATACCCCCTTCCAGTGGGCGCCCCTGGCCGACCGTGCAACGGTGGAGCGCCGCCAAGCGTTGCTGCGCGAGCACGCCCGCGGCCGCGGCATCCATCTGAGCTGGTCCGACTGGGACAGCACCTGGCTCGAGGCGCTCCTCAGCCGTGGCGACCGGCGCCTTGGGCGCGTGCTCCTGCGCGCCTGGCGCTTGGGGGCCGCTTTCGATGCCTGGAGCGAGCGCTTTCGGCCCGACCTCTGGCGCCGAGCACTGGAAGAGGAGGGGATCGACGACCGTGCCTACATCGCCCGGGAGCGCTGCCTCGACGAGCCCCTGCCATGGGAGGTCATCGATGTGGGCGTCCGGCGCGCCTACCTGGTGCGCGAGTGGCAGCGCGCCGCCTGCGGCGAGGTGACCGGCGATTGCCGCCGGGAGTGCCGCGGGTGCGGCATTACCGCCGCCTACGCCGACGATGGCGCCGACACCACGTGGAGGTGCCCCTGAGATGGAACAGCCCATGGAACGCATACGCGTCACGTTTGGCATCGCGGGGCCGCTCATCTATGCCTCCGTGCTCGACCTGGGGCGCCTGTGGGAGCGCCTCCTGCGCCGCGCCGGCGTCCCGCTCGCCTATACCCAGGGCTATAGCCCCCACCCGCGGCTCCAGTTTGCCTCACCCTTGCCGGTGGGATACAGTAGTGAGTGTGAGGTGATGGACGCCTGGCTCGACCAGCGTGTGGATCTCCGGGAGTTGGCGCGGGCAATCGTCGACCAATCGCCGGTGGGCCTGACGATTCGTGAGGTGGCGGAGGTGCCGCTGGCGGCCCCCTTCCCCCAGGCCACGCTGCAGGCCGCCGAGTACCGCGTCACACTGCACAGCCCGGCATCGGCAGACGCCATCCAGGCTGCGATCCAGCGGCTGCTGGCCCAGCCCACCATCGAGCACCGCCGGGTGCGCAAGAAGGGCCGGATGCAGACCTTTGACCTGCGCCCCCTCATCCACCATGTGCGGTACGAGGACGCCGCCGGCGAGACGCACACCCTGTGGATGGCCATGCGTTGTAGCGCCCAAGGCGCAGGCCGGCCTGAGCACGTCGTCGAGGCGATGGGGGTGGATGCCTCGCATGTAGCGATACACCGCACACGCCTCGCATGGGGCGCGTAAGAGGAGATGCACGCATGAAACAACTCTGGTCGCCCTGGCGCATGGAGTACATCCGTGCCGACAAACCCGAGGGGTGCATATTCTGCGAGTTGCCCCGGGAGAATAAGGACCCGGAGAGCCTCATCCTGCTGAGAGGTCGGCACTGCTACGTCATGCTCAACCGCTACCCCTACAACAACGGGCACCTCATGGTCGTGCCGTACCAGCACGTGGACACCCCCACCGACCTCGCGACGGAGGTGCTGCAGGACATGATGCAGCAGGTGAACGTGAGCCTGACGGTGCTGAAAAAGGCGATGAACCCCGATGGCTTCAACATCGGCATGAACCTAGGCGCTTCCGCAGGGGCCGGCATCAAGGATCACATCCACATGCACGTCGTGCCGCGGTGGACGGGGGACACGAACTTTATGCCCGTGCTCGCCGACACCCATGTGATCGTCGAGGGGCTCGTCGAGTGCTATACGGCGCTCCGGCCGCTCTTTGACTGTGCCTGTGAGCCCGCCGAGCGCACGGACAACACGCGCTAGGCCGTGCCTCAAGAACGCGCCCGACGTAGAAACGATATCGCCCCGAGCGTAAGCGAGGGGCCTTGATGCCCATCGACAAGGTTTCTCGCCACGCTGCGAACGATGCTGTGGCCCTTATCTCAAACACTACCTAGAGCGCTGCCGCTGGCCAGCCTCACCTCGCAACGGCAACAAACGAACGCGCCGCCCGTAC
>DUUT01000017.1 GCA_012841405.1 Chloroflexota bacterium
GCCCCCCCGCTGGGCGCCGCGGCGACGCGGCCGAGCCCCGCTGCGCGGCAAATCGACGGGACGCCCTCGCCGGCGCCGGACGCCAGCGAGAGCGTACGCCTCACCTTTACGGAGGACGCCATCCAGGCGTGGACGGATCCCAACGAGATCACGGGGCTGCTGCACGATGGCACCTTTCTGTGGGCGGCGACCAGCGGGGGCCTGGTGCGCTGGAACCCGGAATCGGGCGTGCACCGCCTCTACGCGCAGCGTGAGGGGCTCCCCTCGCAGGCTGTGCGCGGCATCGCTGGCGACGCGCAGGGCCGGCTGTGGATTGGCTACGCCGATCACCCCGGCTGGAGCATGTACGACGGGCGGGCCTGGCACCACTATGCCTCGCGACGTGAGGCCGTCGAGGAGCACTATCAGGCCCTGCTCGAGGCTCCGCGCTACGATCCCCGCCTGTGGGTGCGCGGCGGGGAGAGCACCTGGGTGTGGATGCCCAGTGGCGATGGCGGCGTGCAGAGCTATGACGGCGAGACGTGGCGCGTCTATGGCACCCGTGAGCGCGTGCGCCCTAACACCTGGCTCGTCGCCACCTCAGCGGCCGGGCGTCTTTGGGCTATCGGTGATGGCGTGAGCACGGCTGTCGAGGGCGACCGCCAGTGGCAGGACCACAGCTTTTTCTCCGATGTGGGCGCGGATGGCGTGGTGACGGGCATCGTCGTCGACGAGACGGGCAGCCTGTGGCTGGCGTTCAGCAGTCCCTCCCGCGTCGGGGGCGTGAGCTATCTCGATGCGGAGACGCGCCTGTGGGCGGGGCACAGCCACGCCCTGACGCCGACCCTCCCGCGCCAGGTGTACTGCATCGAGGCGGACGCCGATGGCACCCTCTGGCTGTGCGGCGATCAGGGCCTCGTCTATCGCCCGGCGGGCGAGCGATGGCGGGCCATCCCCGCCGCGGACCTGCACGTGCGCTGCTTCACCCGCGACGCGAGCGATCGCTTCTGGCTGGGCACGGCCCACGGCATCTGGTCGATCCTCGCCGACGGCACGGGGCTCGAGGGGCCTCTGCTGTTGCCGTCGCCCCTTGTGGGCAACGAGGTGCGCCACCTGGCCGTCGATGCGCGCGAGCGCCTGTGGGTGGGGACGGCGCGCGGGCTATCGCACGTCGACGCGCGCGGCACCGTCACCGTGGTGACCACGGACGAGATCCACAGCCTGGACGGGGTGACGGGGCGAGACCTGTACTTTGGCACCACGAGCGGCCTGTACCGCGTGGGCTCTCTGGGGGATCCGGAGCCGCTGACCGAGGATGTGGTGACCCACCTCGCCTTTGCCGCCGACGGCTCCCCCTGGGTGGCCACGCGCGAGGGCGCCATCCGCCGCTTTGAGGCGGGCACCTGGCAGGAGGTGGGTACCGTCGCGTCGTTGGGGGGCGGCCGCCTGCGCGACATGACCCTGAGCGCCGACGGCGTCCTTTGGCTGGCCACCGCCAGCGGCGTCCTGCGGCGCGACCCCGACGGCACCACCACGAACGCTCTCCTCAATGACGGCACGCCGCTGGAGGGGGCGCGCTCCCTGGCCCTCGCCGCGGACGGCACGCTGTGGGCGGCGACGCCCCGGGGCCTGTACCGGCGGCACCCCGAGGGGCATTGGACGCTGCTCACCGTCGACAGCACCGGCGGCGGGTTGCGCTCCATGGACGTGTGGGGCCTCACCATGGACGCCGAGGCGACGCTGTGGATCGCCAGCGCCGGCGGCGTCTCGCGGCGCACCCCCGACGCCGAGTGGTCCTACGTCGACGTGCCCGGTGCACGGACGGTGCTGCCCTTGCCATCGGGCATCATCTGGGTGGGGACGGGGGGCGGGCTGTACCGCGTGCAGCAGGCGGCGTTCCAGGCCGTGGAGTAGAGCGCGATCCCGCAGGGGCGTGCCGAGCGCAGCGAGGAACCCTGTTCATGGGCATCAAGGCCGCGCGCGTACGCGCGGGGCGACACCGTTTCTCCGCCGGGAGCCTCTTCCACGTACGCCCTAGTCGGTGGGGGGCGTGTCGCCGATGGTGTCCGTCAGCGCCAGCCACCCGCGCCGCAAGCCGACCATCACCGCCTCGGTGCGCGAGCCCACGTGGAGTTTGCCAAAGATGTTGGCCATGTGCGCCTGGATGGTGCGGGGGCTGAGCACCAGCTCCTCGGCGATCTGGCGGTTGGAGAGCCCCCGCCCGGCGAGGCGCAGCACGTCCAGCTCGCGCTCGGTGAGGGGCTCGTTCGCCGGCGCCTCGGCGCCGAACTCGGAGGGCATGACGCGGCGCAGCACCTTCTTGGCGATTGCCGGATGGAGCACTGACTCGCCACTGTTGACCCGGCGCACCGCATCGATGAGCTCACTTCCCCGCGCGTTCTTGAGCAAAAAGCCGGCCGCTCCCGCCTCCAGGATGGCAAAGACGTACTGATCGTCGTCGTACGCCGTGAGCACGAGCACGGCCGTCTCCGGCGCCACCTTCTTGATGCCCTTGGTGGCCTCGATGCCGTTCATCACCGGCATGCTGATATCGACGATGGCCACGTCGGGGCGCTCCTGCTCGACGAGCGCCACCGTCTCGCGCCCATCCCCCGCCTCGGCCACGACGCAGAGATCGGGCTCGCGCTCGAGGATGCGCCGGGTCCCTTCGCGCACCATGATGTGATCGTCAGCGAGCAGAATGCGAATTGGTGTCATGGCTGATGCCCCCCAGTGTCGTCCCTCCATGCGCCGTGCCGGCCGCACGATCCCCCCGTGATGTGGGCGCGAAAATCGAACGAGCCCCATCCGTCGCCGCCCACTGCGACGGATGAGGCTCGTTCACCAAGGAGGAGAAGAAGCGCTGTCCCTCGCGCCGGATGAGGGAGCAGCCAAGGCCGCCCAGGATCGCTTCGTCGCGCGGTAGCGCGTCGGCAGCGGTCCAAGCCTTCGATAGTGAGTATAGACGATGACCCATACTGAACACATCGGCACAAACCACTAATAGCGATAGGCGTTTTTGCCTAATAGTATTAACCTTCGCCATGGTAGCCCTCGGCGGCAATCGCCGCCGGATCGTCGGCGCCCACCTCGTGATCCTCCGGCGGGAGGACGATGGCCGTGATGGGGATATCCACACGGATGTGCGTACCCTTGCCCGGCTCTGACGTGATGGTGGCCCGGCCGCCGAACAAGCGGGCCCGCTCATGGATGCCCATCAACCCGAGGCGTCCCGAGCGTACCAGGTCGGACGTACTGGCCGAGGCGTCAAAGCCCACGCCGTCGTCGTCAATCTCGAGGATGACCGCATCGCGGTTGTAGATGAGGCGCACATCGACCTGCTCGGCCTGGGCATGGCGCCGCACGTTGCTGAGCCCCTCTTGCGCCAGGCGGTACAGGCCCAACTCGAGCTCGGGGAGGAGCTGTTGCGGTTGCCCGACGATGCTGAGGTTGACGCGGAAGGCCTCCTCGCGCTCGGTGCGATAGCCGAGGAGCTCCAGGGTGCGGGGGAGGCCGAGCTCTTCCAGGAGCGGCGGGCGCAGATCCCTCGTGAAGCGTCGCACGCCGTGGAGGGTATCATCGACCATGTCGCGTAGGCTATCGAGTTCGGCGGCGAGCTCGGGCTCGTGGGCGATCTCTTCGGCCATCTCGATGCGCCGCCCCAACACCACCAGCGCCTGGGCCGTCTCGTCGTGCAGCTCGCGCGCGATGCGCTTGCGCTCCTCCTCCTGGCTCGTGAGGATCGAGACGACATAGTTCTGGATGTCGTTGCGGTACTTGCGCAGCTGATCGACCATGACGTTAAAGGCCAGTTCCAGCTCGCGCACCTCCTGGGGCCCCTGGTTCACCGATACCTGGCTATCGAACTCGCCGGAGGCGACGCGCTCCGCCTGGGTTACCAGGCTCTGCAGGGGGGCGACGATGCGGCGGCTGTTGTACGCTACGATGGTGAGGGGCAGCGCCACCACGAGGATGAGGAGCAGGCCCATGACGATCAGCTTGGGGCGCACGGGGGCGATGATGTCATCCCACAGCTCGGAGGTCAGCAGGCCCCAGCCCCCCCACGTCTCATCGCTGACGAGGGAGCTGGCGCGCTCGCGCAGGGGGATGGGGGCATAGCCCACCACGGTGGTGCGGTCGCGAAAGGTGATCGTCTGAGCGCCCGTCTCGCCGTTCAGGAGCGCGGCCACCGCCGGGTGCTGCCGGGCGTCGGCGCGGATGAGGTCGCGGGACGGGTGGTAGAGGATGGTGCCGGTGCTATCCACGAGGTAGGCGAAGCCGTGCTCGCCAACGCGAATCTGGGCCAGCGCCTGGCCGAGGCTCCCCTGCTCGAGGTCCCAGGTTCCCAGCACGCAGCCGGCAAACCCGCCGCGCCGGGCGTCAAAGATCGGCACGGCGACGACGATCACCGAGCGCCCGGAGGAGTCGTTGTGCACGTCGGAGCGCACGACGGTGCGCAGGCGCCGGGCGCGCTCAAAGTAGGGCTGGTCCCCCAGGTTCTCACCGAGCTCTCCCCCCCTGGTCACCGTGATGGTGCCCAGGGCATCGGTGATGCTCACGCGATCAAAGCGCTCGGCGAGGGGTGTGCTCCCCCACAGGAGGAGTTGGCTGCGCTCCAGGTCGCCAGTGCGCACCGGCTCGGACGAGGCCGTGGAGCTGAGGAAGTAGACCGAGTCGGCCCAATACCCTGCCACCTGCTGGGCGGCCAACTGCACCAGCTCGGAATCGCGCTGTTCGACGAGGGTGCGTGTCAACTGGGTAAAGCTAAAGAACCCGACGGCCGCGAGGGCGATGAGCAGCGCGGCGACAGGTACGACGGTGATGAGCATCAACTGCGTTCGGAGGCTGCCCGCGATCGCGCCTCGACGGCGGCCTGGTCGTCTTCCGTCTCGCACGGGGCATCATCCTGTACCGCGACGGCCATGGCGGCCGATTCCGTTGGCAACGAGCCGCGGACATTATAGCACATCCCCCGCGCTGGCGGCGAACGACGCCGGCACGGGGGATGTGTCCGGGCGCTGACGGCTCAAGGATCCGGCCTCTGAGCTCGCCACGCCCGCCTCCGCGGGCCGAACAAAGGTCCACCTGCGTGGACTGGGCCCCCTGAGCGCCGGGTCGCAACCCGCGGCGGACGCTCGGTGGCGCACTGGCAGGCGGCGCCGCCACCCGCGGGCTTACGCGTCGATGCACTCGATCTGCCAGTCGTTGCCCAGCCAGAGGCCGATGACCTCCACGGGCAAACCCCACGCCCGCGCTACGGCGACGGACGCGGCGATGTGGCGGCGGTGCTCCTCCTCGGAGACGGGATTACCAGCGCAGTCATCGTGGCCGACGATGGCCACGATGCGCGAGCCGTGCTTCTCTACCGAGACCCGAACGCGCGCCAGCACGGAGGCGGCCTGCTCTGGCGTGCCCTCCAGGAGGGCCTTGGCTGCCCCCGCTTCGGTGATCATATCCACATAGTCGAGGCCATACTGCTCTTTGAGCCAGGTGATGACCGGCAACTGCGCCCGGCCGTCCATGCAGTTGATGGCGGTGCCAAATGTTCCGTGTGCCATGCGAAGTGCCTCTCCTCTCGTCTCTGGTTGGAGCGCCCTGGTGGGCAGGGCGCGGCAATGGCGGGCCGGATCGCGCAGCGGCCGCCGCCTCAGCCCGTGGGCGGCCCCTGGAGCTCGTCCAGCACCCGCTGCCGCACCTCCGGCGGCAGCCCGACGGCAGCCATCGCGCGCCGCATAAAGCCGCGATCACAGCCGCGGGCGCTCAGGGCGCGGAGGATCGGGGCGTAGCGATCGGCGCGGTCGCGGAGCAGCTCGGTGATCAGGCGCAGCTCGAGCGCCACGGTGGGCACCGTGTATGGGCCGCAGGGGAGTGCCACGTAGCGTTCCCATGGGCCGCGACCAAAGGTCTCGCGGGTGTCCTCGTCCGAGGCGATGTTGACGGTGCTGAACTCGACGGTGACGCCATGGACGTCATAGCTCCCATAGTACTGCCGCGCCGCGGGAAGCCACGCGGGCGCCGACAGGCAGGGGCATGGCGCGAGGGCGGCACCAAAGGCGTCGACGGCATCCGGGGTCTTGACGAGGATGTCGATGTCGGCGGTCGGCAGGTCGACCCCGTGGAGCACCGCCGCGGCGGTCCCCACCAACCGGTAGGCGTACCGCTCGGCGCAGGCGGGCCACACATGGTCGAGCACCGTGATGAGCGTCGCCTGCACGCGGGCGCGGTGCAACGAGGGCGTCACGCATGCCATGGGATCCCTCCTGTTCCTGGCGCCATCGGGCGGTGAACCCGCCCCGGGCACGCGTTCACTGGCTCCCTTCCGGACGCCTGAGGTGCTGCTTCCCCCGCTCATCGCCGGATGAGGTCCTCCAACCAGGGGATGCGCTCGCGCTCGCGTCGCCAGAAGAGGTCCTCCCACAGATAGTGCACCGCCAGCATGCGAGCATCGCCAAAGCGATCGCGCAACAGCGCCACCAGCGTCGCGACAGGGATCGGCGCATCGTGGCAATCCCCACAGAAGAGGCGCGAGTAGATGCGCTGCTCCCATGGCGAGATGTGGTTCAGCTCGTCGTGGCGGTGAAAGACGTCGAAGAGGATGTGCCCCACCGAGGCGGGCCCTACGCCGTAGAGGCGCAGCAGCGCCGCGCGCTGCTGCGCTGCGGACCGCCTCCGCAGGGCGAACTCGTCCACCTCGCCCTGCGCGAGGGCGGCGCTCACCCGCTTGATGGCCTTGGCGCGATAGCCCACCTTGAGGGCGCGCAGGGCGTCCTCGGGGACGTCGTTCAGTGCCTCGGGTGGCCACATGGCATACAGCGCCACGCCGTCAAAGCGCAGGAGCGTGCCAAAGCGCTCGTACAGGGCCTGCAGCATGTGGATCGAGCGCCGGATGACGGCGTTCTGCAGCACGATGGCCACAATGAGATAGTCGTACAGAGAGCCGAAATGGGCTGGGCGCATGCCGCGCCAGCGGGCGATCACGGGCCCGAGCTGCGGGTCGCCGGCGAACCGGCGGTTGAACGGCTCGAGATCGAGGTTCAGGCGATAGCGGAGCTCCTGTGCGAGGCCGGTGGTGGTGGCGTCGTCGAGTGGCCGTCGCGACCACACGGCGACGTCCAGGGCGGGGCGGTCCACCGTACCGGCGTTCGTAAAGCGCAGGCCGAGGGACTCACCGCGCCAGAGGGCCGTCTGCCACCGGACCCCCGGCTCCCAGCGGTTATCGCTGGCGGGAAAGTGATCCGGCTTGTGCAGGGTGGCGTCAAAGTGGAAGGGGGCGCGCGGCTGCAGCCGCAGCGTGCGCGCGTAGGAGAGCTCTGTGGCCATCGCGGGGTCCTACTCCCATCGTGCCTCGGATGAGGGGCCCCTCATCCGAGGGGCATCGTCGTGCCGTCCGCCGGCGCAGTATGGACGAAACGGTGGCGGGCGGCCATCGATACACAGCCTACCGGCCGACTGCCTACCGGCCGACAGCCGATCGGCCGTCAGCTGCCGAGGAGGCCGAGCAGATCCCCCAAGGCGGTGATCCGCTCCCCGTCATAGGCGCCATGGCGGCCCTGCATGTCGATGAGGACGGCGCGACAGCCCACGGCGCGGGCGCCGGCGATATCGGCGTCCAGATTGTCGCCCACAAAGAGGGCCTCCTCCGGGGCGCAGCCCACCATCTCCAGCGCCCGGGCAAAGATGCGCGGGTCGGGCTTGTCGATGCGCAGCTCGCCGGAGATGAGGATGGCATCAAAGTGAGGCGCCAGGTCGAGGCGCTTCAGGAGGCGCCGCACGCAGGGCGGGTGGTCGAAATTGGAGACCAGCGCCAGGGCGTGGCGCTCCCGGAGGGCACGCAGCGTCGGGAGGACGTCCTCCGGCAGCGCCAGGTGGCGGTCCCAGGCGTTGATGCAGGCATTGACGCCGTGCAGCGCGGCGGCGCGGTCCTCCGGCAGGCCGTAGCTCCGAAAGAGGCGCAGTACCTTGCCCAGGAAGAGGGTAGCCTCCGTGTCCTCCTCCGGTCGCAGCGGGGTGAGGAACTGCGCCTGCCAGTCGGCGGCAAAGGCCTCGTAGGGCGGATCCGCACCGAGGAGGCGCAGCGCGTCGAGGATGCCGGTCCAAGCCTCGCGCGTGCCCGCCTCGATATCGCCGTAGGCGACCACGGTTCCAAAGAGGTCGAGCAGTACAGCCTTGATCATGGGGTCCTCCGTCTGACGGCATTCTACCATAGGGGGCGCACCCGGGCGAGGGCGCGGGTGTTGGACAGTGTGTCCCCCGGTGCCTAAGATGGTGGCTGTGGACGCTACCCGGGACGATCATCTCTAGGAGTCGAACGCCATGTCTAGCCAACCGAACCTCGTGTTTCTCCTGCCTGACCAACTGCGCTACGATTTCCTCAGCTGCTACGGTGCCAGCTTTATCGATACGCCGCACATCGATGCCCTCGCCGCGGAGGGGGTGCGCTACGAGCGCGCCTACTCGGCCCACCCCGTGTGCGTGCCGGCGCGCGTCTCGCTCATCAGCGGCTTGCACGCCTCCCACACGGGGGTGCTCGATAACGGCCAGTTCCTGCGCCCCGACTATGCCGCCTGTGGCCTGCAGACCTGGTCCGAGATCCTCAATGCGGCGGGCTATTACACCGCCGCGGTGGGCAAGATGCACTTTTACCCCTGGGACCTGCGCCTCGGCTTTCAGTACCGCGTCATCGCGGAGGACAAGCGGTGGCTCCATATCCGCGACGACTACTACCACTTTCTCCACGCCCGGGGCCTGCGTCGCTACCACGGCAACGAGCACGCCGGCTACCACGAGAACAAGGGCGCCATCATCAACCGCCTGCCGTGGGAGTGCTCCGTGGACCACTTTGTCGGCCAGGAGGCCTGCCGCTTTATCCGCGAGCATGGCACGGACGGCCCCTTTGCCCTGATGGTGGGCTTTCCCGGCCCCCACTGCCCCTACGACCCCACTCCCGAGTACGCCACCTTTGACCCGGCGGACATGCCACCGGCCGTGCCCGAGGTGCCGGGGGACACGCCCAAGCTGCGGGAGCAGACCATCGCCGGCAACCGCGGGCCCTGGAACGGCGTGGACTATTCCGAGTTCACCGATGCGCACAAGGCCAAGATCCGTGCCCACTGTGCCGGCCTGGTCAAGGCCATCGACGATGAGGTGGGCGCGATCGTCGCCGCGCTGCGCGAGCAGGGGCTGTGGGAGAACACCATCATCGTGCTCGCCTCCGACCACGGCGACTACCTCGGCGACCATAACCTCATCGGGAAGGGGCACTTTTTCGAGGCGAGCTGCCACGTGCCGATGATCGTGCGCCTGCCCGGGCAGGCGGCCACTGCGCGCAACGAGCTGGTGGAACTCACGGACGTCACCGCCACGCTGCTCGCGCTGGCGGGGTGCGAGGTGCCGGCGTACATGGACAGCATCCCCCTCCCGGGCCTCGGCGTGGCCGCGCCGCAGCGTGAATGTATCGTCGGGCAGCTCGCTGGCGGCTGGAGCCTCTACGACGGCGCGTGGCGGCTGTCCAAGTATGCCACCGGCGAGGTCACCCTCTTTCACCTGGAGGAGGACCCCCACGAGCAGCACAACCGCATCCACGACCCCGGCTGCCGGGAGCGCCTCGCCGCCATGGATGCCGCCCTCACCCGCACGATCATGCAGGCGATGCAGGAGGCCTTCTTCGATCGGCGGGTCTACATCCGCGATCTCTCCCAGGATCCCTGGTTTGGGCGCGAGGGATGGGTGCGCCCCTTCCCGCGCCGCGTGCAGGACCGCTAACGACAGCGGCCTGCGCACCGCCGAGCACGCTCGGTAGTGTGTGGAAAAAGGGCCAGAGCGTCGCTCTGAGCGTGGTGCGAAACCTTGGCGATGGACGTCAAGCCCCTCGCGTACGCTCGGGGCGACATCGTTTCTAGTCGGGTGCGTTTTTGTAACACGGCCTAGAACGGGTGCGCTCCCGCCGGGGGCGCACCGTTTGCGTTGAGGTGGTGCCGGTCGTTCAGTAGCAAGAGCTTGGCGCGCCCGTCATAGACGTACAGCTCGGAGACGGACGCCGCCCCGAGCTGGAAGCGCCAAAAGGCGCTGGTGGGCACCTCGAGCGCCACGCAGAGCAGGGCGCGGAGGCAGGCGCCGTGGCCTACCAGGGCGATGGTGGCGTCCTGCGGCTGTGCCACCACCTCGCGCCACAGATCGCCCACCCGTTCCAAGACGGACGCCAGCGGCTCTCCGTCGGGCGGTGTGGCCACCCCCGGGTCCGCCTGCCACCGGGCATAGCGCTCCGGCGCCTGGCGGCGAATCTCCTCGTGGGTCAGCCCCTCCCAGCGGCCGAAACTGATCTCGCGCAGGCGCTCGTCGGGCACGACGGGCGCCTCGTGGCGCGCCGCTACGGCGGCGGCAGTATCCAGGGTACGCCGCAGGGGGGAGGAGCGGAACTCGTTGACCGCTGCGCCGCGCAGCCGCTCGGCCAGCGCAGCCACCTGAGCCCGGCCCACGTCGCTCAAGAGGGTGTCCGTTGCACCCTGGTAGCGGTGCTCGGCACTCCAGGGGGTCTCGCCGTGGCGAAGGAGGATGAGTCTCACGATGACAATACCTCATAGCAGATGGGTGGTCGCTACCCCATCATGGTCGATGATGGGCGCGAGCGCAAATGACCGTCCGCGGTGTGCCATGTACGACATCGTGCGTGAATGCACGATTTGCATGATTCGCAGACTTTGTGCATAATATCACAAACGGGATAGTCGCTACGTCAGACTGGGGTGATGCCGTCCCAGGCCATGATCTTGGCCCGTACGACGCTAACGACATAGGGAGGTCACGTGGACACGAACACGGCAACGGCGCGCAACACCGCGAACAGGCTCGTGGAGGTGGAGGAGATCCTCGACCGCCGCGGGCATTCTTCCACCGAACTCATCGGTGTGCTTCAGGATATCCAGGAGCGCTGGCACTACCTGCCCGAGGACGCGCTGAACTATGTGGCGACCACCCTCGGCATGTCGGTCAACACCGTGTTCGGTGTGGCCACCTTCTATGCCCAGTTCTCCCTCGAGCCCAAGGGCAAGTACCTGGTGCGCATCTGCGATGGCACCGCGTGCCACGTCAAGGGCTCACAGTCCATCTATGACGCCATCAAGAAAAAGCTCGACCTGCGCGATGGACGGGTGACCACCGCCGACGGCCTCTTTACCCTGGAGACGGTGGCCTGTGTCGGGGCCTGCGGCATTGCGCCGGTCATGGTGATCAACGATCAGGTGCACTCACAGCTTACGCCCGAGGCCGCCGAGATTATAATCGACACCCTCATGGCGCGCGAGAACGACGAGGCCGCGCCTGCAGAGCCCAGCAACGAGGTAGAGTCCTAATGATAACCACTGTACCCAAGCTGCAAGAGGCGCGGGAGGCCTTTGCCGCCGCCAGGGAACGGCAACGCGTACGCATTCTGGTGTGTACGGGGACCGGCTGCGCCGCGAATGGCGCTGCCGCCGTGTACGCCGCCCTTGAGAAGGCGCTTCGCGCCCATGGCGGGGGCCTCGAGATTGGTACCACGGGGGACGATAGCAACGCGAACGGCAACCACGTGGTGGGCACCGGCTGCCGCGGTCTGTGTGCCGCCGGCCCGCTGGTGCACATCGAGCCCTCCGGCGTGCTGTACACCCACGTCACCCCCGATGATGCCGACGAGATCGTGGCGGCCACGCTGCGCGGTGAGGTAGTGCACCGGCTGGCGTACCGCGACCCCGTCTCTGGCGAGGCGTTCGATCACCCGCTGGAGGCGCCGTTCTACCGGCACCAGGTGCGCCAGGTGTTGGCCCACTGCGGCAACATGGATCCGGAGAGCATCGAGGAGTACATCGCTCTGGGAGGGTATGCCGGGCTCGCCAAGGCGCTGAGCGAGATGACGCCGGAGCAGGTGTGTGGGCAGGTTCTGGCGAGCAAGCTGCGCGGCCGGGGCGGCGCGGGCTTTCCTGCCGGGCTCAAGTGGAACCTCACCCGGGTGCAGCCAGCGACGCCCAAGTACGTGGTGTGTAACGGCGACGAGGGCGACCCCGGCGCCTTTATGAACCGCAGCCTCCTGGAGGGTGACCCCCATCGCGTGCTCGAGGGGATGATCATCGCGGGCTATGCCATCGGCGCCAACGACGGCGTGTTCTACGTGCGCGCCGAGTACCCCCTGGCGGTGCGGCGGCTGCGGCTGGCCATCGCCGCGGCGGAAAAGATGGGGCTCCTGGGCGACAATATCCTCGGCACGGGCTTTAGCTTCCGCGCGCGCATCAAGGAGGGTGCTGGCGCCTTTGTCTGCGGCGAGGAGACGGCACTGCTCGCTTCGGCGGAGGGCAAGCGTGGTATGCCGCGCTCCAAGCCCCCCTACCCGGCATCCCAGGGGCTCTTTGGCAAGCCGACGGTCATCAACAACGTCGAGACGTTGGGCAACGTGCCCGATATCATCGCCAAGGGCGCGGAGTGGTTCGGTCAGCTGGGCACCGAGCGCAGCGCCGGCACCAAGACCTTTGCCCTCACCGGCAAGGTGGTCAACACCGGCCTCGTCGAGATCCCCATCGGCTTTTCGCTGCGCGACATGATCTTTGAGATCGGCGGCGGCGTGCCCAACGGCAAGCGTTTCAAGGCCGTGCAGATCGGTGGCCCCTCCGGAGGGTGCCTCCCCGAGAGCCAGCTCGACCTGCCGATGGACTATGATACGCTCCAGGCGGCGGGCGCCATGATGGGCTCCGGCGGCCTCGTGGTCATCGATGAGGACAACTGCATCGTCGAGTTTGCCCGCTACTTTATGCAATTCATCCAGCAAGAGTCGTGTGGCAAGTGCGTCGCCTGTCGCGAGGGCACCAAGCAGATGCTGGCCCTCCTGCAAAAGATCGTCGACGGCCAGGGCACACTGGAAGACATTGACCTGCTCGAGGAGCTCGGTAGCGTGGTGAAGGACGCCTCGCTGTGCATGCTCGGCAAGACGGCGGCCAACCCCGTCCTCAGCACGCTGCGCTACTTCCGCGACGAGTACGAGGCCCACGTGCGCGACCGCATCTGCCCGGCCCACGCCTGCCAGGCGTTCCGGCGGTACACCATCAACGCGGAAAAGTGTGTCGGTTGCTCGCGCTGCGCCCGGGCCTGCCCCGCCGGCGCCATCTCCGGCAAGGTCAAGTCGCCGTTCGTCATCGACCAAGAGAAATGCGTGCGCTGTGGCGCCTGCGTCGAAGTGTGCCGCTTTGGCGCCGTGGAGGAAAACTAACCATGGCTGGATTCGTAACCATAGACGGCATCAAGGTCCCCATCAATGGGCAGCGCAACCTGCTCGAGATGGTGCGTGAGATCGGGATCGACCTGCCGACGTTCTGCTACCACTCGGAGCTGAGCGCCTACGGCGCCTGCCGCATGTGCGTCGTCGAGGACGCCCGCGGCGCGGTGATCGCCTCCTGCTCCACCGAGCCGGCCGACGGCATGGAGATTCGCACCTCCACCCCGCGGCTGATGCACATCCGCCGCATGATGCTGGAGCTGATCCTGGCGAACCATGACCGCGAGTGCACCTCCTGCACGCAGAACCTCCGCTGCCGCCTGCAGGAGCTCTGCGCGCGCTTTGGCGTCGACCAGGTGCGCTTCCCGGCGCGGCAGGAGCGCGTGCCCCTCGATCTGACGAGCACGGGCTTGGTGCGCGACACGAACAAGTGCATCCTGTGCGGCGACTGCGTGCGCATGTGCGCCGAGGTGCAGGGCATCGGCGCCATCGACATCGCCTACCGCGGCGCCCAGGCGCGCGTCACGCCGGCGTACAACCGCGGATTGGGCGAGGGGAACTGTGTGAACTGTGGCCAATGCGCTGCCGTGTGCCCCACGGCGGCCATCACCGTGCGCTCGGAGAGCGAGCCCGTGTGGGCGGCACTGCGCGACCCCCAGAAGCACGTGGTGGCGCAGGTGGCGCCGGCGGTGCGCGTGGCCATCGGCGAAGAGTTTGGTCTGCCGGCCGGCCAGGTGTCCACCGGCAAACTGGTGACCGCCATCCGGCGGCTCGGCTTTGACCGGGTGTTCGACACGAGCTTTACCGCCGATCTGACGACCGTCGAGGAGACGAACGAGTTCCTCGCGCGGCTGGAAAAGGGCGGCCCGCTACCCCTCTTTACCGTCTGCTGCCCGGCCTGGGTCAAGTGCGTGGAGCACTATTACCCGCATCGCAAGCCGCAGCTCTCCTCGTGCCGCTCGCCGCAGCAGATGTTCGGCTCGCTGCTCAAGGAGTACTATGCCGAGACCGAGCCGCTGGATGACAAGGAGCTGTTCGTCGTCTCGATCATGCCCTGCACGGCGAAAAAGTTCGAGGCACGCCGAGAAGAGTTCGGCGACGACGACACGCGCGACGTGGATGCCGTCCTGACCACGCAAGAGCTGGCGGCGATGCTGCGGGCGGCGGGCATCTCCTTCGTCGACCTGCAGGAGAGCGAGTTCGATCAGCCCTTTGGCTTTGCTTCCGGCGCCGGCGTGATCTTTGGCCAGTCGGGCGGCGTCGCCACGGCGGTGGCGCGCGAGGCGGCGTACATCGTCGACAAGCAGCGCCTCACCGACGTGCCCTTTGAGCCAGCGCCCGACCTCCCCGGCGTGCGGCAGGCCGTGCTGACGGTGGGCGGTCGCGAGGTGCGGGTGGCCGTGGTGAGTGGTCTGGGCAATGCCCGGAACCTGATCGCCGCCATGGACCGGGGCGATGCGGCGTACGACATCATCGAGGTGATGGCCTGTACCGATGGCTGCGTCGGTGGTGGTGGCCAGCCGGTCCCCAACTTGCCGGAGCAGCGGCGCCTCCGCGCCCAGGGGCTGCGCTCGGTGGATGTGGCCAAGGAGGTGCGCCTGGCGGGGGAGAACTCTCACGTGCAAGAGCTCTATCGGCGCTGGTTGATCAGCCCGAACAGCGAGACGGCCCACCGGGTGCTGCACACGACCTACGGCCACCGTCGGCGCGTGGGCCCGCTGCCCACCGAGCAGGCCGTCGATCCGCAGGCGGTGGCGCACATCACCGTGTGCGTGGGCACCTCCTGCTATCTGCGTGGCGCCCGCGATGTGCTGCGGCGCTTTAGCGAAGAGATTGAGGCGCGCGGCCTCGAGGATGCCGTCGAGCTCAAGGCCTCCTTCTGCCTGGAGCGCTGCGACCGTGGCCCCAACGTGGTGGTGAACGGCCAGTCCATCTCGCACGTGCGCGAGGAGCAGGTCCCCGAGCTGCTCACGCGCGCCCTCGAGGGCGCCCAGCGGGTGACCTCCCAGTAACCCGTTGCTGGGATAAGAACCATAACGTATCGATAGCGTACTGATAGTCGGGTGGCAGGTTACAGTTCCTTGGTTACCAAGGGCTGTAACCTGCCGCTTTTGTTCCTACTCCCGCCCCTCACGCGCGCTGGCATTCGCTCACGAGTTGGTGTACCCTTGCCCAATCCAGCCCGAGCGAAAGGACACCCCCATGACACGCATCCCCATCGCCATCGTCGGTTGCGGAGGGATGGGCGGCCGTCACCTCCGCGGTCTGCACGAGCTGTACGCTAGCGGCCAGAGCAACGTGGAGCTCGTGGCGGTCTGCGACCTGCGCTACGACAACGCCGCGTCCCTGGCGGATGACGCCGAGCGCCTCCTCGGGGCGCGGCCTCAGGTCTTTCAGGACATGGCCGCCATGGTGCGCGCCATCCCCGACCTCCAGGGGGTGGCCATCACCACGGATACGGCCTCGCACCACACGGTGGCCTGTGCGGCGTTCGAACTGGGGTTGCACGTGCTGTGCGAAAAGCCCCTGGGCCTCACCATGCGCGCCTGCAACCGCATCCTCGCCGCCCAGGCGAAAAGCGGCAAGGCGCTGAGCGTGGCGGAGAACTATCGCCGCGATCCGATGAGCCGCCTGATGCGTGCGCTGATCGATGCCGGCGCCATCGGCACGCCGACGCTGCTCTTCGACATCAGCGCGAGCGGCGGCGATCGCATCATCATCCTCCCCTGGCGCCACGACCGCTACCGCGGCGGCATTGTCCTCGATGCCGGGGTGCACAACGCCGACATGATGCAGTACTTTGTGGGGCCTGCCGCGGAGGTGTATGCCCGCACGTGCCTCCTCGAGTCGGTGCGCTACCGCAACGAGGAACGTACGAACCTCACCGATTTCTACGACCGCTGGGCCGTCGAGATCCCCCCCTCCATCGAGGCGACGGCGGAGGACACCCTCATCTCCGTGCTCACCTTTGAGGGGGGAGTGTTGGGGCAATGGACGAACGTCTATGCCGCCCACGGCGAAGGGTTCGGGCGCATGGTCGTCTACGGCAGCGAGGGCTCGCTCCGCTTTGGCGGCGCGCGCAACGGCCGCCCCCTCACCCTGTGCCGCGATGACGGCGGTGTCGTCTCGGGGGAGGACATCCTCAGCCTGGCCCCCGATTTCTGTTTGGACCCCCTCACGGCGCAGCTCTTTGGCGGGGAGCGCCTCGCGTCCTACGAATGCACCTTCCAGGAGGCGGATCGCAAGCTCCTGGCGTGGGAGTACCACGAGTTCGCCGCCTGCGTCCTCACGGGCGCCACGCCCGAGGTGGATGGCCACATGGGACGCAAGGCGATGGCGCTGTGCTACGCCGCCTTTGAATCGGCGACGCTCAACCGCCCCGTCGCCCTGCAGGAGGTCGAATCCGAGGCGACGGGCGCGTACGAGGCGGACATCAACGCGCGGATCGGGCTGTAGCGGGCGCTCGCCTCGCGACCAGCCGGATGCCGGGCACAGACAACGAGGAGCATGCCGTGCGCTACCGACGCCTCGGGCGGACCGAGCTACAGGTGTCCCTTCTCGGAGTGGGCTGTGGCTACCTCGCGGTGCTCGACCGGGCCGAAGGGGAGCGGCTGCTGGCGCGCGCCCTGGAGCTGGGGATCAACTACTTTGACGGGCGCTATGGCGATAGCAGCACCAAGCTGCGCCCCCTGCTGGCGCGCCAGCGCGAGCGCTGCGTGGTGGTCTCCAAGACGCACGAGACGACCGCCGCCGCGGCCCTGCGCCGGGTGGATGAGGACCTAACGGAGCTCGCCAGCGACTATATCGATATCTACCTGCTGCGCACCTACACGCGGGACATGCTGCGCCAGCACCTGGCACCCGGTGGCGCGATGGAGGGGCTGGAGCGCGCCCGAGCGCGTGGTAAGGTCCGCCACGTGGGGCTCTCGGGGCATGGCGACCTCACGGTGCTCGCCGAGGGGATCGCCAGCCGGCGCGTCGATGTGGTGCTCTTTCCGCTGAACGTCGTGCGCCGCGAGGCGCTGGAGGTGCTCATTCCCATTGCTCAGGCCCATGACGTGGGCCTGGCGGTGATGAAGCCCGTCTCCGTGGGGGCGATTCCGGCCGCCGTGGCGCTGCCCTGGCTGGCCAACCAGCCCATCCACACCATGGTGCCGGGGGTCAGCTGCCTCGAGCAGCTCGAGGCGAATGTCACCGCCCTGGAGCGCACCACGCTGTCCCTCAGCGCTGCAGAGGAGGCCGAGGTCGCGCGGTGGCGGCGCCGCTTGGACGGCGAAACGTGCCGCATCTGCGATGAGATCTGCGGCCCCGTGTGCCCGGCGGGGATCTATATCTCGGGCCTGGTGCACCACGACGTGTGGTTCAACCTCTACCGCCACCGGGGGCTGGCGGCCTTTCTGGCGAGCCCGTGGGCGCCCTGGGCCAAGCAGGGGCTGCTGGCCCATTTTGAGCGCCGTCTCGCCACGCTCGAGGCGTGTACCCACTGCGGAGCGTGCGAGCAGCGCTGCCCTTATGGGCTGCCGATCCGCACTATGATCGACGGCATGCTCGCCGACCACCCGGCGCTCATCGCGGCGCTCCGCGAGCGCGCCTGGCACGACACCTACCGCGATGCGCCTTCGCCGTACGCGTAGCGCGGCGCCCTGGGACGGTGGCCACCCGCGGCGGGCGGGGCGCGGGATGGGTGGGACGGCGCCCCACACCATGGCCTCCGCGGGCCAACGCATCCGAGCCAGGTGTGCGCCGTTCGTTGGGGTTCGGTATCTCTGTTGGAGGTGCGCATGACGCGCGTTGATCTACCCGTGATTGACTGCCACACGCACATCGGCCAGCTCCCCGGGGTGGTGGGGGACGCATATGGCCCCGAGGACCTCGTGTACCTCCAGGACCACGAGGGGGTCCGGTACATGCTCGTCTCCTCGGCGTCGACCAGCACCATCGGGCGCGGCTGCGGGATGGCCGAGATGCTGGCCATGGTGGCGCGCTATGGCGAGCGCCTGGGGGCCATGCTGTGGGCTAATCCCCACGACCCGGCCTGGGCGGAGGACGTCCCCGTGGCCGCCGCCCACGGCTTTCGCGGCCTCAAGATCCACCCGGTGCTTGATCACTATGCCGTGACGCCGGAGGCGCTGGACGGTGTCTTTGCCTGCGCCCGAGCGCAGGGGTGGCCCATCCTCACTCACGCCGACGTCGACGGCTCGCCGATGGCGGCGGCGCCCTACGAGCCGCTCCTGCGCGCCTATCCGGACGTGCCTCTCATCCTGGCGCACCTGCGACCCGGCGCTATCCCGCTGGCGCGGCGCTACGAGAACGTCTACCTCGACACGACCTACGTCGACGCCTGGATGGTCGAGGTGGGCCTGGCGGCACTGGGCGCCGGCAAGCTCCTCTTTGGCTCGGATGCCTGCGAGGGTTTTGACGTCGGCCGCGTGCCCGGGCGTGTGCGCCCGCGCCGCAGCTACGCCGGGCTGATCGCCGCGTTGCACGAGCGCGGCATCACCGATGCGGACCTTGAGCGCATCTGCTACACGAACACCAAGGAGCTCTTTGGCCTCGACGGCGTCTAGGGCGACCCCGTTCGCCAGCTCGCCCTGAGCGTCCGCGAGGGGCCTTGACTCACCATCGCAGTATCCTGCACGTCGCGATAGTCCGTCGCCCCGAGCGCAGGCGAGGGGCCTTGATTCCCAACAACGCGTTCCTGTGCGCCACCGGCCATCGGCGCGTGCACGTACACCGCATGGGGGAGGAAGTGCCATGGAGATCGCCTACTGCACCTGGAGCATGAGGGACGTTCCCCTGGAGGAGGGGTTGCCCGTCATTGCCCAGATCGGCTATACGGGTATCGAGCTCGCCGTCACGCCCGGCTGGCCCACCGAGCTCTACACGCTGGACGCGGCCACGCGGCGACGCATTCGGGAGCTCCTCGCCGCGTACGACCTCACCCTGGCGGCCATCGCCGGGCACACCACCGTCTGCGCGGAGGATCCCGACGAGCACGCCGCCAACATGCAGCGCCTGCGCGACACCATCGACCTGGCCGATGACCTCCGGCAGAAGGGGCACACCCCCGTGGTGGTGAGCCTCGTCGGCGGCGACGTGGACGACTGGGGGCGGCTCAAGCACCTCGTCGCGGAGCGCGTGGCCGAGCTGGGGGGGTATGCCGCCTCTAAGGGCGTCATCTTTGCGCCGGAGATGCACTCCGGCACGGCGATGGACCTGCCGCGCAAGGCGGTGTGGCTCGTCGAGCAGGTGAACCACCCCTCCGTCAAGCTGAACTTTGACATCAGCCACACCGAGATCGAGGGGATGCCCACCGAGGAGGCGTGCCGGGCCATGGGCCCCCACACGGTGTTCACCCACGTGAAGGACCAGCGCGGCTACTTCCCCTGGACCTACGAGTTCCTCACCCCAGGGGCCGGGCCGTGCGACTATGTGCGCTACCTCAAGGCGATGGATGCTGCCGGCTACACGGGGTTCATCGGCATGGAGGTGAGCGTCATGGTGCAGCGCCAGCCGGGGTATGACCCCTTTGTCGACGCGGCGCTGGGCTACTATGCCCTGCGTCGCGCGTTCAACGCATCCGGAGTGCCCCTGGCACGCATCAACCCACGGGCCACCATACAGCCGCGCAGCGGAGGAACCCGATGATGGAAACGAGCTACTTCCAGTGGCTGGCGAACGAGACGGCCACCTCCTGGTGGCATGACTCGGGAGATGCGGAAGAGCTGGCGCTGGCGTTGCAGCATGGCGCTGCGGGCGTCACCACGAACCCCGTACTGAGCTACCAGGCACTGCGCGCTCGCCCGGCGTTCTGGCGGCCGCGCGTCGGCGACCTCAGCGGTCTGACGCCGCCAGAGCGCGCCGAGGCGCTGATGCACGCCGTGGTGACCCACGCGGCGGAGCAGGTGGAGCCGCAGTTCCGGCGGACCCAAGGCGCCGAGGGATACGCGTGTGCCCAAGTGAACCCCGCGCGAGCCGGCGATCGCGAGGCGATGCTGGATATGGCGCGCCGCTTCAGCCGCTGGGCGCCCAACATCGCCGTCAAGCTCCCCGTCACGGCGGCGGGGCTGGACGTCCTCGAAGAGTGCGTCGCCGAGGGAATCACCGTGACGGCCACGGTGAGCTTTACCGTGCCCCAGGTCGTCGCCATCGCCGAACGGCATCGCCGGGGCGCGGCACGGGCGCGGGCGGCGGGCCGCGTGCCGGGGCGCGCCTTTGCCGTCATCATGATCGGCCGGCTGGATGACTACCTGCGGGAGGTGGCCCACGATCGCCGCGCCGAGGTCAGCGAGGACGACATCCGCCAGGCGGGGCTGGCCGTTACCAAGCGCGCCTACAGCATCTACGGCGCCGCAGGGTACGAGGCGGTGCTCCTGGTGGCGGCGCTACGGGGCAATGCGCACATGACCGAGCTGGCGGGCGGGCGGCTCATCGTCTCGGTGCACCCGCGCAACCAGGCGGCGCTCCTGCAGCCGGGCGTGCCGCGCGAGGAGCGCATCGCCGAGCCGGTGCCAGAGGCGGCGATTGCGCGGCTGTGCACCCTCCCCGAGTTCGTGCGCGCCTACGAGCCCGATGCCATGGCGCCGGAGGATTTCATCACCTATGGTGCCACGCAGCGCACCCTCTCTCAGTTCGAGAACGTCGGCTGGGCCATGCTGGAGGCGTTTGCCTTCTAGGCACTGGGCCGACGACGAGGTAGTGTTTGGCAAAGGGCCACAGCGTGGTTCTGAGCGCGGCGAGGACCCTTGCCGATGGGCGTCAAGGCCCAATACCTTTCAAATAACGAGGTGACATGGGGCGCTTCCTGTGGCACACTTGGTTTGCCGACCATTCGTGTGTCAGGAGGCGCC
>DUUT01000163.1 GCA_012841405.1 Chloroflexota bacterium
GCGGCCAGCAGCCGCTCGGCGCGGCGCAAGGCCGGCGCCTCGGCCAGCCAGCGCGCCCCGTGGTAGTAGATGATCCGGCCGATGAGGCCCTTGAGGTTGGCGTGGTAGGGCAGCCCGCCATCGCTCGTCGCCCGTTGGCGGAACGACTGGAAGAGGCTGGCAACGAACCGGCCGCCATAGCCGTAGGCAAAGTGCACGTCGAGGAAATGGACGACGTCGAACGGCTGGGCGCGCTCCAGACGGGCGATCGCGCGCCCGGCATGATAGGCAAAGCCGATCCAGTCGGCCCGTCGGGTGGGCACGCGGTGCACGGGGATACCCTCCACGACCTCGTAGGGCGGTAGCGCGCCCCGCCGCGAGGTGACCACGGTGACGTCATGACCGCGGTCACGCAGGCCGCGGACGAGGGTCTCACCGTAGACGGCCAGCCCCGAGCTGCGGCTCGGCAAGAGGTCGAGGCTGGCAATGCATATCCTCCATGGTCCCATGGCTGCACCTTGTGGTTGAACGCGCGGATTCGCGCGCGGGTTCGGGCGCCACAGCCGTTATCGACGGCCACCGTGGAGAAGGCTCAGGAGTACCATGCCGACCAGCAACCCATCCGTCAGCGTCGTCACCGTCAACTGGAACCTACCCGAGGAGACGGCGCGCTGCGTCGCGTCCATTCTCGCTGGCGACTATCCCCGCCAGCAGGTGGTCGTGGTGGACAATGCCTCCACTGATGACTCGGTGGCGCGGCTGCGCGCCCGGTTCGGCGAGCGCATCACGCTCCTCGAGGCCGAGTCCAACCTCTACTACGGCGGCGGCTGCAACCTGGGCATCGCCTGGTCCCTCGCCCACGGCGCCGACTGTGTCCTCGTGCTGAACAACGACACCTGGATCGCCCCCGACATGGTCACGCGGCTCGTGCGCCTGGCGGAGGCACACCCCGACGCCGGCATCGTGGCGCCCATGATCCTCTGTGCCGACGAGCCCCGCCGCATCTGGGCCCTCGGCAGTGAGCGCCACCGCTGGTTGCCCATGCCGCGCGATATCGGCCGCGGCGCACTGGATCGCGGCCAGTTCCGGGTGCCCCGCCAGGTGGATTACGTCACCGGCTGCGCCATGCTCATCCGACGCGAGGCCCTCGCCGCGGGGACCCCCTTTGACTCGCGCTATACGATGTACTACGAGGATGCCGACCTCTGCGCCCGGGTCCGCGCCCGCGGCCTGACCATCTGGGTGGAGCCACGGGCCAAGATGTGGCACCTCGGCTCGGCATCGGCCGCCCTGCGCAGCGCGACGAGCCGTTACCAGCGCACCCGCCATCGCGTCCTGTTCTACCGCCAGCACCCCCACGGCCGCTGGCCGCTGGCGACGCACCTGGCGGTGCTGCTGAGCGAGGTCGCCCGCGGGGTGCGCGACGTGCTTCGCGGCCACCCCCACGTCGCCTGGGCCGCGTGGCAGGGCTTTCGCGACGGGAGCCGCCAGAGGATCCATGAGTAGCCTCGCACCCGCACGCCCCGCCTACGAGGATGTTCCCTGCCCGCTCTGCGGCGCACAGTCCGTCGAACCGCGCTGGCGAATACCCAATCGTACGCATCCCGGCGTCTATGTCAACAGCGTCCTCTACCCCATCGCCGAGGCGCACACCATCGTGCGCTGTCGCCGCTGCGGGCTGCTCTTTGCCAGCCCCCGGTTGGCGCGGGGTGACGGTCTGTGGACCTACTCGGAGGCGGAGGCGGCGGCCTACTTTGCCGCCACGCGCGCCGACCGCCGGGCCGGCAATGACGCCCTCCTGCGTACCCTCGCGGCGCACGGAGGCAGGGGACGCCTGCTGGACGCCGGGTGCGGCGACGGCCTGCTGCTGGCGCAGGCCGCAGCGCGCGGCTGGCAGGCCTGGGGCATCGAGCGCAGCCACACCCTCGCCGAGGGCATCGCGCACGGGACGGACCCGCAGCGCGTGCTGGTGGGCGATGTCGCCGGCCTCCCCTTCCCCTCCGAGGCGTTCGACGTGGTCACCCTCATCAACGTCATCGAGCACGTGCCCGATCCCGTCGCCGTCCTCGCGGAGGCGGCTCGTGTCACCCGGGCACAGGGCCTGATCGCCGTGCAC
>DUUT01000018.1 GCA_012841405.1 Chloroflexota bacterium
CTGAGGCCGCGGCGCGGGCGCCGGCGCGGCGGCTGGTGCGGGCGCTGGCGTTTCAGAGCTCAAGACGCGCAGCCCCAGGCCATCGGCGGCCTGGCGCGTCGTGTCATTCGTCGTCACCACCGTACGCAGCACCATCGCGTGCTCCGCGAGCAGGGCACTGATCCGCTCCAGGTCCTTCTGCCTCACCGCCAGGTCATTGGTCCGCAGGGCCACCTGGCCGTCGCGGAAAAAGGCGCCCTGCGCCTCCAGATGGCGGGCCAGCTCATCGAGCATCGCGGTCACCTCGCCGGATCCGAGGGTGATGGTGAGCCCCTCGCGCGTCCCCTTGATGGCAATGCCGTTCGTCATGGTGGGTCGGTTCTCCATCGGGTGTGCCCTGTCACTGGGCGGGAGCGGTTCCGTGCTACCCCTCGGACTCTGTTGCCGGCGTCGAGTCGGCCGGCGCGTTCACGGTGGGGGTCGGTGGAGCGTTCGGGTCGGGAATGCCAAAGTAGGCCCGCATGACCGCCGCCGAGATGGGCGCCGCCACCCGCGATCCCTCATCGCCTCCGTACAGGAATACGGCCAGGGCGATCTCGGGCTCGTCATAGGGCGCAAAGGCCGTGAACCAGGCGTGCTTCGGGAGGTTCCCATAGGCATCGGTGATCAACCGGCCCTGGTCGTCAAACTCGGCGTACTCGGCGGTACCCGTCTTGCCGGCCACGGCGATGCCAGGAACCCGGGCGAGAGGAGCCGTACCGCGCTCTACGGCGTCGAGCATGCCCCGGCGCACCAGGTCCAACGTGTGCGCCGAGGCTCCCAGCTCGCGGATCGGATCCGGCTCGAGCTGCTGGATCACATTGCCGTCGCTATCCATCACCTGGTACACGAGTTGCGGGCGCATCACCGTGCCCCAGTTGGCGACCGTGGCCGTCATGTTGGCCACCTGCAGCGGCGTCGCCAACACAAACCCCTGGCCGATGGCGGCGTTGTAGGTGTCGCCGGTCGTCCAGCTCTCGCCATAGGTGTGGCGCTTCCACTTGTCACTGGGGACCAACCCTGACACCTCTCCCGTGAGCTCGATCCCCGTCGGTTCACCAAAGCCATAGTTGAGCGCCCACTTGCCCAGGGCACCGATCCCCAGCCCCTCAAAGCCACCGTAGCCACCTGCGACCTGGTAGAAAAAGATGTTGCACGAGTTGGCGATGCCGCCCACCACGTTCAGGCTGCCATGACCACCGCGCCGCCAGCACACAAACGGCTGCGCCAAGGAGGTGTCGGAGGGCGCGAACCGGTTGGGCAGATACAGGGTGCCGGCGCAACCGAACCGCGTCGCCTCGGTGATGGTGCCCTCTTCGAGGGCACCCGTCGCCGGCACGAGCTTGAACGTCGAGCCGGGAGGAAACATCCCGCTCACGGCCTGGTTGATGAGCGGCCGCCGCTTGTCCGAGCTCAGCCGCTCATAGTCTTCGTAAGAGATGCCCCCGGAGAAGAGGTTGTTGTCGAAACTCGGCAACGACACCATGGCCAGCACCGCCCCGTCACGGGGATCGAGGGCCACAACGACACCCGACGGCGCGTTGGCCTTTTCCATCCACTCGCGCAACGCCTCTTCTGTGACGCGCTGGAGGTCCTCATCGATGGTCAGCTTGAGGTTCAGGCCCTGCCGCGGCGGCTGCTGCGAGATGACGGCGACCTCGCGCTCAAATGCGTCCACCTCCACGTGCTTCTGCCCCTTCTGCCCACGGAGCAGCGCCTCCTGGGTGGCCTCGAGCCCCGCGAGCCCCACCACGTCATCGGGCTCGTAGAGATAGCTCGTGTCCTCGAGGTAGGCGTCGACCCGCTCCTCGGGGATGCGCCCCATGTAGCCCAGGATGTGGGCCATGAGCGGGCCGTCGAGGTACTCGCGCACCGGCACCACCTCGACCACGACGCCCGGCAGGTGCAGCTGCTCCTCATCGAGGATGAACGCCACGTCGCGATCGACGTTCGTGGCGATGCGCAGCGGCTCATGCGGGTTCACGGGATAGAGGCCGGTGGTGCGCTCGGCGATGATCTCCTCGATCGACTTTTTCCGCGGCTCGTCCCCCGAGTCCTCCGCCGCGTCATCGCCCCCCTCCCCCGCCGCGTCATCCGGTGTCGCGATATCCTCCGATGCAACGCCATCGGGCTCGGAGGCCGCATCATCGGGTGCCTCCGTCGCGGGTGTCTCCGGGATATCGGCCAGCGTCGGCTCCGGATCGAGGGGCAGATCGAGCAACTCGCTCACCCGGCGAATCACCGCCGCGCGCTCCTCCGTCCCCTTCTCGGGCAACGCCGAGGGGATGACGCTCACGACGAAACTCGGCACGTTGCGCACCAACAACCGGCCGGCCCGATCGTACATCACCCCCCGGGGGGCATCGGTGGGCAGGAGGCGAAAGCGGTTCGAGTCCGCGCGCTGTTGATAGTCCTGCGCGGACACGATCTGTAGCTGCCACAGCCTGGTCGCCAGGACCACAAACGCCACCACGACGATGATCTGAAAGAGGTACAGCCTGAGCTTGACGTATCCGTTGCTCATTATTCCCACTCGACGGGGCTGGGATAGAGAAAGCTACGTGCCCAACAAGACGCGTGGTGCACCAGGAACATGGCCAGCCCATTGAGGGCGATGGCGGGGAGAACCAGGCGCAGCGTCATGGCGCCCCACACCACCACCCTACCGGTGATGGCGAACAGCACGAACAGGACCTGGTAGTACAGCACCGTCGCCGCCACAATCGCGACGTAGGGCAGGAGGCGCTCCGTGCGAAAGATGTTCGCCCCACTGATGCCCGCCAACACCCCCACGATGAGGAGGGCCAGCGTCTGCGCGCCGAACGGTCCCGCAGAGAGGGCATCCAGCACCAGCCCGCCGATCAGGGCGACGAGAATGCCCTCGCGCACCCCCTGCAGGAGCGCCCACGACACGGTAAAGAGCAGTACCGCATCCGGCGCCACACCAAAGAGCCGCACGTGCGGTGCCACCGTCGATTGGGCGAGTGCCAGCAGGGTGACGATGGGAATGGCTAGATACGGGTTGATGGTTCACCGCCTCGTAGGTGTGCCGCTACCACCAGGGGAGCGCCGTGCCGTCCTCCCCACGCGCACCGGCACGCTCTGCACAGGCGACGAGAGGAAGCCCGGGTCCCGCTGCTCTCACGGCTCGGCGAGCTCCTGCGCCTCTTCATCGCGCTCAAAGTTGAGCAGTACCTGCACCATCTCGAGGTCGCGCAGACGGACGGCGGGCACCACGCGCGCCTCCTGAAACATCTCGACATCGGCACGCTTGACGCTCGCCACCTGCCCGATGACGAGGCGCTTGGGAAAGTTGCCCCCCAGGCCCGAGGTCAGAACGACGTCACCCACCTCCACCTCTTCGCCTTGGGGGATGTAGCGCATGACGAGTTCCTGGCCGGGATACCCCTGCACCAGGCCGGTCGCGCGTGACCGTTGGATCAGCGCACTGACCGAGCTGGAGGGATCGCTGATGAGCATCACCGTCGCCGAGCTGTGGTTCACACGGCTGATGCGCCCCACCAGGCCGTCGGCCGTGAGCACCGGCATGCCGGGCTCGAGACCGTCGTCAGCGCCACGATCGATGATGAGGTATTGTAGCAAGTTGTTGGGGTCGTGCCCGATCACCTCGGCAGAGAGCAGGTGATAGTTGGGCACGGCACTCTTGAACTCGAGCTCGCGCCGCAGGTTCTCGTTCTCCAGCCGGGCCTCTTGCAGCAGCATGACGAGGTTGCGCAGTTCGGCGTTCTCGTTGCGCAAGGCCTCGTTCTCAGACCCTAGCCGCACGACGTGTACCACGCCGTTCGCTACCTTGCTGATGGGGCTCACCGCCCGCTGAAGGACGAACTGCACCGGGGACAAGACACGCGAAAAGGTATCGCGGATGGGATTCGTGGGTCCTAACTGGTCCAGCACCAACCAGGCCAGGATCACAGACAGCACCAGGATGGCGGCCAGAGCCCGGCTACGGAGAACGTTCACGCCAGCGCCTCGATTGGTTAGCGTCGCGGAGGCAGGCTCCCCCGTTGGGTGCTCGCCAGAACTTTGTGGTAGCGGTCGAGGTCGGCGACGACGGTGCCCGCGCCGCGCACCACGCAAGTGACGGGATCCTCCGCCCGGTAGACGCGCATGCGCGTCTCCTCGGAGAGCCGTTCGGGGAGCCCCTGCAGCTGCGAGCTGCCGCCCGCCAAGGCGATCCCCTGCTCCATGAGGTCGGCGACCAACTCGGGGGGCGTCTCATCGAGGGTCGACTTGACCGCCTCGACGATCGTATCCACGGGGCCCGATAGCGCCTCGCGAATCTCGACGCTGCTAACCTCGACGGCCTCAGGTAGCCCCGTGATGAGGTTCCGCCCCCGGATGGTGATCGTCTGTTCCTCCGGCAGGGGGTACGCCGACCCGATGGCCACCTTGGTGCGCTCGGCCATCCGCTCGCCGATCAGCAGGTTGTACTTTTGTCGCGCGTACTGGACGATCTCTTCATCCATCTCGTCCCCAGCGACGCGGATCGACCGGCTGACGACGATACCCCCCAGAGAGATCACGGCCACTTCCGTCGTACCGCCGCCGATGTCGATGATCATGCTGCCCACCGATTCGCTCACCGGCAGGCCGGCGCCGATGGCGGCAGCCATGGGCTCATCGATGAGGTACGCCTCACGTGCGCCCGCACTGAGGGCCGCATCGTGAACCGCACGCTTTTCGACTTCGGTCACTCCGCTGGGGATGCCGACAACCACACGGGGGCTCGCACCGAGGAGACGTTTGCGCTCGTGGACTTTATGGATAAAGTAGTGGAGCATCTTTTCCGTGATGTCAAAGTCCGAGATCACACCGTCTCGCAGCGGGCGGATGGCGACGATATTCCCCGGAGTCCGCCCGACCATCTCCTTGGCCTCGGCGCCGATCGCGAGGGCGCGCTTGGAGCGCTTGTCGATGGCAACAACCGATGGCTCGTTGACGATGATACCTTGCCCGTTCACACAGACCAACGTGGTTGCGGTGCCGAGATCGATGCCTATATCGCGCGAAAACACTCCCAAGAGAGCGTTGAGGGGGTTGACCACTGGGTGGATCCTTCCTGTACCAGGTTGGACGGCGATGGTTGGCGGCATTATACCACAGAACCCGCTCTGTCAAAAGGAGCCCTACGGGAGGGCCACGGAGCGCCGCCCGTACGCGCCTCCCTGGGCATCGGTCCCGCGGAGGGCACCCGCGCGGCGTGTCGCTCCCCGCGCCGCCCGGCTCCGCTGAAGGGATGAACCCCATGCGCGCACCCACACCGTCCTCCTGGCCACCCGCCTGGCGCGACGCCATCACGCGCTTGGCCCGCCTGGCCGCCATCGTGCTGATCGTGGCCAGCATCGCGGCGCTCGCGGCCATCGACGTGAGCCGCTATGTACGTCGCACGCGCGGCGTGGAGAGCGGTCTGGCCGCCGATCAGCCGCCGCTCATGACGCCCCGCGTCGGCGTGAATGTGGCGCTGGAGCAGTATGGCGACGAGGTGGCGCTCGACCGGGCCCTCGACGCGGCGCGCGCCGCCGGCCTCGGCGTCGTCCGCCAGTACGCGCGCTGGGCCGACCTCGAGCCGACACCCGGCGACTATCGTTGGGATCTGTGGGACCGCATCATGCCGGCGCTGGCCCGCCATCACCTGCAGGTGATCGTCGTCCTCGATACCTCGCCCGCCTGGGCGCGTCCCTCCTGGGAGCAGGACAACCCCTACGCCCCGCCAGCGGACATGGCCGACCTCGCGCGCTTTGCCGCCGCCTTTGCCGAGCGCTACGCCGGCCAGGTGCTGGCATACCAGGTCTGGGATGAGCCCAACGTCGCGCCCCACTGGGGAAGCGGGGCGGTGGACCCTCAGGGGTATGTGGACATGCTGCGCACCGTCGCCGTGGCGCTCCGCGCCGCCGATCCCAACGCGCTGATCATTGGCGGTGGGTTGGCGCCCAACACCGAGCCCGGCGGCCGCAACATGAGCGACGTGCTCTACCTCCACGAGCTTTATCGTCGCGGGGCCGGCGCGAGCTTTGACGTCCTCGGCGTCAAGGCCTACGGTTTTTGGTCGGGCCCGGACGATCGTCGCGTGAGCGCCAAGGTGCTCAACTTTTCACGGACGATCCTCCTCCGCCGCGAGATGCTGCGCCGCGGTGAGGCGGCCAAGCCCGTCTGGGCGCTGGAATCCGGCTGGAACGCCCTCCCCGCGGATTGGGCCGGCCCCCTACCCGCCCAGGGCAGCGACACGCCCCTCGTACAGGCCACCCGGCTCACACGGGCCATCGCTCGCATGCGGCGCGAGTGGCCGTGGATGACGCTCATGGTGACGCAGCACCTCCAGCCCGCCGCCCCCCCTGAGGACCCCGTCTGGGGGTTTGCCCTGCTAGACGCCGCCAGTGAGCCGACGCTGCTCCTGGAGCAGCTGACGGAGAGCCTCCGCGATGACGTGCTCTATCCGGGTCTCACGCCCATCACCTCGTCGAACCCCCTCACCCCCACTCCCGAGGGCTCGCGGTTTCGCTTCTGGGGCACTGATCTCCTCCTGTGGGCCGAGCAGGGCGTCGCCTCCGAGGTGCTCACCGTCTCTGTGGACGCCCTCGTGAACGACACGCACGTCGACCTGCAGTCGGCTGCTCCGGGGGTCGTGCGCAGGCCCATCGGCCGGACCATGCCCGTGGACACGCACCTCGCCCGGCTGCAGGGCGAATCCGCCCTCGGCGCCGTGCGCGCCCTGCAGATCGGACACCGCCCTGCCCTCGCCGGGCCGTGGGCCTCCCTCGTCATCGGGCTCGCCGTGCTCGCCTGGGGAGCACGCAGCGCGTGGCGCGAGGCCC